>CAMDAB010000010.1 GCA_945888475.1 Saprospira grandis DSM 2844 | reverse complement strand
TAATAGATTGATTTTCAAATTTTTATTCAATTTTATCAAAATTAGCTAAAGAGTAAACAATAATAAAGATAATAGTTTTTTTGGCTTATTTTACGAACAATTAATTTTTATGTCTTAACTTTTAAAAAAAAAATTATTAAATTTGCCGGGTTATTAAATTTTTCTACAAAACATCAAAATAACACCAAAAACTGCACTATGAAACAAAATTTACAAAAAAACATCTTACGTTTTTTTACCATTCTGCTGCTTTTTGCCGGATTTTTTGAATCTGCGCATGCGTCCCACATTATGGGGTCGGAACTTACCTACACCTGTATAGGACCAAATCAGTATCGTGTAAATGTAAGGGTTTATCGCGACTGTTCGGGCATCAGTATGCCAACTTCTTTTACTGTTTCCTACAGTTCAGCTTCTTGTGGAGCATCGGGTACAATAACGGCATCTTTGCAGAGCAGCACAGATGTTACCCCACTTTGTCCATCACAATCAAGCCGCTGCTCAGGCGGTAACAGTGCTGTTGGCGTAGAATTGTATGTCTATCAGGGTACGGTGACACTTCCTTCAGGTTGTTCCGATTGGATTTTAAGTACTTCAACCTGTTGCCGAAATGGCATTATTACAAACATTAGCAATCCTGACATAAATGATTTTTCAATTTCCGCAAGATTAAATAATACATTGAGCCCATGCAACAGTTCCCCATCTTTTGCATCATCTCCCGCTCCTTTTACCTGTGTAAATCAGCCGGTAGTATTTCAACAGTTGGCTACTGATCCCGATGGTGACCAGTTGGTGTATTCATTGACTACCTGTCGCCAAAGCAATGGTGCGTCTGTGACTTACAATTCAGGTTTTAGTGGTACAAATCCTTTGACAGTTCCCATAACCATAAATGCAAGCACAGGGGAAATAACTTTTACTGCAAACACGCCGCAGGTTGCTGCAATTTGTGTAAGAGTTGAAGAGTACCGCAATGGTGTAAAAATTGGTGAAATCATCAGAGATATGCAGTTTGTTATCCAGAATTGTAGCAATCTTTTGCCTTCACTTTCAGGCATTAATAATGTACCAAATTCCTTTAGTATTAGCACTTGTGAAGGCAGTCAGGTTTGTTTCGATATTTTTGGAACAGATGCCAATGCTACAAATAATGTGCTTATGTCAATAAGCGGCGCACCTGCCGGTTCAACTTTTACTCAAACTGGTAGCGGAAATAACAGAACGGGCCGTTTTTGCTGGACCCCACCTGTTGGACAGACCGGAAGTTTTTCTTTCTCGGTTAATTTGAATGATCAGGCTTGTCCTATACCCGGCATCAATTCTAGAGCCTATACCGTAAACGTTGTCGCAAATCCCAACCCACCTGTAAATGCAGGTTTAAATGTTACGATCTGTGCGGGAAATTCAACTACACTTACGGCTACAACAGCTGCAATAAATATTTCTTCTTTTAGTTGGACTCCAACTGTTGGCCTTTCATCGGGCAATGGCGCAACTGTTACTGCAAGTCCTTCAGCAACAATAAGATACACAGTACGCCTTCAGTACACAGATGGTTGTAGTTCAACCGACGATGTTTTGGTTACTGTTGCTGCCGACCCCTTGGCTTTTGTCAGTCCTGCAACAGGCTCCGTTTGTCCGGGTGGTAGTTTTACCTTAACTGGTACAACAGATGTAACGGGCATGAATTTTCAATGGTTTGACCATACTATGACTTCTATTGCCTCTGGTGTCTTTGTCGGAACCAGCAATACAAGAACAGTTACACCGCCATCTACACCAGGCACCTACAGATACACTTTAAGGGTAACCAACCCAACAACAGGTTGTACCACAGATGCCTTTTCAGACATTACAGTTGGTTCACCTCCGGCTTTAGCCTCTTGTGTCAATATATACGTTTCGCCAACGGGTGCATTTTTAAATCCCGGCACTCAGACTTCACCGACAACACTCGCAGCTGCGATTTCCAGAGGCGCCTGCCAAAATGCTGTTATTAAAATGGCGACGGGTACCTATACCCTAAACAATCCGTTAAATCTTGCCAGTTATATCACTATTGAGGGTGGTTTCGACCCTACAACCTGGACCAAAACCAGTTTGGCAGGTGCAACCACAATTTTCCGTTCAGCTTTAAATCCCGAAGGTGCTGTAGATGAACAACGTCTAGTTGCTTTTTACGGTAATACTGTCGTCGGTTTCCGTTTACAAGATTTAACCATCACAACAGCCGCAGGTACTACCGGTACGGGTATGTCAACCTATGGCATTCACCTTACCGCTTGTTCTAATTATAATATTGTAAGAACTCAGGTGTTGCCTGGCAATGCGGGCAGTGGTGCAGCGGGTACCGTTGGTGCTGCTGGTAACCGTGGCGGGAATGGTGGCCTTGGAACAGCCGGGGATATTGACGACCAGGAAGATTCCGGTGCCGGTGGCGGTGGAGGAGGAGGTGCTGGTACCACTGTTGGTGGAAACGGCGGAAATGCTTCAGGTAATACTGGCTCAGCAAATAACTGTACATTAGTTGGAGGAACGGGCGGAACAGCTGGTACTGGTGCGGGTGTTGGTGGTGCCGGAACAGGTGACACTAACGGGTGCGGTTGCTGTAATGCAGGAACTCAGGGTTCAGGCGGTAATATTTCCGCTAATCTGAGAAGCGGCGGCGGCGGCGGCGGCGGCGGAAATGGCGGTTGTGAAAATAATTCAGGCGGAGCCGGCGGAACAGGAGGAGGTGTTAGTGGTCAGTATGGTGCCAACGTAAGTGGTGGTGGTGCCGGAGCAGGCGGCGGCAGTGGTGGTGGAGCTGGTGGAGCAAATGGAGGAAATGGTACTGCAGGAATTGCTGGTACGCTCGGTGCAGCTGGTGCTACAGGTGCTCATACAGCAGGTTTTTGGGCGCCCGGCGCTCAAGCAGGAACAGGTAGTAATGGAACAGGCGGTCAAGGTGGTCGCGGCGGCGGCGGCGGCGGCGGACAGGGTTGTACTTTATGTATTGACGGATGTGGTTCAGGCGGCGGCGGCGGCGGCGGTGGCGGTCAAGGTGGTGCCGGTGGAACCGGTGGCCTTGGCGGTGGTTCATCCTATGGTGTATATCTTTTTGTAAATGGTGCCAATGGTAGTATTCTACAAGGAAGAGTTGTTGCAGGTACTGCAGGCATAGGTGGGGTAGGTGGTACTGGCGGTGCCGGCGGTGCTGGTGGTACCGGTGGTGCTGGTAGCCCTTACAGTAGTGGAGAGGTAGGTAGAGGAGGCAATGGTGGATCTGGTGGTGCTGGTGGTGCTGGTGGGCAAGGAGGTTCAGGTTCAACTGGTCAATCCACTGCGGTACACCTTCAAAGCGGCACTGCTTTGGTATCTAATGTTACCAACTTTGCACTTAATACACAAACAACTATTACAGTAACAAATGTCAGTTGTACCAATACTAATGTAACTTATTCCACTGCGGTTTCATCTGCATGGGATTATGCTTTAATAAATAACAATGCTACCCCTGCTACAGCAACAGTTGCAAGTGGTGCTACACAATATTCTCAAACAGGCCGTTATACAGTAACCATGGCCGGTAGCCCATATACAGGTTTTCATAATATTGCCTTTGCTGGTTCTACCATTCCGGTAATCAACAGCAATGCAAATCTTTTGAATACTGATACTTTCCAACTTTGCCAGGGCGAATTCGCATCCTTCCAGAGTTTGTATCCAGGTGTTTCTTATGCCTGGAATTTCAACGGAGCAATTGCAAATCCCGGCAATGTACAGCAGGTGCCTTCAACGCAATTCAATAATATAGGCTTTTACACAATTGTCCTCACTTTAACAACCGATTGTTGTGGCCCAGTAAATAAAACAGTTTATTTGTCAGTTGTACAAACTTCTAGTCCTACCGGTTCGGGCGCAGCTTCAATATGTGCCGGAAGATCAACTACAATAAGTCTAAACAATTTACTTATCGGAGACTCAATTGTATGGTCACCAACCACAAATATATTGTCATCAAATCCAAATAGCATAACAATTGCACCGGGGAGTACGACAACATATTTTGCTACGGTCTATTCCAGATCAATCGTCGGAGGAATCACCAGATATGGTTGTCCAAGAACGTTTAGCTTCCCTGTTACAGTGAATGCGCTTCCTAACATTACGATGAGCAATGTACAGCCAACCTGCAACAGCAATGGTACAGTGACAGCTACACCATCGGGTGGTACATTCAACTTTGTATGGTCAAATGGCGGTACATCTTTTGGAACAACTGCATCTACCATCAGTGGTTTAGCTCAGGGAATTTATACTGTAACGGCAACTAATACAGTTTCGGGCTGTACTGCAACAGCTTCAAATTTTCTTTTTACAGCTCCGGCAGCGCCAAATATCTTTTTGCAATCTAGTACTCCGGCGCTTTGCGGACAAAATAACGGAACGGCTACGGTAGCAACGATAGGAGCTCCGGGACCATATTCCTATGCATGGAACATTGGCGGAAATACAACTGGTGTCAGATCGGGTCTTGCCCCGGGCAATTATTCTGTTACAGTGACTGCGGGCGGCTGTCAGAATTCAGTAAACTTTAATATAACTACACCCGGAACGGTAACCGTAAATTTATTATCAACTGGGAATCTGCTTTGCAATGGTACAAATACAGGATCGGCTACCGTTGAAGCCGTTGGAGGAACAGGTGTAATAAGCTATAATTGGAGTAATGGTTCAACAGGGCCAAGTGTTTCTACACTTCCAGCAGGTCTATCAACTGTTACTGCAACAGATGCAAATGGATGTTCAGCTACAAGAACAGTTAATGTGACTCAGCCATCTGCCATAACACTTACAACTACGCCAAGTGCAGCAGCTTGTCCAAGTTCTACAACTGGCACGGTATCTACTTCACTTTCAGGGGGAACACTCAGTTATAGCTATCTTTGGAGCAACGGACGCACAACTTCCAATATAACAGGCTTGGCACCTGGCGTGTACACAGTAACTATTACCGATGGTAACAGTTGTACCAGAAGTTCAAGCGCTACTATTACGGCCTTAACAAACTCGACTGCGCCAACGCTTTCTGCGCCAACTATCACCTGCCCCAATACAACTGTAAACATTACAGCTGCTGGCGGTACCGCTGGTTCAGGTTCGACAATAAACTGGTATTCCGGCCCTAATGGTACGGGTACTTTGTTGGGTACTGGCAGTAGTGTTCCCGTTACAGTTACAACTGCAAGTACAACGGTATTTGCTCGTCGTCAGGGGACTTGCAATACAACGAGCGATGCTACTGCAACTATTAATTCGAGAAGCTATATCTACGCAGCAAATGGTACAAGTACTTCTACTTATTGTACCGATAATGCAGGATGGCACCATTTCTACGTAGGCAATGATATTATTTTATCGCTTCAGGGGAATTTGGCTTCTGCAGGTACTGTTACCGCTACGATAAGAGATAATGGAACCTACTATCTCGATCCTGGAAATCCTGCCAATTGCGCCTTTGGAAATACATCAGGCGAGGCACAGTTCGAAATGGAACGCAACTGGAATGTACAACATACAGGAACACTTTCAGGAACTTACAATGTAAGATTTTACTATCAACCGGCAGAACAGAACGCAGTAATCAATGCAGCCAATACCTGGATGACAACCAATCCAGCTTGCGGTTATGCATACAAATATCCCAATCCGAACGGTTGGTTCTGGTTCAAAAACCAAAATGCTGCTTATACTGCACCTGATTATGACGATGATCCGACTTTCTTGCAGCTGACATCCTCAGGTACCGGAACTACTTTCAATGGAATAAACTTCTCTGTAATGGCAGGTGTAACAAATTTCTCAGGTGGAACAGGAGCAGTTGTGCTCATTCCAAGTGCGCTGTTACCTGTCGAATGGCTTTTCTTTACAGGAACTGAACAGGGAACTTACAACATACTCGATTGGGCAACTGCAAGCGAGCAAAATACTGCCCGTTTCGAAGTCCAGCGCAGCAAAGACGGTATTAACTTCCAGACTATCGGAGAAGTAGCTGCCTCAGGTAATAGTGCCGAAACTAAAACTTATCAATTTATCGATAACAGTCCATTCATTGGTCTGAATTATTACCGTTTGAATTTGATCAATGCTGATGCTTCTACTGAGCTTTCAAATATTGTCGTGCTCGAAAGAAACGGTAACGGCAAAGGTTACAGTTTCTTCCCTAACCCAGTTCAGGATGAAGTTTTCTACACTTTCAATTCAGAAAGAGAGGAAAATATACAAATTGAGATTTTAGATGTCTTGGGTCGAGTAGTCAGTACAAAAATTCTCGCTACCAGCACAGGCAATAATAATTTGAGAACTGATATGAGCAGTCTTGTACCCGGTACATACATTATCAGGGCTAAACATGAAAAGAGTGGAATGCTACATAGCGCAAAAATTGTTAAAAAATAACAAATTTTGAAAAGCTAAATTTATAAACGGTCTGCAGCGCTTTGCAGGCCGTTTTGTTTTACGCCCTATTTTTTTATCTTTGCAGCTAAAGTTTCGATTAGATGAAATTAAATGAAAATACACTAAAAAAGCTGGAAGAGCTTTTTAAACACTTGCAGTATAAACTGCGATACGAAAAAGGTCATTTTCAGTCCGGGTACTGTCTTGTCAAAAACCAAAAGGTAATTGTCATTAATAAATTTTTTACGACAGAGGCCCGCATTAACTGTCTGATCGAAATAATTCAACTGACTGAAATCGAAGACGAGCTAAAAATGGCGCTGGATGAAAACAGTCGTAAACTGCTCGACGAGGTACTTAAAGAATCGAAGACAATAAGCAAGGTAAACTGATATGTCTTTAAAAAATACTTCAATATTGGCCAAGCTGAAAAACTTTTCATTTTTCGACAGCTTCAAACATGCCAGTGTTTATTTTTCGGGAACTATTCTTATTCAAGGGCTTGGCATCATTTCACTGCCGGTAATGACCTATTTTCTAAGTCCGGAAGAATATGGAATTGTAAACGTTTACCTTAGCTATACACTTATTGCATCTGTAATTTTCTCGCTTAACCTGGAGTGGTCCATCTCCAGATATTTCCTTGAGCCCGATGCACAGAAAAAAGCTTTTTTGAGTACCATTTTTACAGCGGTTACAGTGCTATACAGCGTATCGGCTTTTTGTATCTATCTTTACAGAGAAGAAGTTGGGCGCTTTCTCAACCTTAGTCCTCAATTGGTCAACTGGCTCATGCTATATTCCTACACCAGCATCATGTGGTATGTCTATTTTTTTATAAGAGTAGCCGAGAATAATAGTCGTGAAATGACCACCATGCAAGTGTTAAACCAATATATTAAATTTGTTGTATCGGTCGCCTGTATTATTTATTTAAAAAAATATGGCGGCTCGCTCTACATGGGGAAGATAGTGGGTGAATTCTTTGTCAATGCAATTTTGGCAATTTTCCTGTTTTATCTCATTCGGAAATATTTCGATTTCAGAAACATGAAATGGGCTTATCTAAGATATGCCTTAGTTTATTCATTGCCCTTGGTTCCTTATGCATTGGGTGGTCAAATTTTATCCTCATTCGATCAGTGGTATATTAATGTAGCTTTAGGGCCCGAAAAAGCAGGACTTTACAGCTTTGCATATAAGATCAGTCTATTGATGTTTGGTCTTATCACTGCCTTGCACAATGCCTCATTGGTACATTACACAAAAATGATGGATGAGCAAAAATATGAAGATATAGCAACTCAATCTTATAGTATTCACAAACTCACCTTACTGGCGGGTCTTTTTCTTATCCTCTTTTCAGTCGATTTGGGTACCTTACTTTCGGCAAAGGCTAGTTTTAGAGAGGCGCTGGTAATTGTACCCATCATAATACTCGGCAATATCTTATACGGACTTGCGCTGCTATATACACGGATATACAATTATAGAAAAACTAATTTGTTTATAACCCTTATTTTCTTGAGTGGTGCAGTGGTAAATATCTGTTTAAATATGCTTTTCGTAAAAGATTATGGTTATGAAGCAGCCGCTTATACAACCTTGTTTTCTTATGCCCTCATGGCCCTGATTGCATGGATTTTCAATGATTTTTGGATGAAATTTCCTGCTTTGCCATTGGGAAAAATTGTTTTGTCATTGCTTCCGCTTTTTGCCCTCACTTTTGCTTTTTACAAATTAGGCTGGGAAACATTGGGGATGAATTTCGGTTTGATTGCCCTGAAAGGATTGCTCATGTTTGTTTTCGGGATAGCTCTTTTTTATGATACGCTTAAAAAGCTGTTTAAATCATAGCATAAATTATACTTACTTTTCGTTTTTTTAAAGTCGATAATAGCTCAGCGGAGGCAAGTTGGGCAAAACTACTTGGAACAATCAAGCACTCCAATTTATCGAGTTTGAGAAGTGCTTCGGGATAATGCCAGATTTTAGCATTGACAAATTTTAATTCTTTAAGATTTTTTAATTTCAATAGCGCTTTTATCGGAATATCGGCAAAGGAGTTGAAATTCAAATCAATCGAGTTCACTTTATCTGAAAATATTTCGAAATCTTCAGGCAGTTTTTCCAAATCACAGTTCGAAAGATTGAGTTGCCTGTCTTTTATTATGGCTTCAAAAAAATCGATTTTATCTTTAGTTTCAAAATGCATCAGGGCGAAATGCCTGCCCATTTTAGTTTTATCAAAAATTAGTTTTACTAACCTAGTCGTTTCGATCTTGTATTTCGTACTGTAGAAAAGCAAGGATTTACTAAGGGTTTTTTCCTTGTTAATTTTGAACAATGGCATTCTTTTTTTTAAATCGACAGAAAATTCGAAATTACCCTCCTTTTTCAAAAGTAAAATAATTGCTTTTCTTACAGACTCGCTTTGGGTTTTTTTGTAAACAAAAAGCAGATCGGTTAATAAGCTGTCGATAAGGCCATAATTTTGTATAAGGTTAAATGCAAGCATAATGCTGTTTGTATCATCCGATGCCAAAAGTTCGCGAATCTTATTCAAACTTGACTCATATTCAGCAGGATCTGAAAAAATAATTTCTTTATCCTCTTCTGAAAGAGCCTTGTGCAGCATTTTTTCGGTCAATAATACTATTTCATGGTTATTTAAAAATTCCAGGCTTTTTAGGTCTTGGCTCAATAAAACATGTGTAACTTTTTTCGATAGTTTTGAGTGTACAACAATGTCCTTAAGTTCCAGTTTTTGTTTTAATGTATTTTTGTGCTCAAAGCTTTTACCGCTTATTAATAAATTATCCCCTGAACTAATACCTGAAAATGAATTGCTTAGCATTAGTTCCAATCTTTCCAGGCTGTTATTAATAACTGTTTCCAGCTTGCAGTTCAAGAGTAAAATAAGTTCGTTAATTTCTAGTTCATCATAGAGTTGCGGATATTTCAGCACATTGAGTACCAGATTTATAAAATCGCTGTCTAATTGCGCTTGTCTTGTCAAATTGAAAAATTTTTCAACTTCGGATATAGCAGGATATTTTTTGGTATTTTTTCCAGTAATACTGAGCGTTTTCAATGCCTGCATATCAAATAGCTCGAATGGAATATTGTTAATGGCCTCAGCGTTGATAGTCAGGTTTCTAAGTTTAGGTAGCAAAAGCAATACATCAGGAAATTCATGGAATTGATTCTCCCCCAATTCCAAGGTAACTAGCTCTTTCAACTGACTCATTTCATAAGGCAACTGACTTAGTTTATTATTACCCAAATCCAAAGTAATGAGTTCTTTCAACTGGCTTATTTCTCCAGGTAAATGCTTAAGTTTATTGTTGTCGAGGTAAAGAAACTGTAGTTTTTTTAAGGAAAAAATCACCTTGGGAACTTTGCCCCGCAGATTGACAAGGCTTTGACTCAATTCGAGCGATTCAATACCCTGCATTTTCCCCAATTCTTCCCAGTTCGTTTTTAGCGAATATTGATTTTCATTCAATGACAGTTTTCTGAGCTGTGTCAATCGCGAAAGCCCAACCGGCAAATTTTTGTGCTGACAGTATACAAACCTCAACCATTTCAGTGCTTTCATTTCTATCATAGCAGCTGAAATCTCATTGAATTCCCGGCAATTATCGATGGTTAAAAGGCTAACTTTGACCATTTTGGATATAGAAGGGGGCAGCGTTTTAATCCCATTTAAATCAGTGATTCCAAAAAATTCATCGTTGATGTTTTTGCTAATAAGCTCTTCAACCTGTTCGAGGTCAGCAATATGCCGCTCGTCACTATAATTTTGCATCTAATATCAATTATTTTTTCAAAATTAAGTAATCAGCAGCTTTGTAACTATGCTATTAAGATTAAAAAATCCGATTTTGCAATTTTTTTTATAATTTTGAACCACGATGCTTTTAATACTAAGTTAGAAACATATATTTGAATGGGCCAACAATCCTGTCGAGACAGCTTTGGCCTCATCAGAAATAAAATGAAAATGGAAGAAAATTCAATTATACATAAATTGTCTATTGTTATACCCGCCTATAATGAAGGGAGAACAGTACATTTAATTCTGGATAAAGTAAGGAAAACGCTATTGCCAAACGGAATCGAGAAGGAAGTAATCATTGTAAATGACTGCTCAAAAGATAATACAGAGGAAGCTATTAAAAATTATATCAGCAATCATCCCGAACTCAACATACGTTACCTGAAACATGAAGTGAACAAGGGAAAAGGCGCTGCCCTGCACACAGGAATTGAACATGCAAGCGGAGAGTTTCTCATTATACAGGATGCCGACCTGGAATACGATCCCGATGAGTATGTGTTGCTGCTGAAGCCCATTTTGATCGGACAGGCTGATGTTGTCTATGGTTCGCGTTTTATGGGTGGAAATCCCAATCGCAGGCTGTTTTTCTTTCACAGTATTGGTAATAAGTTTTTGACATTTTTATCCAATCTGTTTTCCAATATCAATCTCACCGATATGGAAACCTGTTATAAACTTTTTAGAACAAGTATGGTGCAGCAGCTTGTTCTAAAGGAAAAACGCTTTGGTTTCGAACCGGAAGTTACTGCTAAAATGGCGAGAATTCCCAATGTGAGAATCTATGAGGTGGGTATTTCATATTACGGAAGAACCTATGCTGAGGGAAAAAAAATAAATTGGAAAGACGGTTTCAGGGCGATTTACTGCATTTTGAAATACAATGTTTTTACAACAAAGAAACAAATGTTTAAAAATAGAGCTTACATCGCTGCTGAAAATATTAAAGCATAATTTTAATAAAGCGATGTATTTCTAAAAATTATTTGCTGTCAAATCTTTAACTTTGTCCCTTATCAGAATTGTTTTTTATCATTGCTAAAAGAGATTTATAAAAATGAAATTTGAAAAACTGATTCCACATATTGCCATTTATTTCACGCTGCTTTTGGCGGCCTTTATCTTTTTTAGTCCGACAGCTTTTAATGATATGTCCTTGACCGAGCATGATAACATGCAGGCACGGGGCATGTCGGCAGAAGTTTATCAGTATATTGAAAAAGAAAACAAACATATCAACTGGACTGACCAGACCTTCATCGGTATGCCAACTTATTTGTTGTATGGAAACTATACAGCCAATAAGGTTTTCACGGTTGTATCCTATGTTTTCCTTTTTGGTGCGCCTATCAATGCGCCGCATACCATGCTGTTCTTTATGATGATACTTGCCTACCTGGGTTTTCTGGCCATGGGTACTGATAAGTGGATATCGGCATTGGGAGGTCTTTCCTTCGGATTTATGGCCAACAATATGGACCTTTTTCAGGCAGGGCATTCCACAAAAATCCATGCCATGGTTTATATGATACCGATTATAGCGGCAACCATAACTGCTTATCGTGGCAAAATCATTCTGGGATCTGCTATTGCTGCTTTTTGTATTGCAGGACAGATAGGAGCAAGCCATGTTCAGATAGTTTATTATACTTTCCTGATGATGGGCTTTTTGGCCGCGGCTTTCCTGGTGCATGACATTACAAACAAGAAAATTGGCAGTTTCATAAAAGCTTCCGGAGCATTGGCGCTTGCTGCAGTTTTTGGCGTACTTGCTAATCTTGGACAACTTTGGACAACTTATGAATATTCTGCCGAGACGATACGGGGCGGATCGGAGCTTAAGCAGTTTATTCTCGAGGAAGATGATGTGAAGGCACTTGTTTCAAAGGGAGTGTCGCAGGAAGAGATTGCTAAACTGAACGACTATGGTGTAGTGGGAAAAGCCATCAAGACCGAAAAAATATTCATGGACTATATGAGCGCTGCCCTTAGTCCCGAAAAGGCAAATAACCTCAAAAAAGATATCCTAAGCCTTGCAAGTACCTCCAAGAATAAAGGGCTAGACAAGGATTATATTTTCGGTTGGAGCTATGGCATCAGAGAAACTTTTACCCTCATAGTACCGCGTTTTGCCGGTGGTACCAATTCCAAATATTTTGCCGGAGAAGCAGGCAGTTCTGGAATTGAGTTTAATGAGACCAACTCTGCCGCAGCTATAAAAAAGCTCTTACAAGGAGCAGCGCCAGAGCAACAAAATAAGATTCTGAATCAGCTTTTCCAAATGACTTCTCAATATTGGGGAGCGCAGCCATTTACCAGTGGTACAGTTTATTTGGGGGCAATTGTTTTCCTTTTGGCAATTTTGGGTCTGCTTATTGCGAAAGGTCCGGTAAAATGGGCACTGATGCTGGTAGGCGCATTCTTTATTATGCTCGCCTGGGGTGATAATTTCAAAGCCTTTAACTATTTTATGGTGGATTATTTCCCCATGTATAATAAATTCAGAGCTGTGACGATGTCCTTAGCAGGCGTTGAGGCAATAGCAGTGATTCTGGCAGTTTTGGGATTGGCTGAATTTATAAAATACAAAGATAAAACGCTGGATGCAAAGCCAACAGGATTACTTATTGAACGCATTTTTGCGGCTGTCAAAATCAAGGCAAATCGCCTGACTTATCTGTATACAGCTTTGGGAATATCGGCTGCAGCTGTTTTATATGTTATAATGTTCAGTTACAGTGGCGATTTTACCGGTGCTAATGACAGTCAATTTGTACAGCTTACCAAACAGGCTCCGCAATGGGGTGAGTTTTACAATGCAGTTAAAAAAGACCGGGCAGAATTGATGAGATCGGATGCTATACGCTCTTTAATTTTTATCATTCTGGGAGCTGCTGCACTTTGGGCCTATGCAAGCGATAAGTTCAAACAATCATGGCTTTTGGTGGGCATTGTTGCTGCCATTTCTATGGTCGATGTTGTATTGATTGACAGATACTATATCAATGATAGCAGTTATGAAGAGAAAAGTAATGTAAATAGTACACCGCCTGCCACCAAGGCCGATCAGCAGGTACTTGCAGATAAGACCCCTCATTTCAGGGTTTACGATCTTTTGGCAGGGGCAAGAAGTGGCCGGCAAGGTAGCCCTTTCCAAAATTCGGAAGGAGCCTATTTTCATAAAATAATTGGTGGTTACCATGCTGCTAAACCAATTCTCATTCAGGAACTTTCTGAATATTATCTGCGTGGAAAAGATATCAATCCCGATTACCTGCATATTCTTGGAATGCTCAATGCAAAATATGTCTTGAACAATCCGGATAAGGCGCTCGAAAACCCAGAGGCACTCGGCAATGCTTGGCTTGTAGATGCTATTCAATATGTGAATACTGCCGATGAAGAACTTGATTATCTGGCAAAACTGGTTCCGAGATCAACTGCAGTTACGCGAAAAAGTAACGAGGCTTATCTGAAAGGACTAGCAAATACCAAATCGGATGGTGATTATATCATGCTTGCTGCTTATCATCCTGAGAAACTCACATACAAATCGAAAACAGTAAATGAACGATTTGCAGTATTTTCTGAAATTTATTATCCGCCTCACAAGGGTTGGAATGTTTATGTCGATGGAAAACTCCTAAAATCAGCCTTTATTAAAGTTGATTATCTCCTGCGCGGTATGCGTATTCCTGCAGGTGAGCATACAATTGAGTTTAAATTCGAGCCACGTTCACACAGACTTGGTCAATTGTGCGCGCTCATTTCATCCTTGTTGATTATTGCTTTTATGGGCTTTGCTATTTGGTGGGTTTATAAAAATTCGCCAAAAGAGGATAATTCAAAAATCACAAAAGCATAGTTTTTACTGAAACGTATAAAAAAATTAGGCTGCCTTTAAAAGGTAGCCTAATTTTTTTGGCGTTATTACTAGTTAAGACAACATTGTATTTCTACCGTAAAATCTGTGTGTTAAAACTGAAATTAAAACACAAATTTAGTGGGCAATGCTGACCCCGATAGCTATCGGGGCTAGATTTTGTTTCACAAAATACTGGTATTTTACCTTATAAAAAATGCTGCAATACTTAGCGGCATTAAAATACCGCACTCCTTTGCTATTTTTTTCTCAAAGGCTAAAGCCTTTTGGAAAAACGCGCCGCAGGCACCGCTTCCCAATGTCTGAAGCACCAGCGTATGGAAGCAGCATCGGCTGGCAATGGTACTTTTGTAGTTTGGGACAAATAGTGAGGAGTAATAAGCAAAGGTTAGAGATGCTGCTTCCGTCCCGATAGTTATCGAGGATCGGGTTCCTTGCAATTAAACTATTGAATAACTTGGGCTTGCGACCCGAAAACGCCTTGCTGAGGACTAGATTTTTTGTTACTTTTTTAGCGATGAAAAAAGTAAAAAAGAAAAGAGAAAGGAACAAACTTTGGGTTTGAAAATCTCACTGTGAGCAGAAGAAAAATCTATCGTTTTGTAGAAGATTTTCAAACACGGATTTAATCGACAATGCTGACCCCGATAGCTATCGGGGCTAGATTTTGTTACACAAAATAATGGTATTTTACTGCGTAAAAAACAAACAGATTATCAAACTTAAAATTCGTCTTATGTGTGTATCTGTATTTCTACCGTAAAATCCGTGTTTTTAAACTGAAATTAAAAAAACACGGATTTAGTGCGCATTCCTGATTGAAAAACTATGTTTTTGCTTCTCTAAAACAATGTCCCATTCTGCTCCTTTGGACTGATACCCAAATGCTCATAAGCCTTAGGCGTAGCCTCTCTTCCGCGGGGTGTACGCTTTAGATATCCCTGTTGAATCAGGTAAGGCTCGTGTACATCCTCGATGGTGCCTGGATCTTCGCCAACTGCTGTTGAAATGGTAGTCAAACCCACTGGGCCGCCGCTGAAATTATCGATGATGCAACGCAGAATTTTATTGTCCATTTCATCGAGCCCTTCGCTGTCCACATTCAGTGCATCGAGGCCATATTTTGATATTTTAAGATCGATGGTGCCATTGCCCTTAATCTGGGCAAAGTCACGGATTCTTCTGAGTAGGGCATTGGCAATACGGGGCGTACCGCGGCTTCGG
The DNA here is from genome assembly GCA_945888475.1 of Saprospira grandis DSM 2844. GTDB lineage: Bacteria > Bacteroidota > Bacteroidia > Chitinophagales > Saprospiraceae > Saprospira > Saprospira grandis_C. The sequence continues at coordinate 37,140 of CAMDAB010000010.1, read as the reverse complement.
CGGGCAATTTCTATAGCACCTTCATCTGTGATGGGTACATTCAAAATCTCGGCCGAGCGTTTTAAGATTCTGATGAGTGTTGCACGGTCATAATAATCGAGCAGACAATCGATACCAAAGCGTGCGCGCATAGGTGCGGTGAGCATGCCTTTGCGTGTAGTGGCGCCCACAAGTGTAAATGGATTAAGCGCAATTTGTATCGTACGTGCATTAGGCCCCGAGTCGATCATGATATCGATGCGATAATCCTCCATGGCCGAGTAGAGATATTCTTCGACCACAGTATTTAAGCGGTGGATTTCATCTATAAAAAGCACATCGCCCTTGCCAAGATTAGTGAGCAGGCCGGCCAGATCGCCTGGTTTTTCCAGTACCGGACCAGAAGTAATTTTGATATTAGAACCCAGCTCATTGGCAATAATGAGCGACAAGGTAGTTTTTCCCAAACCGGGAGGGCCATGCAAAAGTACATGATCCAATGCTTCGTCGCGGCCTTTTGCTGCCTGAATAAATATTTTAAGATTATCGACAATTTTTCCCTGCCCGGTAAAATCGTTGAGCAATTGAGGGCGCAATGCCTTTTCAAGCTGCTTCTCGGCTTCCGATAGGTTTTCTTTGCCCGCGTTGAGGTTTTCGTTCAGCATATTTTATGAATAGATTTGCAAACCATAGGCAAATCGCAAGTTTGTTCAAATTTACACTCATTCAATCAGAATTGCAAATTTTTGTTTTAAGCTGCGGGATTTAAAAATGCATTCAGAATTGCAGCTATGAGTACAACTATCAGCAGTCGGTGCGCAAAAACTGCTGCATTTGGTTTTTCTGTAGCGATTTTTGCACCAATCATTCCTCCAAACATTTCCCCTGCGGCCATTACCAATGCAAAATCCCAGTGGATAAGTCCGTTGAGTGCAAAGATGAGAATCGCAGCCGGCGTATAGAGAAAAATGCAAAGTGCTTTAAGCCCAGCTGCATCGATGACATTGTACCTTGCCCCCAACACCGTAACAAAAAGGAAGAAAACGCCGATGCCCATTTGTACAAAGCCGCCGTAGAATCCGAGCAAAAGGAATAAGGGTACAATTAAATATACTGGTAATCTTTTCTGTTCATCCGTTTTTTTGAGCCAGCTTTTTGTGTCGACTAATGCCAAGAGCAGCATCACAATGAAAAGATATTTAAAAATCTCTTTAAATAATGCATTGTCAATATTTAATGCAGTAAAAATGCCAATGATTGCGCCTGCTGTCATACAGACTATCAATAAGGCATCGCGTTTGGGACGAATATGCCCTTTGCGGTAAAATGCTGGCAAAGCACCAAGAGTTCCTGAAAGAACACCAATTCGGATGGTAGCATTTGCTTCTCGGGCAGGCAAGCCAATTAGTTGCATCAATACCGCCAAAGTGATGGAAGAACCGTTGCCTGCAATGGCATTGATGATTCCGGCCACAAGGCTTGCTGCAGCAGCAATCAGATAATAATAAAATGGCATTTGCTAATGATACTAAGGTCTGATAGTCTGGCAAAGTTCTATCAATACGCCATTTGTCCCTTTGGGATGTAAAAAACAAATGAGTTTGTTGTCAGCGCCTTTTTTGGGGTTCTCATTCAGAATCTGAAAGCCTTCATTTTTAAGTCTTTGCATTTCAGCATGAATGTCCTCCACTTCAAATGCAATATGATGAATGCCCTCGCCTCTTTTTTCAATGAATTTTGCAATGGCGCTGTCGGGATTCGTAGCTTCGAGCAGTTCTACCTTGGTTTCGCCGCACATGAAAAAGGAGGTCGAAACGCCTTCTGATTCAACGCTTTCTACCTTGTAATTATCACGTCCAAACAGTTTCGAAAACAATTCGTTACTGTCCGCTAAATTTTTTACGGCGATGCCTATATGTTCTACTTTCATTAGAGATTAGGATTGAAGACTGAAAGAATTGAAGAGGAAAGATTTGAAGAGGAAAGAATTAAAGAGGAAAGATGAAAGAATGTCTCGTCAGTATGATGAGATGAAAGATTTGCACAGAACACTCATAGACCAACTCCCGAATCACAAGCGCGTAAATTTCTCCCTATCACCGTGGGAGAATTTTTAACAGAGCACACAAAGTTAATCTTTTCTTCTTTGCTGAATATAGATCGGGTGCGGCTTTTCGCCTTTGCGTGGAATAGCAGGTATGAGCGTAAATAGGAATAAAACGAAGTAGAAAGAACGAGACAAATTATCAAATTATCAAATTATCAAATTATTTTTAGTCTTCTTTATGTTTCGATCCCCTCATATCCTTATAACCCATTGATCTTGCATATTCTGTCAATTTTTCCTTGAGCATGTTACGCGCACGATGCAGACGGGAACGGACCGTACCAATTGGAATATCTATAATTTTTGAAATTTCCTCATAAGTAAAGTCTTCCACATCGCAGAGTAGAATAACCGTTCTGAAATCGATTGGCAGGGAATTTATGGCAATAGTAACCTCATCGCCCATCATGCCCTCGAAAATTTCTTCGCGCAAATCGGTATACCTGGTGTAACCATCTTCTTCCGTATCGTGATAGATGGCTATTTCCTCATAATCAACATTTTGAGGACGTTTGCTCTTTTTTCGATACTCATTAATGAAGGCATTTTTCAAAATTTTGAAAAGCCAGGCTTTTGCATTGGTACCGGCAATGTATTTATCGATAAAGCGATATGCTTTCATATAGGTTTCCTGCACCAGATCATTTGCATCATCTTCATTATAAGTAAGATGGAAGGCAAAATTGTACAGGGCATTGATTTGTGGCATCAATTCTCTGTGAAAAACTTCTAATTCTTCGGGTGTTGCTTCGCGATGCTTTTTTTCGGAGTCTTCAGACTCTTCAAAAAATTCGTTCTCAAATTCGATTTCTTCGTTATTGTCCTCAACCATAGCAATATATTTGGGGTTATTTTATTACCTTAAACGCAAATATAGGACATTTTGATGAGAGATGCCAATGAAATTTCGCAATTGGAACGATTAAAACAAAAAAACAGCTCAACAATGCTGCTGAACTGTTTTTAAAAATTTATGAACCTGCGCTTACTTTACGGCAGCATCAATGATATCGTCCAATAATTTGTTGATTTCGCCATTCAATGCTGATTTATATTGACTGTACTGAGCGGCACTGAGTGTTTTTGACATAGCAGCAGATAATGCATCGCGAAGCGCAGCTCTTTTTTTGGCGTTAAGCGGTTTTTTTGCAGCGGCATCCGAAGCCATTTTCATAGCAGCTTCTTTTACCTTCAACTGTTGGTCAGGATTCAGGTTATAGGTTTTAATCATATACATAACCAGCTTCTTTACCTCAGCATCAGATGGTCCGGCTACAAATTGTACATTTTCTGAAACAGACTGAGTAGCCATTGCGGTTCCTGCTGCAAAAAACAGCATCAGCGCGAGCATTGTTAGAATTTTCATAATATTAATGTTGTTTTGAGAATTGTAAAAAACTGTTTTCTGTTTAAAAGCTTTGCAAGTTTACAAATTAAATAGCGGAATCAGAAATAAATCAACTCAATTTTCCTTTTTTCCAACGTTGATTAAAACTTTCGGCTGCAAAATCGGGAAAATCTCTTCTTGGTCCCCATGCTTTTTTAAAAAATAAATTGACCATGAGTTTCTTCAAAAAAAGTGGACTATTCATTGACCTTCGATTCAACATGGCTTTTTTCCAAAGCTTCCAAAGCATCTTTTCAGCACTGCTCGCTCCGCTTTTTACCGCATCTCTGCGATTGTACACCAGCATTTTATGCAAATCGATATTCATCGGACAGTTTTCGGTGCATGCGCCGCAAAGCGAGGATGCTCCACTCAAATGTCCATATTTTTCATAGCCTTCCAACATGGGCATGATCACTGCGCCAATCGGTCCGCTGTATGGTGCTTCGTAGCTGTGTCCGCCAATGGTTCGGTAAACCGGACAGGCATTCAGACAGGAGCCGCAACGGATGCAATAGAGCGATTGTCTTTTTTCGGGATTTGCCAAAATTTCGCTGCGGCCATTGTCGAGCAGAATGACATACATGGCTTCCGGACCGTCGTTTTCATCGGGTTGACGGGGGCCGCTCAAGAGACTGTTGTAAACCGTGAGCTGTTGCCCGGTGCCGAAAGCGGCCAGTAAAGGCCAAAAAACTTCCAGATCGGAAATCTTTGGCAGCACTTTTTCAATGCCTGCTATGGCAATATGTACCTTTGGAAAAGTGGTTGCCAATCGGGCATTACCCTCATTTTCGGTCAGGGCCACTGAGCCTGTTTCGGCAATGAGAAAATTTGCGCCACTGATGCCAATATCGGCCGATTCAAATTTTTGACGCAGCAAACGCCGTACAAAGGCGGTAATTTCCTCGGGCGTAGCATCGGGAGCGGTATTGAATTTTCTATGAAAAAGCTCGGCAATCTCAGTGCGATTCAGGTGCATGGCCGGCGTAACAATATGATAGGGTGGCTCTTCGCGCAATTGTACAATATATTCACCCAGGTCGGTTTCGAGCAGTTCCAAACCCATATTTTCTAGAAAGGGATTGAGCTCAATCTCCTCCGTTATCATCGATTTCGATTTCACAACGGTCTTAGCGGCATGCTTTTCGACGATTCCGGCAATTGCTTCCAGCGCATCTTCGGCACTTTCCGCCCAGATGATTTGTCCGCCACGCGAAGTAAAATTTTTCTCGAATTGAAGCAACAATTCCGGTAGATTTTCCATCACCTGCCACTTGATATTCTTGGCTAGTTTGCGCGCTTTTTCAAGGTCAAAAAACTGTGACTTGCCTTCCTTTACCTTTGCATCGTATTTGCCCATGTTAAAGCTGATCGTTCTGCGGTGATCGGCAGAAAAGGCTTTAGCTTCAGATTTTTGCAAAAATGATTTTGGTGTTTTCATTCAGACTATTTGCTTTGTTCAGCGGTTATCTTTTTTGCTGCACAGGCCAATTCTTTGGTATTGATACGAATGCTGCCCTGTCCCAAAGTTTCCTTGTCTTTCAAAATGGCTTTTACCAGAATGATGCGGTCGCCTGTAAAGGCCGAAAGGAAAAGTTTATCGTTTTGTATGGTACCCTCCAGCTCGGTAGGCAGGGAGTCTTTTTCCATTTTCATCATGGCAATAACCCTGTTTTTATCAACTTTTATATCAAGTTTGGTCGGGATAATATTTTCTGTCTCGTCCAGAATATCCATTGCCCAAGTGCCGTTTATATCAAACTTCGGTTTTTTTCTTAGGTCGATAAAGCGATGCTTTTGAGCATATTGTGCATAAAACTCAATCGGATAGTTCTTTTTTTCGCTGTCGTAATAATAACCCTCTACCAATCCGGGTTCATAAATTACCCTCAGATATTTTTTATTGTTATCGAACCAGGCGTAAAGGGTATCGCCCCAAAAGCGCAGACTGTCAGCTTTTAATCGGCTATTGCCATTAATAAATTCTATACTAACCTTGTCGCCCTTGGTTTTTACTTCAAAGTTGACAGGCACTTTATCGGCCAGGCTGTCCTCGCCAAAAAGAAAGAGTCCGCGCCAGATTCCCGGAGCCAGATATTTGTATTGATCGCCCTTCTGTATGGCAAAACATCCGTAAAGGCTAAGGAAAAGCGATAGGATGGCCAATATTTTTACACAGTTTTTCATTATTATGATTTATCTTAATGTCGAAATTTCATTCATGGAAACAAAAATCAGGATGTAAAGTTAATAATAAAGTCTAAAAGTGCAAAGTTACTAGTTAAGAGTACCTAGGTACGAGGAACTAGGTACTAGTGCTTAGGCAGCGTCTCTCAGTCTAAAGTCTAAAAATTTCAACCATAGAGCGCGTAGAGACCCGATAGCTATCGGGTTACACAAAGCACCACAAAGTATTAACAAAACGGTCAACCTTATTTAGTGATTGACAAATTACTAATTTCTTACTTTTACTTTCATAATTGGTCTAGCGTCTAGTTAAAAAATTCTAAATTCAGACTTCTTCCCGATAGCTATCGGGATTCTAATTTAAAAAGTCTCTAAGTCTAAAGTCTAATCAAAAAAGTCTACAAGTCTAGTGTCTGTTAGTCTAGCGTCTAATTAAAAAAGTCTTGATACTTGCTACCTGCTACTTGATACAAATCTAACATCTGACCTCTGATAATCTGACAATCTGTAAATATGAAAACCCTAATCATCGGAACCGGAGCCATCGGCGGCGTTTGCGCAGCAATTCTGGCAAAAAACAATTACGACATAACAGTAGTCTGCAAATATCCCGAGCTGGCTATAAAAATAAGGGAACAGGGCTTGAAAGTGAGTGGCATTTGTGGAAATATCAACCTGAAAATGAATGCAGTAGCCACAATCGCTGAGTTGACAGACAAATATGATTTGGTGCTGCATGCCACAAAAGCCACCGATATGTTGCCCGCAGCCAAGGAACTTCTTCCATTTTTGCATGAAAATTCAAAAGTGGTTTCCCTGCAAAACGGCATTTGCGAAGCAGCACTGGCCGAGATAATCGGCAAGGACCGAATGGTAGGCTGCGTAGTAGGCTGGGGAGCAAGTATGCATGCGCCCGGGGAACTGGAAATGACCTCCGGCGGAGAATTTGTCATTGGAACCCTCCGTGGAAGTTCAAAAGAGCATTTGACCGAAATTCAAAAAATGCTCTCGTTGATTGTTCCTGTCGAAATTTCGGAGGATATCATAGCAAGTCTTTATTCAAAACTCATCATCAACAGCTGTATTACCAGTCTGGGCGCAGTTTGTGGCCTGCAGCTGGGGCAGATGCTCAGCCGGAAAAAGATACGCAACTTGTTTATCGAAATTATGCGCGAAGCCATGTCTGTTGCCGATGCCATGAACATGAAGGTGCCACCCTATGCAAATAAAATTGACTACTACCGATTTTTGAAAAAGCCCGGTTTTTTTGGCAATTTTTACCGGCATCTGCTCATTCGCATCATTGGTTTCAAATACCGCAGGTTAAAATCCTCGATGTTGCAGTCGCTCGAGCGGGGTAATAAAACCGAAATTGATTTCCTCAATGGCTTTATTGTCGAAAATGCGCTGGAATCTGGCATTGCTACGCCGGTCAATTCCAAAATTGTACAGATGATCAAAGAAGTTGAAAGCGGGAAAAGGAAGATTGGATTGGAGAATTTTGAGGAATTTTGAAAAAGATTATTCCGAATTACTATTCTAGCTTTGTAAAAATCTTTTTTTCTTCCGAATAACGATAATAAGTCTTTGCGTTTTGAGGGATCATCTTATCCTTCTCTCTGTCGTGTATAAAACCGTCCTGAGTAATTTCAGCATGCAAAATTCCTTTATCCAAAAAGAATTTAATGTTTTCTGTTTTTTTGTATGGCTTAAAGTCCTGCAATTTATAATAACTTACAATACCTTCAATTACAGATGAATCATAATCCTCAAAGCTAAATTCATTTAAACTTTCCCAAGCAATAGCCGGAGTTTCAAAATTACCATTTGAAAATAGTTTACTCGTATCTTGGTTTTCAAAGTATCTCGATTCATTTCTTAATTCAGTAACAATAAAATGATGCCCACTTTCCAAACTTAATACTCTGGGAAGTGAAAAGTCAAAATTCCAACCAGCCGACCCATTACCATTTAGTGACTGATTTATTGAAATGCAGTTCCTCAAATTTTCAGTATGTTTTATTAGATTCCATTTATTTTGCGTGAATTGTAATTCTAGTATACTCATTGTAGCATTATCAAACATATAACCTTTTAAACTCATATTGCTGGCTGTTTGAAGAACGGCTGGTAATTCCTTATCATGATTGAAAAAAATTAAAGCATGTGGCACTTTGTTAATAAAGTAATAATATGTATTAGAAGTGCTTATGTTATTTTTAAGAGTTCCAAACTCATTGTTATATCTAATTTTTAAATATTCAGCACTTAGAGTATCTTCAAATTCCTGATAGCCTTTCCCATCTTTGACATCTTTTATGCCTTCAAATATAGTTTTCATCCAGTAATCTACATCTACTTCAGGAATTCCTTCGGCCGGTTTGGTATTTTGAATTGTGTCGAGGTATTTAATATTTGTAAAAGAAATTTTCTCTTTATTGGACACCAATTCAAGGTTTTGTGCCGATGATAAGCTGTTTAGCAGCAATAATAAAGTGAATACAAATAGGCCATAAAATATTTTAGATTTCATAATTTATATTTTAAGTAGTTTTATATATTTAAGATTGAATCTGCAATTTAGCGCCCAAAATATATAGTCCCTTCTCCCTGAGCATTTTTCTCAGCAATACTTATAGTGCTAATGTTTTTAACTTCAATTTCTGAGAGGTATTCATCGACATTTGAACGTTTGATAGGGCATTCACCAAAATACATGACTAGATCAGTGCTTTTGAAAATGAAACCATGGCATGCAAAGATTTCATTTCGCATAATACGGAGTGCGCTTTTAGTCAGGCCTTCAAGTTCTTTGAGTTTTAGTAATCGGTTAGAGGTATAGGGATATTGTTTTGCCCCACAGACACAAGGAATTGATTCTTTCTTGAATTTCGGTTTATTATCAACAGATTTAGATTCTTTATCTCTTGGTTGGCTTGCATCAGCTGAAAGTGGTTTTGATTCTTGCTTTACAATAGAATCAGACTTTAATACAATCTTATAATTTGATATGAATATGCCAATAAAAATTCCAATGATTAAGGAAACTGATATAATAGCAGCTGTTTTCATGATTTATATATTTGTAGAGTGATTTGATTTTTAAATCAAAAAAGTGGCTTATTCTAATTTAGATATTAGCAAGAACAAAGTTAATAAACTTATATGTAATCAATATATTATGTACTGTTAATATTTGAAACAAATGCCTGAAAAAACAAAAAATATGCTGCTGGCATATTTAAGTAAAAAACTCCTATATTTGCGGCGAATTTGCTAGATTGTCAGACATCAGATTATCAGATATCAGATAAATCTACATACTAATTTTCTAATTTTTTCCCGATGCTATCGGATAAGACAAAATCTATTGCGCTGTGAATTGAGCGCTGAAAATCTGACTTCTGATATCTGAAAATCTATATAATGAAAACCGTAAAACAAATACGCCAGCAATTTCTCGATTTTTTTGCCTCAAAAGGCCACGAAATAGTGCCATCGGCACCCATTGTCAATCAGAACGACCCAACCCTGATGTTCATAAACTCAGGAATGGCACAGTTTAAAGATTATTTCCTGGGCAATCGCCCGGCACCCTACGCACGTATAGCCGACACGCAAAAATGCCTGCGCGTATCGGGTAAGCACAACGACCTGGAGGATGTAGGGATGGACGGTACGCACCACACCATGTTCGAGATGCTCGGCAACTGGTCATTTGGCGATTATTTTAAAAAAGAGGCCATCGACTGGTCATTTGAACTCTTAACAAAGGTTTATGGTATTCCGGTCGATAGATTATACGCCACTGTTTTCGAAGGCGATCCAAAGGAAAATCTCGAATCGGATCAGGAAGCTTTTGAACTTTGGCTCAACTATCTGCCTAAAAATCATATCGTTTACGGCAATAAAAAAGATAATTTCTGGGAAATGGGCGACACTGGCCCCTGCGGCCCTTGTTCCGAAATTCATGTGGACTTGCGTCCCGATGCCGATCGCGCCGCCTTGCCGGGAGAGGAATTGGTCAACAAGGATCATCCCATGGTTATTGAAATCTGGAACAATGTTTTTATGCAGTTCGAGCGCAGCTGGGACGAAGCAAAAGGCGGTTCAAAAGCCCTGGTGGAATGGGAACGCGCCTTCGATGGTCCGCGCGACAGCTCCGCCTTCAAAAAGGCCAGAAATGAAAAACATACAGAAGTGACTGTTTTGAAAGAACTTTCGGCCAAGCATGTGGACACCGGAATGGGACTTGAGCGACTCTGCATGGTCATTCAGGGCGTAAATTATACTTATGATACCGATGCTTTTAGCCCCATCATCCGTTTTTTGGAAGCGGCTTCGGGCATGAAATACACTGGCAGCTACGAGCGCGATGCCAAAACAGATATTGCCATGCGCGTGATTGCCGACCATATCAGGGCGGTGACCCTGGTCATCGGCGACGGACAATTGCCGTCGAGCAATGGGGCAGGCTATGTGGTGCGCCGCGTACTTCGCCGTGCAGTGCGTTATTATTTCAGTTTTCTGGGTATCAAAGAGCCGCTCATGTATAAACTGCTGCCTATCGTTGCTGATATGTTCGACGGCGTTTTCCCCGAGGTTAAAGCTCAGGAAAACTTCATCGCTCAGGTTATCAAAAGCGAGGAAGAAGCCTTTTTGAGAACACTTGCATCGGGTTTGCGCCGCTTGGACGAGTTGGCCACCTCGGGTCAAACCCTCGATGGCCGCATTGCCTTCGAATTATACGATACCTTTGGCTTCCCTATTGACCTAACGATGCTCATTGGCAAAGAAAAAGGTTTTGAAGTGGATGAGCGCGGATTTGAAGCGGCCCTTTCGGAGCAGAAAGACCGCTCAAAACGCGATGCCGAAAAAGAAACAGGTAACTGGACCGAAGTTGCTCCGGGCAATCCAACAGGCTTCGTCGGTTACGACCAATTGGAAAATACTACCCGCCTGCTGCGCTACCGAAAAGTGGTGGAAAAGAAAAATACCTATTATCATCTGGTTTTGGAAGAAACGCCCTTTTATCCCGAAGGTGGTGGACAGATTGGCGACAGCGGCTGCCTTTGGTTTGGTAATGAAAAAATTGACATCATCGATACCCGCAAGGAAAATGACCTGATTCTGAGTATCAGCAGCAAGTTGCCTGCTAATCCCGACAGCAGCGTAAAAGCAACAGTAAATGCCGAAAAACGCCGACTGACCGAAAATAACCACTCGGCTACGCACCTGCTGCATGCGGCACTGCGTCAGGTATTGGGTACGCATGTACAGCAAAAGGGCTCTTTGGTGAGCGATGAGTTGTTGCGTTTCGACTTTGCGCATTTTGCCAAAATGACTCAGGAAGAAATTGATCGCGTGGAGCGCATTGTCAACAAAAAAATCCGCGAAAATATTTCCCTGAAAGAACAGCGTCAGCTGCCCATCGAAGAGGCTAAAAAGACTGGAGCGATGATGCTTTTCGGCGAAAAATACGGCGAAACTGTTCGTGTTATCACCTTCGACGATGCTTATTCGAAAGAACTTTGTGGCGGTTGCCATGTAAAAAATACAGGATCTATCGGACTTTTCAAAATCAGGGAAGAGACTTCCATCGCAGCAGGTGTACGCCGCGTCATTGCCCTCACTGCCGATGCTGCCGAGGATTTGATGCGCAGCGAAAGTCAGGAACTCTCTGAGGTTCGTGCCCGTTTCAACAATCCAAAAGACTTGCTCAAGACTTTGGACAATCTGCTCGAAGAGCAGAAAAAACAGCAAAAACTCATCGAGGAGCTGGTTTTGAAACAGGCGCAGGGCGAAAAAGACAATCTGCTCAAAAATGCTGAACAAATAGGCGATGTCCTCTTTGTGAGCGGCATCATCAGCGTTTCTGACAAGGATGCCACCAAACAGCTTTGTGCGGAAATTACACAACAACATCCAAATGCACTGGTTGTTTTAGGTGCGAGCGATGGTCAAGACAAAGCCACCCTTACCATCCACCTCAACCGCGAGCTCTCGGAAGCCAAAGGCATCAATGCCGGACAGCTCATCCGCGAAGCGGCCAAAGCCATCAATGGCGGTGGTGGTGGTCAGCCTTTCTTTGCTACCGCAGGTGGTAAAAACCCGGAAGGATTGGGAGAAGCGATTGCGACAGTGAGGGGGATGATTTCGTAAAGACGTTATATGTAAGGTCTCGAGATAAGATATAATAACAAACTGCCGATGTCCTGAAGGATGTCGGCAGTTTTATTTTTGGAAGTAAAACCAAAGCTAAGCCATTTCAAGTTTAAACCTAAAAAAGGAGTCTCCGTTATAATGCCGGAGAATGCTTGCCTTTATTTACACCATTAGGATGTTTTGTGCATGATAGTGATGTTAAGCCCTGAATTGTAGGTTGTTTTGTGCCGCAATATTTACAGGTATACTGTGATTTCTCACTCCCCTCATATAATTTATGCTTACCTTTATTAGGCCCATCCGCATGTTTCATGCAGTTACCTGAAACTAAACCAGCTACTGTAGCAGATTTTGTCCCACAGTATTCACAATAGAAATTTGCCATATTTACGAATAATTTGATTGTTAATGTATTATTTTATAATCTTGGTATATTCGCAAAGTTCTGTAATGATTTCAAAATGTTCTTTTCTAATTGAATCTACCTTTTTTATGATTTGGTTTGCAAATTCTTCAGTTTCGTTTCCAGCATACCACGCCAGGGTATTTAAGTGTTCAAACCCAAAGTTATTGTCGTAAATGCTTCCAAATGAAAAATTTCCAAATTCGCTTAACAAATAATTTCCATTGAACTTTTTGACCACACCATCAAACACATTTAACAAGGGAGAATATTTTGTAGATTCTAATAAACTTTTAATTTTTTCGATGTCATAGTGAGAAGGATTAGCCCAAAAAGATAGCTGATACAAATGCTCCCACCATATACCAAATGAATCCTGGCCATAATCATTTAAATACCATACCATCCCATCTTTATTAAAATTCCAACCATCCATTTTCCCTTCTTTTGTGAAGTATTCTTCCAATCGGTTTGAAAGTCTGTCTTTCCAAATATTTTTTATGTTTTCGACATAACTTGAAAGTTCAATGAAAGCATCCCATTTATCTTGCTCTTCAAAAAGAGTAACAGCTTTGAATAATAAATCATTTGGCATTAGTTTATATTTTTTAAAGTTTCAAAATATTGTTTAAGATATTCTTTTAGTCTGAAATTCTTTTCATGCAATAATTCAATAGCTGGTTCCAAGCAACTTGCAATTTCAGAAAAAAGTAACATAGTCGGAATCGTTAATATCGTTTCATTTGGATTCTCTTTCTCAAGTGAAACTGGGCGTGTCAGCGAATTATTCGAAGGTATTTTATTTCTATTAGGTGCCAGATAAACAATTTGATATCTTATTTTTACATCTTCTGAATTAAAATCCTGAGGATTGTCCACCTTATATATGTGCTTATGCCAATAACGATAGAGTTGATTTTCCTGATCTATTGCTCCATTAGATTTATTTTCTAAGATTATCACAGTTTCAGGATTATAACATTTAATTAGAATATCAATTCTCTCTTTTTCTGCCGTTACATACCATTTAGTTTTTTCATTTTCAATTACCCCTAGTTTATTTAGAAATAGCTTTAAAAAAAGCATACCTTGACCGTGCTGCTCATATGGATTCAATAAAAATGCGAGTAATTCACTATGTTTAGTCTCATTTAAATTAAAGAATCTGAAATAGTTAAACTCAGTACTTTCCTCTTTATTTATTTTTTGTCTTTCTCGTAAAATATTTTTGAAACAAACCAATGTTTCTTCTATTTTTTTGAGATTGATATCGGTGTTACTCGCTTTGTTTAAGGAATACGCAACTTTTATTTTTACCCAATCGTCTAAAAAAGAAAGGGAATTGTTTGTGTTTTTACTATCCATTATGCAATATGTTTTTATGTTTTTATAATTTTGTTTTGCAAAGGGTTGTATTGGCCTGATGGTATAGAGCATATCAATGCTATAATCGGATATTTGCCAAGCACTTATTTAATTTCCAGCGGCCACTCTTTTTATTTTTTCCATTTTGCTAATTAGGAATTCAATTCCTAATTAGCAAAAAATAGTGGAAAAAGATTTAACTGCCAATTATTTAGTTTTCATCAATGAATCAAGATTTCTTCAAAGGTCATTAATTTTTTCACCCTACATCCTGCAAAACACCTTTAATTTTATCCCAACCCATGGCGATAATTTCTGTGCCACGGAATCGACTCTTGGCAAGAATGAATTCAGCTTCATTCCCATTATCGTTAAGCAGGCCATAATAATCGGCCCGGTAAATAAAGCATACATTATCAGCATATTGAACGATGTCTTGACTCAAATCGCTGAGTAAAGGTCTTTTGTTTTCCCGTTGATCAATTTCAGAAGATAGAGAGGAGAGCAAAACGATTGAAATATTCAGCTCGCGTGCCACAGTTTTCAGCATATACATGATCAGGTGATAATTTTCTTGTCCAATCTCGCTGATTTCTCTGTGCCTGAGCGGAATAAGTTGTAGATAATCAATGATTATTAAATCAGTTTGATGCATAAGAACGTAATTTCTACAGCGCTCGCATAATTCAATAATCGAAATTCCGCTGCTGTCGTCAATGAGTACATTTGCATTTTCAGGTCTCTGAAGCAGGTCATTTATTTTTGGCAAATCACTTTCTTCGACTTGTCCGGTACGCAATGTTGTAGCGTCAATACCAGTCTCAATGCGCATTAGTCTTTGAAAAATTTGCATTGAGGACATTTCAAATGAAAAAAATACAACACGCAATTTTTGTTCAAAAACTACATTTTTCAGGATGGAGATGGCAAAATTTGTTTTACCCATTCCTGCCCTGCCGGCAATCAATGTCAGATTAGCTCTTTTTAAATCTGAAAGTGTGTCATCTATATCGCTGAATCCGGTTTTAATTTCAGGGGATAGATTTTTTTTGCTCTGGATGAAATTAACAAATTCTTGCTGCAGCATCACTAGATTTTTGGTTCTCATATGTAGTTCTTTTGAATGATTATTGATTTTTCTCAATGGTTAGTACAAAAGTAGCTGCAGACAACGCCAAAATATGACATGGTTTAATTTGTTTTTGAAAAATATTCATAAAAGAATAAAAAAAACAAATAATTTGAACGAAAATGATTTTTTTGACTTGATTTTTTGATTTTGCTGTAATATATTTGCAGCGAATCAAATCCCTTTACCCTATGCCAAACCATCACGACAAGATCGTTAAGGAGATTATGGACGCTGTGTACCTCTCTCTCAGCAAAAAATTTATTGATGCCAATTACCGGAAAATTGAGGAACTTGGTACCGAGCTACAAAGCACCCGTGAAAAGAAAACTGACTTTTTAAGAAAGATTGAGTACGAAAACCCAGACGATCAGTTTTGTATTGCATGCCGAAGCGCAAAGCAAGGATGACCCCAGAATGCATTTCCGAATGGTTGAATATTTCGGAATGCTTGTGAATAAATACGAGATGCCCGTTTACCAGTTTGTATTTTATTTTGGTGAGGGCATTTCCAAAATGAAAAATGTTTTTGTTGCAGGTAAAACTACCTATACTTACGAACTCATCAGCATTCAGGAATTTTCCTACAAAGAGTTTATCAACAGCGACAAACCCGAAGAATTGATTTTGGCAATCCTCTCCGATTTTGAGGATAAAAGCAAAGAAGAAATTGCCGAAATGATTTTTTCCAGAGCAAAAATTATCATAAATGAAACCAATCTCATGGGAAAATTTGTTAATCAGATAGAAGTTTTGTCAAAACTCCGTAAATTAGATGGCTTTATTCAACATTTTACCACAAATCTTATGGCACTCGATTTAAAATTAGAAGACACACTTACCTATAAGCAGGGAAAAGCTGAAGGCGAAAAAAAGAATCGCGATAAAATGATTTTATCCCTTTACAAAAACACAAAGCTTAGTATTCATAAAATTGCGCAGACTGCAGACGTCCCTGAGCAATACGTTATTGATTTGATAAAAGAATCAGAAAAAGAGGAAACCCCTTCACAAAAACGCACTAAAAAGAAAAGGTAAAACTTATATTATACTCCGTAAATTAGACGACTTTATTCAACATATTACCTAAAAGCTTATGGCACTCGATAATACAATAAGCCACAGACAATTACCATTTATTTAAATTTTGGCTGAATCTGTTCCCACTCAATAGTGAGCGTTTCGGGAATTGGATATAAAACCTCTGGAATCTTTCCCTTAAAAACAGCTACATCCAGGATTAGTTTTTTCAAAGATGGAAGTCGGCAAAGCCAGGACGGCAAATCTGTCAATTCGGGATTTTTCGACAATTGCAGCAATTCTAGTTCTTCCAGTTCCTGCAGCGAATCGGGTAGTTTTTTCAACAGATTATCGTGAAGGTTCAGTGACCTGAGTTTTTTTAGCTGCCCAATCGATTCAGGCAAATATTCCACCCGATTATTTTTTGTACTCAAACTGCGCAGTTTACTAAGGTATTGAATCCCGCTACCCAAATTTTCAAGACCGATTCCGTGTAGTTCTATAATGCCCAAATTTCTAAAAAAGCCAATTTCGGCCGGTAGTTGCTTCATTTCACAATCTTCAATACAAAGTGTGAGCACCATATTGAGGGGATAAATCAAATTTTCAAGGCCGGCATTGGTCCAATCGCCCAATCGGGGTTTAATCTCCGAAACCGATAATATACTTTTGATGCCGTCTGCTATCGGTTTCAGATCAATTTCATTCGAATCAGCCAGCATAAATGCCAATTCAGTCTGATGGCTGTCTCCACTCAAAAACATCAGTTTTAACTTTTCGAGTAAATCATCGGCCGAAACTTTAGCCATAAATACTAGGTTTTGATTTCAATTTTCTAATTTTACGGAAATTAAGTGTAATTATGGCACTTTCAAAGTTTTTCATCAACAAATCTTATCAAAATATATGAAACGCATCCTCTCGGCCATACAGCCAACCGGCGAAATCCATTTTGGAAACTATTTCGGTGCTGTACAAAATTGGGTAAAACTACAGGATGAATTTCAGTGTGTTTACGGTGTGGTCGATTATCATGCCATGACCATGCCTTATTCACCAAGCAAGTTAAGGGAAAATACATGGGATCTGATTTTTAGTCTATTGGCACTAGGCATAAAACCCGAAAATCTATTCATACAGTCACTCGTTCCCGAACATACCGAGCTTGGCTGGATTTTCAACTGTTTTTGTTCTTATGGTGAATTGAGCCGCATGACGCAGTTCAAAGACAAAAGCGATCAGGTTAAAGAGGGCGATAAAGACGCCTTTATTTCGGCCGGACTTTTCGATTATCCTGTTTTACAGGCTGCCGATATTCTTATTTATAAGGCCGATTTTGTGCCTGTTGGTAAAGACCAGGAGCAGCATCTGGAGCTCGCCAGAAATATTGCAACTCGTTTCAATAATACTGTTGGCAAAGAATATTTTGTATTGCCAGAGGCCATGTTTTCAGAGGCGTTGAAGGTCCGCTCTCTGGCCGATCCGACCAAAAAAATGAGTAAAAGCCTTGGCGAGAAACATTATATTTCCATTTTTGAAGAGGAAAAATCCTTGCGCAAAAAAGTAGGCTCTGCCGTAACCGATGCCGGAGATGAACAGGAGCGTGGCATTATGAGTCCAGGTATCGAAAATCTCTTTATCATGCTCAAGGCCGGCGGCAAGGAAGAACTGCACCGACATATGATGGAAATTTATAAAGATCCGGCCTCAAAACTTTCTTATAAAGATCTGAAAGAAGCTGTGTCCGATACTTTGGTTGACCTGACATCTAACTTTGCAGAAAAACGCAAAGAATTGAATGCCAACAAAAAAGAAATTAAAAACCAAATCAAGGAAAGCGCTGCCAACATCCGTAAAATTGCACAGGAAACACTCAAAGAGGTGAAAGAACTGTCCGGTTTACAAAATGTAAGGTTTTAAGGTTAGTCTAAAAAGGAATTTCTTAGCCTTGAGCATTGATTATTCGCTAATCGTCTCTATCAAGAGGAAAAAAAACAAAGGGGACGTCCAAATTTTGGACGGCCACTTTTCTATGAAATAGCTTTTTACTAAATAGCTAAGGCTTGAAATTTTGCATCAGTTCAACTAAAAACTGAACAGAATCCAAATCCATTGCATTGTACATCGATGCACGGAAACCGCCTACTGATCGGTGTCCTGCAATTCCATCCACCTTGTTTGCCTTGCAGTATTCCAAAAAAGCAGCTTCATGTTCGGGGCTGTCTGCCAGGAAAGTGGCATTCATCCAGGAACGGTCTTCAACTGCTGTAGTTCCTTTAAAATAAGGATTACGGTCAATTTCAGCATAAAGCAATTCGGCTTTTTCTCTGTTTCGGCGTTCCATCGCAGTGAGTCCGCCCATTGCCTTTATCCAGCGCAGTGTGAGCATCGTTACATAAATAGGATACACAGGCGGGGTGTTGTACATCGACTCGTTTTTCACATGCACACTATAATCGAGCATCGTAGGAATTTTACGAGTAACTGTACCCAGAATAGATTTTTTGACCACTACGATGGTAACACCGGCTGGACCTAAATTTTTCTGCGCCCCGGCATAAATCAGGTCAAATTTTTTACCATCGACCGGACGGCAGAAAATATCGGATGACATATCGGCTACCAGGAGGCAGCCCTCAGGAACTTCGGGGATATGATGAAATTGCGTGCCGTACACCGTATTATTGCTGGTATAATGCAGGAATTTTGTGCCGGGTTTTACCTTGTAATCTTTAGGTATAAAGGTAAAATTCGAATCTTTTGAAGAAGCAACTACATCTATATTTCCATAATTTACGGCCTGCTCAATGGCTTTATCGGCCCAAACGCCGGTATTTAGGTAAGCAGCAGTTTCATCTTCGTTCAACAGATTCATTGGCACCATAAAAAACTGCGTGCTTGCTCCGCCCGACAGGAAAAGCACCTTATAATCATCGCCCACAGCGAGGAATTCTTTGATAAGTGCCTCTGCCTCATCAACTACTGCGATGATATCTTTTCCCCTATGCGATACCTCAAGGATGGAAAGACCGCGATTGTTAAAATTAAGAAGTGCCTGAGCTGCTTCTTCCAGAACGCTTTTTGGCAATATTGCCGGACCTGCCGAGAAATTATGTATTTTCATTTTGTTGATGTTATTTAGTAGCCGCAAAGGTAGAAATTTTTTGACTAATGGTAAAATCTGTACGAAAGCTAAGTTGTAAATTTAATTCTGCAGAAAAACTGTCGACAACTCGCCATTTCTGTTCTTTGCCACAATCAATTCAAGAACCTCGTTCTCTTCTTCAATATTATAATATGCATCCCTGTAGAGAAAAATAATTTTATCAGGAAAATTAAGTAAGAGCAAATCATTTTGAAAAAGAGGTTCAAGATCTGACAAAACAGGTCTTTTATTTTCTCTTAGTTCGACCGATCTAGACAAGATGGTTGAAACCACAATACTCACATTGTAGTACAAAGCCATAGTTTTTAATGACTTTAATAGCTCGCTTCTTTCTCCCTCAATCAATTGAAGGTAATCGATAAAAATAATGGAAACGCCTTGACTAATGCAGTAATTTTTAATATTTGCTTCTATTTCCCCAATGCTGAAACCCTCATCGACCATTAAAACCTTATCTGCCTTGTCTTTTACAAAGGAGAAACTGTCGGAGTAAGCATTAAAGAAATAATTGGCCAACTGTTTTTTTGATTTTTCAAGGCTAATGAACAATATCTTTTTATGTTCGGATAAAGCGATTGCCATGTTTACCATAAGTGTGGTCTGTCCCATTGCAGGCCTTCCTGCCAACATAAGAAGTTCCCCTTCAATTAGTTGAATTTTTTCAGAAGCTAATTTTATATTGCTCATCATAATAGATTTTAATCTGATTATCGTTAACTATTTTAGCTCATACTTTTTTATAAAAGCAATATTTTTTTGCTCAATTTCTGAGAGAAAGGCCTCTGCATTCTCCAACCTTTTCTCATATCCGGCTTGTTTTTCGAAATAAGCAGCCATGTCCTTAGATTTAAAAATGAGTCCGTATCGCGCATAAATTTCATTGCGCATTATTTTTAAATCTTTAGATTTAAGACCTTTCAAATCGGCGGTTGTGAGCAGCCTTTCGGAGCTTTGCGGAAAGCGGCCCACAAAACCGGTTTTGAGTGCGGCATGTGGATTGGAACTTTTTAATTCATTTTTTATCACTTTCATGCAGTTTCTTGACTCATAATCATCCCCAAACATAATCAGGTTCTCGCTGCCTTTTTTATCAATTTTAACAGAAAGCGCAGTAAAAGCAGAGAATTTTCCTTCTTCATCAGCCTTTCCAAGCGGATTGCCTCTCCATTCCATCGTTAGTTGGTAATGAACCTGCTGTTCTTTAACCGACCACTTACCGCTACGAACCTGAGGTTTTGCACTGCAGTCGCTGCAAATTGCCAATACTGTACTATCTTCAAAAAAATAGTAATCGAAATCCTCACCGCTGTAGCAATCGGATGTTGTAAAAACTTTTCCGGCTACACGTTGAGCCTTGCAATAAAAACCGAGACAAATGAATGTTAAAACAAAAAATGAAATTTTCATAGGATTTTA
The DNA here is from genome assembly GCA_945888475.1 of Saprospira grandis DSM 2844. GTDB lineage: Bacteria > Bacteroidota > Bacteroidia > Chitinophagales > Saprospiraceae > Saprospira > Saprospira grandis_C. The sequence continues at coordinate 16,816 of CAMDAB010000010.1, read as the reverse complement.
TTTTTAATGGATTCGTTGTGGTGATTGTAAACCTCTTCAAATTTAGGGAAAATATCTCAACATTGCAAATATAACAAAAAGCCAAAATAACAAAAGCTCCACCGTAGCGGAGCTTTTTGTCAATATTTAATCTTGAGAAATTTACAATAAGATTTTATTACAAATTATATTTTCTGAAACTGCGAAGCGCAAGTCCCAACAATAAAACTCCTAGCAAGGTAATGCTGAAACCTGTCCATAACAGAATCGCAGCAATTGCAGGAATTGTTAGTGCAAGCGCAAGTACAAGTACCCCAAGGAAGGTCACAAAATAAAATGCCATAACTATACCAAAGGCTCCAACGTCGGATTTAGGCGAATCTGCCTTTTTTGCTTTTTTTTGCTTTTTTGCAGGTTTTTTTTCTGACTGTTCAATTGGAACAATGGAGCTACTTTGTGCTGCAAAGGCAAAATTTGGAACCGAAAAAAGAATGGTCAAAATAAAAATCAAGTTTTTCATAATGATATAGGTGTTGAAGATGAAAGGATGAAAGATTTAATTTGAGAATTTGAGAATTCGGTGATTTGATAATTTGAGAATTGAAGTGGAACTGATCTCGTCCCAAGACGAGAGCGCTCCTCAAACTGAAGTAAAAGAATTAAAGATGCTCATTTCAGAATTCAGATTTCATCTCGTCCGAAAGACGAGACTAATTTCTGACTTCTAATTTCTGACTTAAGAAAAGCTGTCTAATTTCCCTTTAAAGATCAAACTTAATGCCCTGTGCAAGTGGTACTTTTGTTCCGTAGTTGATGGTATTGGTCTGACGACGCATGTAGAATTTCCAGGAATCAGAACCTGATTCGCGACCGCCGCCTGTTTCTTTTTCCCCGCCAAAGGCACCGCCGATTTCTGCTCCCGAGGTACCTATGTTGACATTGGCTATACCGCAGTCGGAACCAGCGCAGGATAGGAATTGCTCGGCTTCGCGCAGTGAATCGGTCATAATTGCCGATGAAAGTCCCTGAGGAACGTCGTTTTGCATTTCGATGGCCTCGTCGAGTTCATTGTATTTCATAAGATAAAGAATAGGCGCAAAGGTCTCGTGTTTTACGATATCGTATTGAGCATCCACTTCTATAATACAAGGTTTTACATAACAGCCACTATCGTAACCTGTGCCACTGAGCACGCCACCTGCAACCAGTTCGCGACCGCCGGCTTTTTTGGCTTCAGAAATCGCATGGAGATACTGATCGACCGCCAATTTATCGATAAGCGGCCCAACATGATTGTTGGTATCAAGCGGATTGCCGATGCGCAGCTGCCCGTAGGCATTTGTCAGCAATTCTTTAACTTTATCATAAATGCCGTGCTGTACAATTAAACGGCGGGTGGTAGTACAACGCTGGCCGGCAGTACCTACCGCACCGAAAACCGCAGCCGTAAGCATCACTTTCATATCGGCATTGGGCGTAACGATGATGGCATTGTTGCCACCCAACTCGAGCAGACTGCGGCCAAAACGTCCTGCAACTGCCTGGCCCACAATGCGGCCCATACGGGTAGAACCTGTTGCAGAAATGAGCGGAATGCGCGTATCATTGGTCATCCATTCCCCTACTTTGTAATCGCCTGTAACAATGCAGGAAATTCCTTCGGGCAAATCGTTGGCTTCCAAAACCTCCTGAAGAATATTTTGGCAGGCAACAGCACAAAGCGGAGCTTTTTCGCTGCCTTTCCAGATACAGACATCGCCGCAAACCCAAGCCAAAGCTGAGTTCCATGACCACACTGCTACCGGAAAATTGAAGGCCGAAATAATACCCACAACTCCGAGCGGATGCCATTGCTCATACATACGATGGTCGGGACGCTCAGAGTGCATGCTGAGACCATAGAGCTGACGGGACAATCCCACAGCAAAATCACAGATGTCGATCATTTCCTGCACCTCGCCCCATCCTTCCTGTAGGCTTTTGCCCATTTCGTAAGAGACCAGACGGCCAAGGGCATCTTTATGTTTACGCAGTGCCTCGCCGTATTGACGAACTATTTCGCCACGTTTTGGAGCGGGCATTTTACGCCATGTTTTATAAGCATCGGCGGCAAGGGACATTATTTTTTCATATTCTTCTTTTGTAGTAGTACTAACTTTGCCGATGAGGGCACCATCAACAGGCGAATAAGAAGCAATCAGATTTTCTGAAGTATTGCCAAAGCTGTCGCGACCACTACTGCTTCCGAAATTTACTTCTTTGAGTCCAAGTTCATTCAGCACAGCGCTCATATCGATTTTTTCAATAGTTTGCATACTTTTATATTGTATTGATTTTAAAATTTAAAATTATTAGTGAGGGCACAAAGATAAGAAATCGAAATATTAAGTCGGTACTAGTGTAATGATTTATTGAAAAGTAATCAATGTACAAAATTTTCAAATTTTCAATCCGATAGCTATCGGATCAACTAATTTTCAAATTATTGACCTCTTTCCTCATCTCCTCTTTCCGCTTCGTCCCTACAGTCTATTCCAGCGTTTTACCTTCTTTTCTCAATTCTTTTTTAACGCCTTCTCTAATATCGTCCATCGAAACGTGGCGACTTCCCCGATCGAGGGCAGAAAGTGAACAATAGCGAAGTACATTGATAATAGCTCCTCCGGTTAGTTTATAATCGTTTGCAAGGGTTTTGAATTCGACATCTGAATCTAGTTTTACCTGACCTTCAAAGGTATTTCTCCAAAGCCTGAGTCGCTGCTCATAATTAGGTGCCGGGAAAAATACAATTGACTGGAATCTACGACTAAAGGCTGTATCCATATTTGCTTTCAGGTTGGTAGCCAAAATAACTACACCCGAAAAGTCTTCGACCCGTTGCAGCAGATAAGCAACTTCCTGATTGGCATGTCGGTCCTTACTGTCGCTTGTTGCAGTGCGCTTTCCGAATAAGGCGTCAGCTTCATCGAAAAAGAGAATCCAATTTTTATTTTCGGCCTGATCGAAGATACTGGCCATGTTTTTTTCGGTTTCGCCAATGTATTTCGATACTACCTGCGAGAGATCGACCCTGTAAACATCGAGGTTTAGCGTTTTTCCCAAAAGACAGGCAGTAAGCGTTTTTCCAGTGCCGGGCGGGCCGTAAAAAAGCGAACGGTAGCCTCGTTTGAGCATGCGGCTAAGCCCCCACTCGTTCATAATTGTATCCTGATGCTTAATCCAGGCTGCAATTTCCGAAATTTCACCCAAAACCTGTGGATCGAGTACCAGATCTGCCCAATCGAGTCGTGTTGTTAAAAGCTTTGCCGGAAAATTTGTACTAAAATCGGGTTTAAATGATTTCCCGGTTGTAAGCATACTGAGGTATTCCTCACTGATTTCGATACCGCTGCTTAATAGCGGTTCATTCCCATGATGCAGATCGAGTTTTAAAACATTTTGTTTAGCAAAAAAATGTTCGGGCCTGAAAAGCTCCACCATTTTTATACGCTCCGAAAGGTCATTTCCGGCAAGGATAAAGGAAGCTGTTTCGCCCGTGGGTAAAAAACCGCTGTGATATTTTCCCTTCAGGCCGCCAAATTCTGTATAAATACGATCGTAAGCCTCGTTTTTGGTGAAGAAAATGTCGAGCAGTTGTGGTCGGATATGCGGCACAAGACTCAAAATCAGTATCAAGCGCTCCTGATAGTTCATTTGAAAATGCCTGAGTACCCGCGCATAAACCGATCCGTCATCTTTGAGTTGGGGAACCTCAATATCATATATTGAATTATGGTCACACTCCAGTTTGAAATGCAGCTTAAATCGGATATCGATAACTTTGGCAAGCCAAAACAGCTCCCTTTCGAGACTCTGTGAATTTTTTACGATTCTGCTCTGCTGCATAATCAATTGATATTGGTTTAAAAGTATAAAAATTTAAAGGCTAAGGTAGGGTTTTATTTTCCAATATGTACCTTCCGAATCATTAAATTCATGCAGGGTTCTGAGCATTTCGACCGACTTGTAGGGGCCATTTTTTTCGCGGTACTTTACAATGGCATTGGCATGTCTCCAACGTAGATATGGATGCGATTTCAGTTCCTCTGCTCCCAATTTGTTGATATTTATTTTTTTTATCGAGCCGCTTGAAATACTGAGGTAAGGCGATATTTTTGTAATAATGGAATCGTTGAGGCCATAAATTTCTTCCAACTGTGCCAAATCGACAAAACCTCCCAGCCCATCGCGGTATTTTACAATTCTTTCGGCAAATGAGGGACCTATACCGGGCAATTTATCAAAATCTTCGGCACTTGCGCTGTTGACATTTACTGTTGGTATATCAGTTTTTTTACGCTCTGTGGTTTTCTTATCGCCAAAAGATTTTTTCTCGAGACTGTCGGGCAATTGAATAAATTCTTCCAAGGCTTCAAAGTCTTCTTCTTTGAGGGAATAAACTTTTGAAAAGTCGGATTTGATTTTAAAAACTCCGCCCTTTTCTCTGTAATTGAGAATGCCTTTTACCGTTTTTTCTGATAGTCCCAACTCCAGTAATGTGTTTAGATCGGCATTGTTCGGATCGAATGGAAAGGGATTGATTTCGCGCTGATTGTCTGATTTTTTCTCTTTTTTGGGATACTTTTTAGCACTGTATCCATATTCCGAGTTGCTGGCATCATCACTTTTTTCAGCTTCATGCAGCCCCTCTGCAAAAGCTGCAGCTTCTTTTTTGAATTGGCTGTAATCGTATTTCGGTGTGGGAACCAAATAGGGTATGCACCAACAAAGCGCTATCAGCACAAATACCAGAAGCATAAGCAGCATCGAAGCTTTTCGCTCTGTACTGTTGTGGTATAGAAAATCTTTCAGCATGTGGGATTGGTTTATACATTCAAAAATAATTGCATAAACCGAAGCATCAAAATTTAAAGTAGTTTTTTAAAGGATCGCGCTAAAAAAAGTATCTTTGCCATTATGAAATACCTGATGATTCTGCTGTTTTTATGCCTGGCCTTCAATTCGCCTGCCTCTGTCCGTTATGCAGACAGGGCATTGAGCGCAAAACATCCTACAGTTTTTCAAAAGGAACTTAACACAAAAAAAAGTCCTAGGTTTGAAAAAGGAACCGAACGTTACCTTATGCTAGCGGCCATCTATCTTTCGGCTGCGGTTGGCGTAATTTTCATATCCCTACTTTTTCAACCTGTTTTTCTTTTTGCCATCATTTTTTTGCCGGTTTTTTTGTGGGCGATGAGTTCAATTACTGCTTTTATGGCACAAATTCTCATGCTGAAAGGGCTCAATCAAAGAACAACAGATGAAAATCAATCGCTTGCCGGCACGGTCTTAACCTTTATGTTTAGTCGCCTGCTCTTACTGTTATTGCTCTTTCTTTTGGCAGATCCTATCATAGCCCTCTTATTCCTTGCGCTGCTTTTCCCGGGTTTTATCCTTCAGATTACAGTTATTGTAAAATTGTTTAGGGCAAAAGGTGATTTCAAGTAGATACCGATTTCTTTTTAAACTTGTTTTCAGCCTATCCCTCCACTCAAATTATAAAAATCGCCATCCGGAAAAATCTCCAGCAGGCGCTGTATGGCTATCTGGCTGCGAATCCCTTTGCGGCAGTAAAAAACCACCGGCATATCCTTTTTGATTTCATGGCTACGTCTTATCAGTTCATCGAGCGGCATCAATTTGCCACCTATATTATGGGTGTAATGTTCTTCTGGAGTTCTTACATCAATAAGCTGGAATTTTGTCTGATCTGTTTTCCATTGTTCCAGTGTTTCGCGACTGATACTTTTCATAAATGCTGATCTTCGGATGATAAACTAACGAATTTCACAGTGCAGTAGTTTTTTATCGCCCACAAATCCCTCCAGGATATCGTTGATTTTTACCTGAGCAACGCCAGCGGGAGTCCCTGAAAAAATAAGATCTCCGGCCTGCAGGGTAAAGAATCGGGACGCATAGCTGATGAGCGCATCGAAGCCGGTTAGCATCTGCGAGCTGTTTCCATGTTGTACACATATTTTGTTGTTTAGCAATTTGAAATCAATATGCCCATCATCAGATTTTAATGATGAGAATGGTACAAATTCGCCAAGCACAGCAGAATTATCAAAAGCTTTGGAGATTTCCCAAGGATGTCCCTTGCTCTTTAGGTCAGCCTGAAGATCTCTTGCCGTGAAATCAATACCCAATGTTGCCATTTCGTAATATTTATGCGCAAACTCAGGCGCAATGCTTTTTCCGTTTTTCGATATTTTGAGTACGATTTCAATTTCGTGATGAATATCTTTCGAAAAATCGGGATGATAAAATGGTTTCGAATCTTTCAAAACAGCTGTATCAGGTTTCAGAAAAAGCAGCGGAGTTTCGGGAATTGGATTATTTAGTTCGGCAGCATGTGCGGCATAATTTCTTCCGATGCAAATTATTTTCATGGTGACAAAAGTTGATAAAATGTAAACAAAATAGTTATATCAAAATATATATTGAAAATCAATACTTTATGATATTTTTGAGTTGTATATGAATTTTAGGTTAAAATTTTTATCAATAGAAACGTTAAAATTTTCCAAAACTAATCAAAAAAGTGTAAAAAAATTTTGGTGATACGGATTCCTTTTTGCTATCTTTGAAACATCAAATAAGCAGAAACTTTCTGCAAGGATACTAATTTTAGGTCAGAAAAAGTTCTTATCTGTCAGTTAAGTGTAGGTCTTTCTATTAGTCTCATCTAAATGAGCAAAAAAAAGGGGTTGCGTTGCTTCCCCTTTTTTTATTTTAGTACAAAATGTCATCTTTCATCCTTTCCTCTACAGCGACATTAAAATACCGCGCTCCTCTGCTATTTTACGAGATCGGTTCCTCTTCGCTTCTTTCATCCTTTCATCTTTCATCCTTTCCTCTAATATGATACCGCAGTCCTCTACTAATGTTTTTTTTCAAAGGTTGAAGCCATTTGGAATCTCATCTGCCGGACGAAACAAATTTTCAAATTTTCAAATTTTCAAATTACCAAATTATAATTCTCTTCATCCTTTCATCTTTCTTCTACTCAAAACGCTTCTATCAACCTTTTAGCTTGTTTTATACTATCGGCAGCATTGCTGCTGATATAGCTGAGCTCTTCTTGGAGATTATCCAACGATAATTGTAAATTCTTGGCATTTTGCTCAAGATTTGACGCTACAGCACTTAATTGTTCAAGTCCCAATAGGTAAAAAGAGGTCTTTATTTTGTGTGCCCAAAAAGCAATGCTGCTTCTGTCTTTATTTTGGTAAGCTTCTTCAAGTAAGAGCAGCTCTTTATCGGTTTCTTCAATATATGTTTTCAGCATTAAGCTGACAAATTTGGCATCTCCGCCACTCAATTCGTTCAGGAATTCCAGTTTTATCTTAGTCATTTTGGGCGCTGGTTTTTTTTGAAATTTTATTTGACTGTAACATACGGTATATGGTCGATTTTCCAATTCCAAGTCTTGCAGCTACCGCTAATACATCATTGTCATATTTCTCGAGATAGGTATTGATAATAAATTCATTGTATTTTTCCAGACTTTGCTCTCCGTCACTTATTAGGTTAATGATAGGTTTTTCTCTGAAAATTATATTTTCTTTTTCAATTTCCTCCCCCTTGCTTAGCAGCGCAGCTGTTTCAATGACCGATTTTAACTCAAGTACATTACCGGAAAAGTAATGTTCCAATAGTTTATCTTTTGCTGCCTGCGACAAATTCATTGCCTTTAAACGATTGACACGGACAAAGGTTCTCAAAAAATGATTTGCCAATAAAACGACATCCTGCCCGCGTGCTCTAAGCGACGGGACACGAATATTAAAGGCAGCTATCTGATAAAAGAGATCTTCACGCAATTGTTTGAATTTGATAGATTTTTCAAGATTTTTCCAAGATATGCAAATCAGTCTTGTATTCCAAAAAACAATGTTCGGTCCTCCGGGTTTCAGGTATTTTTTTTCACGGATTGCCCTCAGAAGTCGACTTTGAATATGGATGGGCAAAGCATCTATGTTTTCGATACAAAGACTTCCGCCGCTTGCAGTTTCTATGGCACCGGTTTTTCTTTTTTCAATACCGGCGTTGCTGTCTTTTTCCCTTCCGAAAAGTTCAAATTCTACGGTTTCGCTCTGATAGGCCAGCACATCGAAAAGTACAAAAGGACCTTCTCTTCTTTTCGACAGCTTATGTGCTGCCCTTGCAGCTTCCAACAATTCGCAGCCTACCTCAGCTTCGAACAAAAGGGAAAGCTCAGATTTCGAAGCATCTTCAATCATCCGGTACAGTTTGCGCATTCTCCTTCCGCTACCCATAAAGCCAAGCTCCCTGAATTTTTCAACAATACCTGTCCTGATTTTTTCTTCAGGATTCCATTTTTCCCCCGAGTAAGCCTCCAATAGCGTACTCAGATATAAACTGTCGAAACCCGAAGCGGCAATATAATCTCCGATACCTATTTTCATAAGTTGTACAGCCTGCCTGTATTCTGGGTCATTGGCAGCAAAAATTACCCGGGTCGATGGGCTTAGCTCCGAAAGTTTTTCAATGAAATTTGCTATTGCGATACCATTTCGCTCAAGGATACCAAAAATAAAAATGAAATCAGGTTCGAGATGCGCATGGGCAAGCGCTGCAAAAAAATCTTCGAGTAGCAGCAAAGATGCTTTTTTAAATTTTTCTCCAATTTCGGATAGCAATGAGTTACTGTCCGAAATCAAAAAAATCTTTATTGGAACAATATCCTGAAGCATCGGTTTTTGGCTTTATACTAAGCAAAAAAGCGGCACATCTCTGCAATGCAGTAATGTCCGCTCCTGTAAATTTTGCCGAGGGGCTTAGTTATTTTGCTTTTGGAAGAAAATCGTCATTCATGAAATAAACATAGGCCCAAAGCATCATGAAAATGATAAGAAATAGCGCAAGGCCCATAAGAAAACGTTCAGATCCCCAAACTTTGTGATGATTGCTCATAACAATTATATTTTTTAGTCGGTTAATTTTTAAAAGCGAGCGTAAGATACAAATATTATCTTGAAATTTAAAATTAGTCCAAGTTTTTTAAGGGGCAGTTGTCAAATATAGATTTTTTTGACAATATCAAAATGGATTAATTATGAATTTATGAACATCTTTGGTGCGCTTTAATTTGCAAATGATAAAAATTTGATTAAAAATTTAATTATTTATTTAGTTGATTATCTTTGCATAATTGGATTATTTTCTAACTGAACTGAATATGAAAAACATTACATTTATTTCCATTCTGCTTACAGCATTAATTTTTGGCGCTTTTTCTAACAATAAATTATTTGGTCAATCTGAGAACATCTCAGGCATAGTTAACACCTACACCAATGTTACCAATATTGCCGGCTTGAATATTAGTGTTGGTTCTTCTACTGGTTTTGTAGCTTGCGACAGGGTGTTGATTATTCAGATGAAAGGTGCGACTATTGATGTAACCAATACAGCATCCTTTGGACAAATTACTGCTTACAATAATGCCGGAAATTACGAATTCGCAAACATAGCTTCTGTTGCAGGAAATGTTATTAATTTAACAGCGCCATTAACCCAAACCTATACAACAACGGGATCAGTTCAGCTAATTCGGGTGCCTGTTTATTCAAATCCTACCATAACGGGTAACTTAACCTGTCCCAACTGGAATGGAGTAACCGGGGGAGTGCTTGTTTTTGAATCAACCGGACCTGTCATATTTAATGCAAACATTGATGTAAGTGGACGTGGCTTTGTTGGCGGAGCGACGGTTACCGGCGGTTTTAGTTGTTCCAATAATAATTACGCAAACAACTTACATGGGAAAAAAGGTGAGGGAATTGCTGCTGCACCCGCTGGACAAGATTCACATCGTGCCCCATTAGCCAATGGAGGAGGTGGTACAAGTCCGGGTAATTGCGGCGCTGCAGGTGGTGGAAATTTTGGTGCAGGAGGACGTGGAGGTGATGAGTATTCGGGTTGTGGGGTCAATGGTATTTTTGGTTTGGGAGGCTATGCCTTAGCAACCCTGCCAGCAAAAGCATTTTTAGGTGGTGGAGGAGGTGGTGGCTTTCGAGATAATAATCAGCCCTGCGCAGATGGAGCGAATGGTGGGGGAATTGTAATGATCAATGCACCATCTATAGCTGGTAATGGTTTTTCTGTTCTTGCCAACGGAGCATCTGTTACTTTACTAACCCGAGACGAAGGTGCAGGAGCGGGCGGTGCAGGTGGCTCAGTGTATTTGAGGGTTCCCTCCATTGTATCGGCATTAAACGTAAATGTTCGAGGAGGTACTGGCGGAAATATTCAGAATACGATTTTTGCCTCGGATGCACACGGACCAGGCGGTGGTGGTGGTGGTGGATATGTATGGCTAACATCCGCTTCAACGCCAGCCAATCTTAATGTAACTTCTGCCGGAGGAAATGCAGGTCTCATACAACATGCCGGTTTCTGGTTCAATACTACTTATTCCGCAGCCAATGGAGCTAATGGAAGCACCTTATTTAATTTAAATAATATTGTTCCTGTGCCATCAACACATAACTTCCCGGCGCCTGATTTAGGTCCTGATACTTTATTTTGTGGAGGTACTGCAACGATACAACTCGATACTGTTTATAATTCGTACTTATGGAGTGATGGCTCAACCAATGCGGTTCTGAATGCGGCAGTTTCCGGGCTATATTGGGTAGAAGTTCCGGTTGGTTGCGGTTTATTTGATAGGGATTCTATTAATGTAACAGTCAGTAACCCAACCATAAACCTTGGACTTGATCAAAATTTATGTCTGGGTGATTCTGTATTGTTTGATGCGGGTGCAGGCTTTGTGTCTTATGCCTGGAATAGCGGAACTGTCAACTCATCCTTACAAGCAAATGCAGTTGGAAATTATTCTGTTACCGTTACCGATGCTGCCGGATGTACAGCTACTGATATGGTCGGCGTATTAAATGTATATCCCTTACCTGCAATAAATTTTGGCCCCGATATTGCGCAATGTGGAAATGCCAGTTTATTAAATGCCGGAACTGGATTTACAAACTACCTGTGGCAGGATGGTTCCGGCGCAGATACTTTTAATGTCAGCGTAAGTGGAACCTATTGGGTAGAGGTTACAGATGTGAACAATTGTGAAAATTCTGATACAATTAATGTAACCGTGAATCCGCTACCTGTTTTTGATTTGGGTGTTGACGTTTATGTTTGTCCCGGAGAGGAAGTGGTCATTACTACCAACGGACCAGCCGTACCGGTAAACTATTTATGGAGCAATGGTTCAACAAACTCAACCTTGGTTTTAACTGAAGCTGGCACCTATTATATGACAGTTACGGATAGTAATTCCTGCAATTATGCGGATTCAATCAATGTATTGCTCGATTGTCTTTATATTCCCAATGCTTTCTCTCCCAATGGGGATAATCTGAATGATCTTTTTGAGGTATTAAATCTTGATAAAGCGTTGCTTACAAACTTCAAAATATATAACCGCTGGGGACAATTGGTCTATGACAATGCTGAAGAAGCAGCCTGGAATGGAAAATACAAAGGAGTGGAACTGCCGAGAGATGTTTATATTTATGTAATTGAGTGGCAAATCTTGAGTTCACAGCCTGTTATTGTAAGAAGAGGTCTGGTAACATTGATGAGATAAAAAACAAAAACCACCGATTTTAGGTGGTTTTTGTTTTTTACATTCTGAGCTTATTCCAGCTTAGTTCATTTTTTTTATCTCCTCCTCCAACTTTTTATACTCGGCATTTTTACCATTTTTCATAAGCAGTACCGCATAAGTTTTGGCAAATTCCTTGCTTTTCTTTTTTGAATAAGCAGCAGCTGCCCATTTTTCAGCCTTCAGATTCAGTTTTTTGTCCTCAAATGACTGACTTACTAATTGCGCAGCAAAGTGAAGTTTGCTTTCATTGCTTTTGCCGAATTTAGAAGCATATTTTTCGATAAGTGCCCCGGCCTTTTTAAAATCTTTAACCATTGTGAAATAGATAATATCTGCCTTTAGCGCATATTCAGCTGCAAAGGAAGGCATAGCCAGCTTCATCTGTTTTTTTGCTTCATCAAGCAGACTTTTAGTTAGGAAATTAAAAGCCTTTTTGACGGTTTCGTTGCAGGCTTTTTCAGCTTTATTTCTAAAAACCTCTTCACCTTTTATTTTTATAAGTTTTTCACGATGCTGAATCAGTTTGTCAAAAATACTGCAATCGGCCTCTGTTGCAAAGTCAAAAATAAATTCCAGAAAGGCATCAGAACTGTTTTCTCCCTGGCTTTTAATGTATTCGTTGGCAATTTTCATGGTGGGCTTACCGCTCACCATCAATGCATAAGCGTAAGCCTTCAGCATTTCAGGGTCCCTGTTGCCATTTTCATATTCTTCTTCAAAGTTTTTGCTTTTGTCGCCCTTGTTCATACTCACCTTTGCAAGTCCAAGGAGCTGTTCGGCATTTACGCCGCCAACCTGAACATTCACTACTTCGCCTGCACCATCAATAAAAAAAAGCGTAGGATAGGCCGAAACCTTAAATTTCTGTGCTAATTTTGGACCTTCGCCCTTCTCCATGTCCATTTTTACATTAATAAAATACTTGTTGAAAAAATCACCAAGCTCTTTCTGGGTAAAAACTTCCTTTGCCATTCGTTTGCAGGGACCACACCACTCAGCGTAAGCGTCCATAAAAATGAGTTTATGTTCTTTTTTTGCTGTTTCGATAGCCTCATCCCAGCTTCCGCCAAAAAATTGTATTCCTTCCTGAGCATCAGCAAAAGCAGCAAGGCAGATAAAAATTACAAAAAGAAAATTTTTCATATGTTGAGTAAAATTAGGAATGAAATTTGATTTTAATTGACATGTAAACATACAAAATTACTATTTTAGTTTTGCAGTTTCATAATTTTAGATTTATTTTAACCCTAAAGCAGGTAGCTGGCTTTATTGAACCTTTTTGTATTGTTAATATGTTAAGGGTAAATTAGAAAATAAGATTATTTATAAACAACAATTTATTGAAAAAATGACGCTGAACGAAAGAGTAACAGAAACGCTGAAAGAGGCGATGAAAAACAAAGACGAAGCGCGCAAAAGAACCATTCGCGCTATCAAATCCCAAATTCTGTTGATGCAGACCGACGGATCGGGACAGGAAATTACGCCAGACCGCGAACTGAAGATGCTGCAAACAATGGTGAAACAACGCGAGGATTCTGCCACAAGCTACGATGCCGGAGGAAGAAAAGATTTGGCCGATACCGAGCGCGAAGAAATTGTTATCCTCAGAGAGTTTTTGCCCCAACAGCTCAGCGAATCCGAACTCGAAGAATTTTTGAAATCGCTGATTGCCGAATTGGGTGCGCAGGGTCCAAAAGATATGGGTAAAGTGATGGGCGAGGCATCTAAAAGACTTTTGGGTAAGGCTGATGGTAAACTTATCTCTACCAGGGTAAAAGCACTATTGGGCTAAATAATTGATATGATAATAGATATATTATTGCTATTTGTTGTGGCTTACGGAATCTATCTGGGTTACACTCAAGGAGTATTCAGAATTAGTATTTTGGCACTTGCAATAATATTCGGATTGTTGTTTTCTATGTACTTAACGGCGCCTGCTGCTGAATTTACGGCTAATTTTTTTGGTTTTCATTACAGACTTTTACCTCTCGTTGCATTCATATTCATTGTTCTTTTGCTTAGTTCAGTTGGAATTTTTATTTTCAAAAAAATTGAGAAAAATTTAAAAAATACCAAAATTGCTAAAACAGAAAAGTATCTGGGCGCAGTTTCCATGGCATTTTTTTCTTCCTTCTTATTTGCAGTAATTTTAAACTTTTTTAATGCTTCAAATGCAATTAATAAGGAAATCAGGGAAAATTCATTTACCTATTCATCCCTGGAATATTTTTCTGACAGCGGCTTAGAGCAGATAAAAAAATTGGCACCCTTTGTGACTACATTTGTAAATTCACTTTCCGGAGAAGAAATGACCGACCCTAAAAAAACAAGAAAACAGTAGTTAACAGCGGATAGAAACCATTGAATGAAAATAGCACTGATCGATAATTACGACTCTTTTACCTACAATTTATACGATTATATCTGCCGGCTTGGCGCTGAATGCAGGGTATTTCGAAATGATAAAATAGAATTGGAACAATTGTCAGATTTTGATGCAATCGTATTATCTCCAGGTCCAGGACGACCATCTGAAGCTGGACAGTTGATGAAAATTATTGCACATTATTATAAGGTAAAGCCCTTTTTGGGAATTTGTTTGGGACATCAGGCGCTTGGCGAGTTTTTTGGGGCTGAACTTTCAAATGCAGGTTTACCCGTACATGGTAAAACTTCTATGGTTGAACACAATGGGACTGATATTTTTAAAGGTATAGAAAATCCAATGCAGGTAATGCGCTATCATTCATTGTTATTGTATAAATTGCCCGATTGTCTAAAACCATTGGCTCAAACTCAATCGGGAGAGTTGATGGCCTTCAGACACCATACCTTACCAATTTATGCAGTGCAGTTTCATCCCGAGTCTATTTTAACTCCCTCAGGTCTTCAAATGATGGACAATTGGATGAATCTTTTAAAGTTCTAATCAAAACGAACGCTTTGTACGTTATAGCTACATTTAAACAATCTAATCATAAATGCTCGCATCAAATCTGATTTCATATACCATACCGCCACTTGTTGGGAAAGATAGCGGGGAAAAGGCTTTAAATTGGATGAATGACTTTCACGTCAGACATCTACCTGTTCTCAAAGATGGTCTGTTACTGGGAATTTTGTCTGAGGACGAGGTGCTCAATTTTATGGAGCCCGACCTTTCTATCAATGAAAATAATCCGGAGTTAATATTTAAATCCGTTACGCCCGAACGACATCTCTTCGACGTAATGAAGCTAATTGTTGATTTTAACCTTACGGTGGTTCCGGTTGTAAACAATCAGAATAAATACCTGGGTTTGATAACCCTCGAGAATATCGTAAAACATTTTGCCGAAACGGTTGCCATTACTCAGCCTGGGGGTATTATTGTGTTGGAAATGAATCCGCGCGATTATTCATTGGCCGAAATTGCACGACTCATAGAATCTGAAAATACCAAAATTTTAAGCTGTTTCTTATCATCGTCTTATGGTGACGAACGAATTGAACTTACGCTTAAACTGTCAAGGCAGGATTTGAAACATGTGATTGCAACGCTATCCAGGTTTGGTTACGAAGTTAAATCCTCCTTTTACGAATCAGAGTATCTCGAAGATTTGAAGTCAAGATACGATGCACTCATGCGTTATCTAAATCCCTGATTTTTAATTTACATTTATTGTTTTACAACATAAAAAAGCATAAATTTGCGCGCTTAAAATTACCCAAACAGATTTATCGGAATAATGAAACTGTCGAACCTCATAGAACATACCCTTTTAAAACCTGATGCCAGCTTGTCACAGATAAGAAAACTTTGCGAAGAGTCCATATTGCATAGCTTTGCTGGGGTATGCATCCCGCCATTTTATGTTCCGGATGCAAAATTATTTCTGGAGGAAAGTCCTGTTAATATTGTTACGGTAGTTGGTTTTCCAATGGGCTACACGGCCATTTCCTCAAAAGTTGAAGAAGTGAAAAGAGCTATCGATGAAGGAGCCGACGAAATTGATATGGTTGCAAATATTTGTGCGGTCAAGGATGCTAAATGGGCCCATGTAAGAAACGATATCGATTCAGTTACCCATGCTACGCATCTAAAAGGTAAAATAATGAAAGTCATTCTCGAGACAGCTTTGCTATCTGAAGATGAAATCAAAAAACTTTGCGAACTTTGTATCGAACTTGGAGTTAACTATGTCAAAACTTCCACAGGTATGAATGGCGGAGCAAGTATTGAATCAGTTAAGTTATTAAAACTGATTACCGATGGTACCGAAGTAAAAATAAAAGCATCAGGAGGAATTAAAACAAAAGAATTTGCCGAACAATTGGTGCTTGCTGGAGCAAGCAGACTTGGAACATCAGCCTCAATGAATATAATCAAATAATAAAAGATAACTATGCGCAGCTCATTTTTTACATTAATTTGCACCTTATTATCTATAGGATCGGCCACTTCACAGGTTATTGTGAGTGAAGCACCTGGTATTAGACAAATGATGGATGTTCGAAAAGAACTTAATTTTAAAAAAGATAGATATATTAAAGCCTGGAGTATTCAAATAATGGTTTCGAGAGATAAATATGAAGTGCTTGAAAAAAAGGAAGCTTTCGAAAAAGAGTACGAAGATTTTGCAGTTGAATGGACCTATGAACAACCTAACTATAAGTTAAACGTGGGCGCCTTCTTTACAAAACTCGAGGCAACTATTGCAATGCATAAATTGTCAGAAGATTTTCCCGATGCTTATGTTTTCAAAAATAACCAGGCAAAAACATCTGAATTTTAGGAATATAGCTCCTTTTGAGTCTTGATTTAGGCTTTTCATATTATGGTATGAACGATTACCACATAAAACATCACAATAAATTTGTTCAGTTGAATTAATGTAATAACTTTGCCAAAGCATTTTGTTCAACAGACATGTGCGGTGGTTGCAAAAATACTAGGACAAAAAATCCTAGTAATTTTTTTGCCTAAAAGTTTGGAAGTTTGCTTAGAGTACTATACCTTTGCAACCCGTTCAAGAAAGAGGAGAAGGAAGAAGAGGGAAGCTCTAGAAAATAAGTACAAAATAAATTCAAAAAAGTTTTGGAATAGAAAAAAGAGTGTTACCTTTGCATCCGCCTTTCGAAGGAAGGGGACAAAAAGAAAGA
>CAMDAB010000009.1 GCA_945888475.1 Saprospira grandis DSM 2844 | reverse complement strand
TAATAAATATTTTGGCCCTGCATGGCAATGTCCACTTTTTGAGCAAAGCTTTGCAGATTCAGCGGTTCATTATCAAATTCAACAAACCACTCGTGATAGGGTTTAGTTCCATCGCTAGGAGCAACCTGAGGCGCAACGGTAAACTCTACAATTCTGATGCCTTCTTCTGCAGCTACACTCAACATTGCTTCTTCTACTTCTTTGCCGATGACATGCTCGCCAAAGGCAGAGATATAATGCTTAACACGACCAGAGACTATAATTCTGTAAGGATTTTTAGAAACAAATTGTACCGTATCGCCAATACTGTAGCCCCAAAGTCCGGCATTGGTATTCATCACAAGGGCATAGTTTACACCAATTTCTACATCTTTGAGCCAGATACGGGTCGGATTAGGTTTAAAAACCTCGTCGGAAGGAATAAATTCAAAGAAAATACCTGAGTTTGTATTTAGTAACAGCCCCTTTTCGTCCTGACGGTCCTGATAAGCTATAAATCCCTCAGAGGCAGGATAAGTCTCGATACT
This sequence comes from Saprospira grandis DSM 2844, assembly GCA_945888475.1. Classification (GTDB taxonomy): domain Bacteria; phylum Bacteroidota; class Bacteroidia; order Chitinophagales; family Saprospiraceae; genus Saprospira; species Saprospira grandis_C. The sequence goes on along the minus strand of CAMDAB010000009.1, from coordinate 52,202 downwards.
TGGTATGCGAGCTCCCACCAAACTTTCAAGCTGTGCACGGTAAGGTTCGAAGTTGACACCGCCGTACACAAACATGCTCAGGTTGGGGAAAATGTCGAGAATTGTTTTCTTTCCTGTCACCTGCAATAGGCGCTCATAATACATTTGTACCCAAGGCGGAATGCCCGAGATTAGGCGCATATCAGCCTTTAGTGTTTCCTGTACGATTTTGTCCAGTTTCTGTTCCCAGTCTTCTATACAGTTGGTTTCATAGCTCGGCATCTGATTGGTTTTGAGCCAGCCGGGAATCATGTGATTGGAAATACCCGAGAGGCGACCAACTAAAATGTCATCCTTTCTGTCCATTTCGGGACTGCCCGACAGAAACATTAGTTTGCCATCCATAAAATCGGCCTTGCCAGTTGTCGCCATGTAGTTAAAAACGGCATTGCGTGCGGTTCCGAAATGATTGGGTATGCTCTCTTTTGTAAGCGGTATATATTTGGTTCCAGAGGTTGTACCCGAAGTTTTTGCATAATATTTCGGGCGACCTTTCCAGAGTATGTTCAGCTCACCGTTGTTGATGCGCTCAATATAGCCTTTCATGTCTTCGTAATCGAGTACAGGAACCTGAGTTTTATAGCTGCTGTAATCTTTTATTTTGTCAAAACCATGGTCATGCCCAAATACAGTATTTCGGCCCTCTTTAACCAGTTTCTGCATGATTTTTTCTTGGAATTCAACAGCATGTTCTGCCTGCTTTTGCAGGTTTTTTGTCACGACTTTGGCGGCCTGTTTTACGATGAAGGTTTTTAAAGACATATGGTTTAATTTGAGAATTAGGCAATTTGAGCATTTGAGTATCAGGTACCAAGAAACGAAGTTCCGCGAAGCGCATCAAGTATCAAGTATCAAGTATCAAGTATCAAGTATCAAGTATCAAGAAACGAAGTTCCGCGAAGCGCATCAAGTATCAAGAAACGGAGTTCCGCGAAGCCAACGATTAACGATTAACGAACAACGAACAACTATTAACAAACAACGAACAACGATTATCTTTTTAGACAACAGACTATAAGACGCTAGACACTAGACAATTAACAATTAACAAACAACGAATAACGAATAATATATAGACTTCAGACTTTAAGACGCTAGACTCAAGACATTATAACTAACAACGAATAACGAATAACGAATAACGAATAACAAATAACAAGCAACGATTAACAAACAACGAACAACGAACAACGAATAACGAACAACAAATAACGGCCAACGAACACAAAGTTAATAAAAATCCCAATCGAAATTTTAAACTTGCTTTGCAATGATTTTTAAATCCATATTTTTGTATTAAATCATCAAAATTCATGAAACTAGCTTTTGTAATCATTTTTGCTTTATTGCTTTTGAATCAGGCAATCTCACAGGTTGTGAATACAGGAACAACCGATACTTTAAGCGGAAATAAACTCGGCAACATTAGTATTGGTGGGTATATCGATACATACTACGGTTTTAACTTTAATCAACCTGAGGATGGCAATCTGCCTTATTTTGTATCTATGGCCAGACATAATGAAGCAAATATAAATCTGGCTTTTCTGGATCTCAGATATAATAATGAACGATTGCGTGCCCGCATTGCTCCAGGTTTTGGTACCTATATGAATGCCAACTATGCCGCAGAGCCGGGCGCTTTAAGGTTTCTAGTTGAAGCAAATGCAGGTGTGAAACTGACAAAGAAAAAGGATATATGGCTAGATTTTGGCATTTTTGGCTCACCATATACCAATGAAAGCTGTGTGAGCCGTGATCATCTCATGTACACGCGCAGTCTTGCACCCGAGTATGTGCCATATTATTTAGCTGGCGCAAAACTATCTCTTCCGCTTAATAATAAGTGGAATCTCTATGTTTATCTTCTAAATGGCTGGCAGCAGATTCAGGACCAAAACAAAGGAAAATCTTTGGGTACTCAGCTTGAGTTTCGTCCGGATGATAAAAACCTGATCAACTGGGATATTTATATCGGTGATGAACGAAGTGTAGCCACCCCCGAAAACCGCATGCGCTATTTTACTGATATTTACTGGATTCACAATCCCGATGGTAGGTTTTCACTTACTTCCTGTGCATACATTGGTATTCAACAGCGCAATAACATCAGTTTTCAAAAGAGTCCAATCTGGTGGCAGGCTAATGTTATTGGCCGTTACCGCTTTTCGAAAAACATATCAGTCTCGGGGCGAATAGAATATTTTAATGATGACAATGCTGTTCAGATTACAAATATCAACAATCCATTGTCTGGCTTCCGTACCATGAGTGGCGGCCTATGTTTCAATCTAAACCTTTTTAAAAATGCCATGTTCCGATTGGAAGGTCGGCAATTTTATTCACTTGATGAAGCTTTTAAAGATAGGGCAGGGGATCCAAGTTTTTGGAGTAGCTGGCTAATTGGTAATTTTACAGTTTGGTTTTAGTGATATTTTGATGCAAATAAAACAGGTGTTAAACTATTTCTTTGACTAGATATTAAACCTTTTGATTGTTCCGAAGTCAAAATTTCAAATAATTTAAATTTTACCTTATACAAACTTTTTAAAAGGTATTATAATGTTGAATATAAGTTTGTACCTCATATTTCATGAAATGACATTAGATTTATAAATATTTATACTATGCTTTTATCCCACCTCAATGCATTGCGCTTAGGTTTTTCAACCAAAGCAGCAAAAGATATTCAATCTATGGGTATTTCTAAATATATCAGTAACCAATTGGATAAATCAGTTACTTTAGATATGCCCTCTTTTATTGCTGAGGGACCAAAAAGTTTATCTGAGTTTCAGACAATCAGACAAAATGCTAAAAATTCTAATGGGGTAAATGCTAATCAAGCTAATAAAGATATAAATAAAATGGGAATGGCTTGGAAGGCCTACATTATTCAGCGTTGCAATGAAAGTGAATTTCCCTTGCTTGAAAAAATCAATCTTTTTTTTCAAAACCATTTTGTGGTTACATTGAAATCTGTTAAAGTCCCCTTTTGGATTTTTAAGTATTACGAAACAATTAATAAATTTGCATTAGGAAATTACAAGACGCTGCTAAGAGAAATAATCTACTCTAATGCGATGATTAAATACTTGGATAATCAGCAAAATAAAAAAGAAAAAATCAATGAAAATTTAGCCAGAGAACTGCTCGAACTCTTTACTTTGGGTGAAGGTAATTATTCAGAAGACGATATTAAAAATACAGCACTTTCATTAGCAGGTCTAACTTTTGGTGAGGAAAAAGGCAAATATCGTCTTGTCTTGATGGATAATTCTACTAAAACTGTTTTTGGAAAGTCGGGTAATTATAAGATTGATGATGTAATTGATATTATTTTTGAACAATCAAATACGGCCTATTTTATTACAGAAAAACTACTCAAATGGTTTTTTTATGATAATCCTTCAAAGGCACTAATTGTGAAATATGGTGATTATTTAAAACTAAATAATTTTGAGTTAAAACCATTTTTCAAATATCTTTTTACGGAAGAATGTCAAAATCCTCATGGAGGAAATCAAATTAAGAATCCTCTTACATATATTCTACAGATACATCATGATTTAGGATTAAAGCCTAATTACAGTTTTTTATCAATTGTTTTAAAAAATCAGGCAATGGATATTTATGACCAACAAAATGTAAAGGGTTGGACAGGAGGCAGAGGATGGCTTAGTTCACAGATTTATGCCGATAGAAATCAGTTTATAGATTTTGTAATAGACGGAAATTTAAAATTCCAAAAAGTTTTAAATAAGCGATTAGAGAAAATTGATGCTGGCGAAATTTTATTTCAACCCAGAATAAAACTCGAAAATATGAGTAATGCCAAAGCGATATTGGATGAATTTTGTGAAAAGATGATTTTTGAAACCAATGAGGAATTGATATCAGCCTTAAATCAATTATTGAAATATGACTTTGATCCCAGAGCAGAAAATGCTCAAAAAAGCCTTTTAAGTGTTTATCAATATTTAGCCAAAACACCCGAATTTCAAATAATTTAACACATGGAAAGAAGGAATTTTCTCAAACTATGCGCCACAGGTACAGGATCTTTACTGCTCTTGCCCAACTTCCTAACAGCCCAAAATTTATTTTTGGGTATGGACGATGGTCAAGATAATATTTTGGTTTTTGTGCAATTAAATGGTGGAAACGATGGACTGAACACTTTTATCCCATTTGAAGACCCTTTGTATTATCAATACAGATCTCAAATTGGCATTCCTAAAAAGGAACTAATCAACGCTATAAATGATCTTGGATTTCATCCTGCACTCAAAGACTTAGCTAAAATTTCTCAGGAAGGAAACCTAAGTATTATACAAAATGTGGGTTATCCAAATCCAAATCGGTCTCATTTCAGAAGCCAGGAAATATGGCAAACGGCCTCAAACAGCAATCAATATGTTGATTATGGTTGGTTGGGAAGATTTTTAGACATTCAATGTAAGGATGAAAATTTACCATCTTTGAATATAGATAATATTGATAATTTGGCGATTAAGTCTAAAGAAGCTAATGCCTTAACCATCAAAGATTTTGACAAGCTAAAAATGTATGACATTTCGGAAGCTGAGCTAAATGAATCGTCTAATCCACAACTGGATTTTGTGAGAAAACTTCAATATGCTTCATTTGAAGGTATGGGAGAAATTAATAAAGCGCTTTCAAAATCAAAAACTAATAATGAATCCTATGCTGATGATGTTTTATCTAAAAACTTGTCATGGATGGCTAAATTAATAAAAGGCGGATTGAATTCTAAAATCTATTATACTTCTTTAGGTGGATTCGATACGCATAAAAACCAATTGCAGCAACACCACAAACAGTTGAGCATTTTGAATGATGCTTTATTTTCTTTTTATAATGACTTGAAAAATAACAATATACTGAATAGAGTTACGATAGTTGTTTTTTCAGAGTTTGGCAGAAGGGTAAAAGAGAATGGAACAGGAACCGACCATGGAACTGCTGGTCCTATGATAATAATTGGGGGAAACAATAATGGGATAGTTTATGGCAAAAATCCTGATTTGTCTAAATTAGAACAAGGAGATCTTATCTTTAATACCGATTTTAGAAGCGTTTATGCCACCTTGTTAAAAACTAAATTTAGCTTCGATCCTACAAGGATTAATATCAAAAATGAGGTATTGAGTGGAATTTTCTAAATTCATATTTAGTTTTTAGCGCGAATGTTTTCTTCCAAAACGTCTAAAAAATCAACAATGTTAAGCGTTTTGTCCTTGTTATTCAATACAAATATCGGACTGTAATGCTTGTATTGCAGTTTGCCTTTTTCAAGTGTAATGATTCCCTTTTCGAAAATAACATAATGCTGCAGCGCAAATTGTCTGCAATTTTCATTCAGTATTTGAATCATTTTATCAGGTAGATTTGAACTGACAAAAAATTTGCGGTCGAAGACCTTATCTTTTGTTTCGATATCTTTTTCACCCGCCAGTATTCCAATATTATCGAGCGAAGTCTGTTCCCTGAGCGTAAAGCTAAAATCCTCGGTTTGACCTAGGTCAAGTTCAATAACCAGGCACTTGTTTTTGTGGGTAGTTTCGATAAAGATGGCCAATTCAAAACCTTTGTATGTCCCTTTGAGAGAAGGAAATTCAGTTGGAAGAAATTTTAATTCCGGTTTTTTAAAAGAGAGCTGAAGATTTTCATTCAGTACTTGCATGGCATCTTCAAGAGCCAAAAATCTTTTCTTTTCAAAACGGCTGCTCAACGCCAAAGCAGGGATTAGCAATAGTGCTATCAGTATCACAGGAATTACAATTGACATCTTTTTTATTTAAAAAACATCAATTTTGGGAATTGGTTTTGATTTTGTGCAAATTATAAGTTAAAACTTCCATCGTCGAAATGTTTGTTATCAATTTGCTGCAGTTTTTTAGCAAGTAGTAGAGCCATTCTGATAAGCTCTTCCAGTCTATCAACTTCTTTTTTGTAATAAAAATTATTAATAGCTTCGAAATGAATGCTATTGTGATTAAAACCTATTTGGGCATTGTTCATCAATCTATAATTATCAATCATTTTTTCTTTAAGGATATTATCCGAAAATATAGCTCTTGCAAAACCAGGACTATCTGTTTTAATAATATATAGACGGTCAAATTCTTCATCATGAATATCAACATCTTTTTGCAGGCCCAATTTTTTGCCTATTTTTCTGAAAAAACCTTCGTGGAATATTTTGATATTGTTTTTATGATTGGTACTTAGTTCCAAATCAAATTATATATAATGAACTTTACTTTTTCCGCTACCTCTGATGGTTATATGTACTTTAATAGGGTGACCTGATATTTTACCATGCAATTCTGAATGGTTTAAGTTAGCTAAGGTTTTCCAAAAGTTTTTTTCGGGTTCAATAAAATTCAATCCAAGCCTTTGCCCAAGTTCTTTTAAATTGTTTTCAACCCTTTTCCTTGCCAATTTAGCCAGGTAGAAAGTGCCTGACAGTATGAAAATAAGCATTGCAACGGCTAATACTGGTAATAATATATCGATCATTATATCGTTTTTTCTTGTTTTTTAGCTTTCTCAAGGGTGAATCCGAAAGTAGAACCTACGTCGACACGGCTTCTTACATTGATGGTTTGATTATGTGCTTCAATGATGTGTTTAACAATCGAAAGTCCAAGTCCGGTACCGCCTTCATCTCTTGACCTTCCTTTATCTACCCTGTAAAACCTTTCGAAAAGGCGGGGAAGGTGTTCCTGAGAAATTCCCTTACCGGTATCCGACACCTCAACCAGGATATTTTTGTCTAGGTCGTAAAACCCGATCAGCGTTTTTCCGTTTTCACGTCCATATTTTATAGAGTTCGAAACCAGATTAACTATTACCTGACGAATCATTTCCCTATCAGCATTTACCCAATAAGGTTTGTGCGCATTGTCTTTCAGTTCCAGATTTATTTTTTTACGCTGCGCGCTTATTTCCATATCCGAGATTACATCCTCTACAAGGTCATGTACATTGAAAGGTTTGATGTCTAATTGAATGCCTCCTGTTTCAAATTTTGAAATCTGATTCAGTTCTTGTACGATTTCGGCAATACGATCTACATTATCAATAGCACGCTGTAAATATTTTTCAGCAATTTCAGGGTCTTCCATTGCACCTTCAATCAAAGTATACAAATAACCCTGGATGTTGAAGATAGGTGTTTTTAACTCATGAGAAACATTATCGATAAATTCTTTACGGAACTGCTCGGTTTTTTTCATGTATTTAATCTCTTTCGACCAGTCTTTTGCCCATTCAGTCACTTCTTTTTCAACCTTATCCATAATATGCGTATTGATATTTACTTGTATAGGGGGACTGCTCTTGGGGGCTTTTAAGCTGTGTATTGATTTGTAAATCAGCTTCACTTTATTGTAAATGAATCTTTTGAGTGCTTCACCGAAAAACAGTGTTGAAAAAACAAGTTGCAATACAAATACAAGCCCTATGGTCCACCATTCAATTGAAGCAGGTAATACAATTTTCAGAATCGACAGCGCAATCAATACTGCAACCGATTGATTAAGCGCTGTAATAAAGGCCAGAAGTTGAGGAGTTGGATTCTTTGGTGAAATCAGAATCATAAAATCGGATTAAGTTAAAAAAAAATTAGCCGTAGCTAGAGCCGCGGCTAATTTACAAAAATTATTTTTCTATTAAAGGAATCCAATATTAATTCACTAAATCTCGAATTTATAACCTATTCCTTTTATTGTTTTAATGTAATCTTCTCCAACTTTTTCCCTGATTTTGCGAATATGTACATCTATTGTTCTGTTGCCTACAATAACATCGTTCCCCCAAATTACTTTGAAAATTTCCTCACGGGTGAAGACTTTTCCGGGTTTCGATGCCAAGAGAAATAGTAATTCAAACTCTTTTTTAGCAAGTACAATTTCAGTTCCATCTTTAAAAACCAAAACCTTTGTTTTGTCTATAATCAGGTCGGATATTTTAATAATATCTTTATCTGCGCCTTCGGCTGGAGCATTGCTATATCTTCTTAACAAGGCAGAAATGCGACTAGTGAGCACTCTTGGACGAATTGGCTTGGTAATATAATCATCGCCACCAACTTCAAAGCCTACAATTTGTGAATAATCTTCGCTTCTTGCGGTCAGAAAGGCAATGATGGTATTTTTAAAATCAGGATGAGCGCGTAATTCCCTACAGACCTCTACACCATCGAGTCCTGGCATCATGATGTCGAGTAGAATTAAGTGCGGCTTAATTTTTTTTGCCATTTCAATGGCTTCTGCGCCATTTTTAGCTGTACTTACCTGATAGCCCTCTTTTACCAGATTATAGCTTACAAATTCGAGAATATCGGGTTCGTCGTCTGCGATCAGAATTTTGAATTCGTTTGCCTCTTTCATAGGAATTGGTTAACTTAGATTTAAAATCAATGCAAAGCTATCAAAATAAAGCATAATGATCTTGTCTGCAAAATTATGTCTTTGTTAACAGTTTGTAAACTTTTGGTGCTAAAAATAGAGTCTGCCACTCAATATTATATGAGTTTATTTAATGGCATCCTAATTCGCCACTCTTTAGGATAGTAGTTGTTCACTCTGTTGCTGAGTTTTTTTATCCAACCCAATCCAATGCCATTGTGCGTTATAAGTTGCCAACCTTCCTTGCTTTCGGTCAGTTCCGGTTTGATGTTTTCCAAATGTAAAAACTTCAAAGTATTTTCCTTGTCAAATTCGCTTTGCACAAACGCTTCCTTTTGCAGGCCAGTCCATAATGCAGCAGCAGGCGAGGGGATGAAGCCTTTACGGTTGAGCTCGGCCAATTCGGCAGCTCCGCTCACAATATTTAGGGTCGATTCAATAAGTTGAGCCTCATAGCTGATTGATTTGGGTACTGCAAGGATAAGTTCTTTTCTTTTAAATAATTCAAGGTCTGGATTTTTTAACCAACTTTTCACAAAATCAGCATCGCTAGTAGCTTTTGTGAGTAGGTTCTTTCTGATTTTGGGATTAGCGCTATCCTTATCGCCCGATTTTTTTAAAACACTCAGAAAAAAACCTTCACCTTTGCTCACATGAGGATAGAAGCGGTACCCATAAATGCCATTCTCTAAGGTTTCGGTTACTCCCCAGCTAGTATCAAGGCTCAATTTCAGCGAATCGAAATTGCTTTGCGCTTTGAATTTCGTGAGGTTGTGCTCATTCTCATGCCGGTTATAGGTACAGGTGCTATAGATCAAAATTCCGCCTGGCCTTAGGGTATCCCAAATATCATGAAGAATTCGCTGTTGGCGCAGTGTACAATGATTTACAGCCTGTGGCGACCATTCTTCGACGCTGTTGGCAGCCTTACGAAACATGCCCTCTCCCGAACATGGCGCATCAACAACAACAATATCGAAGAAAGAAGACAGGGCATTGGCAATATACAATGGATCATTGTTCGAAACCCATACATTTCCATTGCCCCATTTTTGAATGTTTTCAGAAAGAATGTTTGCTCTTGAGCGGATAACTTCATTGCTAACCAAAAGGCTATCTCCCTTCATGAGCGAAGCGATTAAAGTACTTTTGCCTCCGGGGGCTGCACAAAGATCCAGTATTCGAAGCTTTTCGGATAATTTACAATGTTGTGTGAGCGCCTGTTCCAAAAACATGGAAGCAGCCTCCTGAACATAATAAGTACCTGCATGAAATAGAGGATCGGCAGTAAAAAGCGGTCTTTCAGGTAAATAAAAAGAAGAACTTGCCCAAGGAACTTTTTGTAGCTCTGTGGGCAAGCCTATGTTTTTAAGCGGATTATAACGTATCGAAACGGGGCTTTCAGATTCCAGTGCCCTAAAAAAGCGCTCAGATTCAGTACCCAATAATTGTTGCATCTGTGTTTTGAATGCCTCCGGGAATACAGACATAGATAATGTTTCAGATGCTTAAAAAATTATTTTAGATTAATACTTAAGACAGGCAGGCTCGAATGATTTGCCAAGCTCTCTGTAATAGAAGGTGATAGTATTTGCATAAAACCACTTTTTCCATGCGTTGTTGTAGCAATTAAATCAATCCCGTTTATTTTCGAAAATTTAATGATGCCACTTTCCTCATCAAAAGCATTAAAAATATGCTGTTTGAACTGATGGGTAGGATACTGTGCAGCAAATTCCTGCATACGTTGGACACTTGTAGTACTGTCTTCGAAATTATAAGGCATATTGACATAAAGCAAATGAATATCTGAGCCAAATATCTTTGCAAAGTTAAGAATTTTTGCAAAAGCTTTATGTACATCTTCTTTAAAGGTAGCTGCAAAAACAATATTTTTTAAATCTGCAGGCATTTCATTTTTGATCACCAGAACCGGCGCTGAAACAGTTCGAAGCACACGTTGGGTGTTCGACCCAAGGAATGCTTCTTTTAGCCCGCCTGTTCCGTGTGAACCCATTACAATTAAATCAATATCATGTTCATCAACATGGTTTTTTATCACTTCTATGCTCGATGTCTCTGTTACGTAAGATTTTGCTTGCAGACCTTTGTGCCCGGCCTGCTGAATAAGTTCGTTCAAATACTGATGTGCAGCTCCGATTTTTGATTTTAGCTCTTCCGGCAATTCTGTCGCAGCAGTTGCCGAAGGGCTCAAATATTTTGGAATGTCCATCAGGTGTATAAATTCGATAGCGGCATTCGATTTGCTGGCAATTGTCATTGCTGTGTTTTCTGCAAGTTTAGCAAAACTTGAAAAATCGGTGGGGATTAGTATTTTTTTCATTGATGAAGTATTTAATTTTAAGTATTAAATTTTCATCAAAAGTAAACTAAAGCTTTTGTCAAATAAATGATTTAGGTCAGTCAGGCTTTTTAATTAGAATTTATTACGATTCAATGATGCCCCATTAAGCTTGTAGAAAAAGCAGAAGTTTTTTTAATAAAAAAAACCTGTTGAAAGAAATCAACAGGTTTATATTATAATTTTTTGTAGCCCGTAGGGGAGTCGAACCCCTCTTGCAAGAATGAAAATCTTGAGTCCTAACCGATAGACGAACGGGCCTTTATAATTTGATAATTTAGTAATTTGAAAATCCGATAGCTATCGGATTGAGAATTTTTTAAATTTTCTCAAGTAAATTTAATTCTCAAATTAGCAAATGCTCAAATTAGCACATTAAACTTTTGTAGCCCGTAGGGGAGTCGAACCCCTCTTGCAAGAATGAAAATCTTGAGTAGTTCAAAAAATAAAAGCTAAATTTCGGAATTCTTCATAAAAGCGAAGCATGCAGATGCTGAAGCTGAATTTTTCCAGGCTAAAAGTGTTTTAGAACTTAGTAATATATTTTTGCAGACTAAATTTACAAAATTAAGGTTTTTTATTTTTTTTAAAAAATAGATATTGTTATTATAAACTAAAAAATACGTGTATGTTTGTACTCGAAATAAGCGCTTGTTTTAATAGAAATTTATTAACAGACAAATTAAAAATAATTTTATGAACATTTTCAAAAGCACACTCTTCCTTATAACGGGGGGGGGGGAGCGATTATTTTATTTGCACTAAGCTGCAAAAAAGACAAAGCCATTAGTAACAATGACTTACCCTTTATTGAAAAGGCTGACACGTTTGTATACAACGGAGATACAACAATTGTAGATAGCGTCACGATTACCTATGAGTATTTTTTAGATGGTTCTCAGGTGTCTCAGGGAACATTTTCATTGGATAACCCGAACTATATTTTTTTAGGGGAGGGTGTAGATGATAAAGATAATAATCCGGCAACTGCAAAAATGAAAATTCATGCTTTTACAACAGAGCAGGAGTATTTCGATTATGGAGCTTCTAAAGGAGTCGATTTAGAACTTAATACTGTAATAACTAATCATCTTAGCGAGTACGCTAATGATAATGGATATATTGAAGAATATGAACAGACAGGCGAGGTATCCCAAGATTATTTAGATTATCAGTCTAATTACATAGATTCCATACTAACTAAATCAGCAAAAAATGGGCCTTCAACAAAGTCGTTAATTACCATGCTACATAAGGATTGGGTTGGAGGATCTAGCTGGCCTATTTTAATAGGAGCGCATGCTTTTATGCCCCTCACCTATAATAATAATGTATCAGCATTTACCCCTCTGCTTATAGGTGGTGTTACCTCTATTTATGATAGGACATTTCTTAGGGATAGGTTATGGACTTATTTTGGCTGGTCATTTACAAGAATCACATTTAGCGGCCCTTTGGCTCCTTTGGATAACAGAGCTAGCTCTTGGGCACAATTTGGATTGTAATTTTTTAAAAATATGCCATCTATTGCTCTTTAGCAATAGATGGCATATTTTATTCACTTTATTTATGACACAAAAAACAAAACACTTTATACTCATACTGGCAGTTCTCTATTATTTCTGTCCAGTATCGGCCGCTAATGACACTGATAGCTCAAAAATAAATTATGTAATATCCTTAAACCCTATTTTTGCCATTGCTGCATTCAACACACCTACAACTGGAACGACCTTAATCGGGTTGGAGCTTGGCGCAAATCCACGATTTGGCCTCAACCTTTTTAATGATTATTACCGTGTAGGAGTAGAAACAAAGGTTTATTGGGCAACAGGAGAGGGGCAGATACCCAACTGGTACTATTTTGCAGGTGTTTACAATCAGTTTAATTTTCGTCCTAAAAAACGCAACAGGCTTTATGTGGAGGCAGGACTGCAACTAAGCAATCTTTGCCAATGTACCGTAGGTACATATACTATCGAAACTAGTCAGCGCAAGGGAATGTTTTACTATGGCATAGGTGGTGGTTGGGATATTTATCTGAGCAAACGCTTCGATATTACCTTAGGCGTGATGCACTATCGGGCTTTTAATAAGCTTCCACTCAAATATCCTTGGACTCAATTCATGTTGGTAGGCGTTGATTATTATTTTAAAGACCGCTACAAACCTAAAAAAGTCCGTAAAGATCAAATTCCTTAGCTTATGCAAAAGCAACTTTTTCTCTGCGCCTTTTTATTCCTGTGTTTAGAGGGCTATGCACAATCTAAAAAGCCCTTGAATCACAATATCGTAGTGGGCAATTCCCTCTCTTATGTTCCGATGGAGGAGTATAATATTTATACCAATCGCTATAATTATGGGCATGAATTTACTTGGCGTGCTGCTTTATCTTTCGATATTGCCAATTTTTATAGAGTAGGTTTGGAGCATAGGATGGTTTTGTTCAAAAACTATCGTGAGACTGCTAAAGTTGGCAGTATTTGGGGTTGGAACAATCAGTTTAATGTCCTTCCCAAATGGAAAGGGCGGGCTTTATTAGAATTTGGTCTGCATTATGGCAATTATTGCAGCTGTTCACCTAAGTCGATTATTGTAAATAAGTCTGCGCTTTATTACAGCCTTGGCTTTGGCGGTTCCTATCCCATATCAGGAAAAGTTGATATTAGCGGAGGAATGAGCTTTTCTAGCTTTTTTGATAGAAGGGTTTATAAAAATGATTATAACCTTTATTATCTGGGGTTTGATTATTTTTTTAGAAGAAGGTAGTATTTTTTTTCTAAACATTGTGAACCGAGCGCCATAAAATCAATCTTTATGTTTATTGTAGTAAAATAGTAAAAGCAAATTTTTTGGAGTGGGCAAAAGTTCCTCTTAAAAAAAACCTGTCAAATAATTATCTGTCAGGTTTTTTTGTAGCCCGTAGGGGAGTCGAACCCCTCTTGCAAGAATGAAAATCTTGAGTCCTAACCGATAGACGAACGGGCCTTTTGTAATTTGAAAATTAGTTAATTTGAAAATTTGAGAATTTTTTAAAATTTCTGAATGAAATATAATTCTCAAATTGCTACATTTTCAAATGCTCAAATTAAACTTAGTAGCCCGTAGGGGAGTCGAACCCCTCTTGCAAGAATGAAAATCTTGAGTCCTAACCGATAGACGAACGGGCCTTTATAATTTGAAAATTGGGTAATTTGAGAATTTGAGAATTTTTTAAAATTTCTGAATGAAATATAATTCTCAAATTGCTACATTTTTAAATGCTCAAATTAAACTTAGTAGCCCGTAGGGGAGTCGAACCCCTCTTGCAAGAATGAAAATCTTGAGTCCTAACCGATAGACGAACGGGCCTTTATAATTTGATAATTTAGTAATTTGATAATTTGAGTATAATTACAAATTCAAATTAAAGTGAATATGTTTTCTAAAATGGGGGGTAATTCTCAAATTGCTACATCATCAAATTCTCAAATTAAACTTTGTAGCCCGTAGGGGAGTCGAACCCCTCTTGCAAGAATGAAAATCTTGAGTCCTAACCGATAGACGAACGGGCCAGTTTTTATTTGCGGATGCAAACCTAAAGATAAAAAACAATTATTCCAACTAAAATAAGCTTTTTTTCTTTTTCAGTTTCTGTATTTCCTTACTGGGGCATAAACTTAGATTAAATTTTAAAGCCTATAACTATCTGATATGCTGCCTTTAAGTCAAAAAAAAAGAACCTCTCAACTTTTGAAAGGTTCTTTTTATCAGGAGAAGAAATCTTTAATTGGCCGTTTTAATTAAAGTTTGCTTTGAAATTATTTTTTCAGATTCGTCACTTAATTGAATAACATAAGCACCTTCGGCTAAGTCGTTAAGATTTAAAGCATAAACGTGATGACCTTTAGGACAACTTTGATTTATACTACGAACCAAATGACCTAGAATATCATATATTTTAATATTGATTTCTGAATTGCGCTCATTGTAATACGAGATGTTGATTTTATCTTTAGTAGGATTTGGATAAATATTGACTTGATTATCAGACCCTTTTACCTCTAAAGCTATTACATGGCTATATGTAAAATTTCCATCAGTATCAATTTGTTTCAGACGATAATAGTTTGTGCCTATTAAAGGACTTGCGTCGGTTAAACTGTAATTTTGGATTTGACTGGAGTTTCCATTTCCTTCAACCTGACCTATAGCGCTAAACTGTTGCGCATCTGAACTTCGTTCAACCACAAAATAGGCATTGTTTTGTTCAGATGAAGTCTCCCAGCTTAAGACATTAGTTTTACCAAGGTTTTCTCCTCTGAAATAGCTGAGTTCAACAGGAAGGTTTGAGACCGGCACAAGAATCAATGCACCTGTACCTCCTGAAAAACTGCTAATACCTGACATTTCAGAATAGTTTATTCCATTTGAACTGCCTGAGCTGGCAGAAAGCTGCAGGCCATCAAAATCAGGAGCGGTGTAATTGCCAAAATTATTCTTAAACCAGAAAAATCCAGTCGCTGATGTATTGTACTTGTAGGTGTAGGCACATGCCGGGTAATTTGCCATCCAGTTTGCCGCAGCTGTTTCAATATCAGTTTTTTCAGTAGCAGGGAAATAATATCTTACTGAATAAGGAGGTATGAGGGTGCCCTGGAAATTTACATTCCAGTTGCGTTTCATCTCAAATCTTTCTTCACCCGGATTCTGGCCAAGAGCACAATTGGGCGCAGTTGAGGGGCCTAAATTGTTTTGAAAATAAGTACTGTTGTTTTCAACACTTATGGTAGGAGAGATTGTTACACCGCTTAAATCACCCTGTAAAGAAAAGATAATGTCTTCGTCACCAAGCGTATAGAAATGTTTCCAACCATTATTATCTGTGCAATAAGTATTTGAAGATGTAGTACCTGCAGCAGTGTATATGACATTGCGAACCTGAACGGCAACAGATGCATCATTTGTGTTGTTACAAATTCCCTCGCGGCGCGCATAATAAGTATTATTTGAATTAGGTGCGACAATAATACTGGTACCAGTACCAAGAAATCCTGTGCCATTCGGGCTGCTATACCATCTAATGTTTGAACCTGTTCCTACTGTGCCACCAGTTGCGTTGAGTGTGATATCTGTATTGGGGCATTGTTTGCCATTTACTGAATTAATTACTGGAGCACTTGAAAGCGTATTCAATGTAATTGCTTGGTTTGCACAAATTGTAGTATTGCAGGTTCCTCTTGCACGAACATAATAGGTGGTGTTTGCGGTTGGACTAATATTAATACTATTTCCTGTACCTATAGATATGCCTGCGCAACCTCCACTAAACCATTCCCAGTTTGCAGCTGTACCAAGTGAACCTCCATTTATCGAAAGTGTGGTGCTCTGACCTTCACAAACACTATTTGTACCACTTGTTTCAGCTATCCCAACCGGAGCTTGAGAAAGGGAATTAACAGTAATTAATCTAGATACACAAGAAGTTGTGTTACAAGTACCTGCAGCACGCACAAAATAGGTTGTGTTTGAACCGGGGTTAACAGTTATACTTGTTCCTGTTCCGGCTGAAGCACTGCCGCAACTGCTGCTAAACCACTGCCAATTTGCACCTGTACCCAAGCTGCCCCCGCTGACACTGAGAGTTGTACTGTTTCCTGAACAGATTGTACTAGTTCCTGAAATAGATGCTGCGGCGCTGGAATTGCTGTTAATAACTATAGTAACTGTGTTTGAATTAACAGCTGTTGTAGCCCCCGTAAAACTTGTGCAGTAAGATAGTCTGCGACGATAGGTATATGTGCCTGGTGTAGAAATTGCTCCAGGATCAAAGTTTTGACCTGTTGCTCCTGCTATGTCATTAAAGGCTCCGCCATTAATACTCATTTCCCATTGACGGGAGTTGAAACGATCGTTGAGTAAGGATGTTCCAGATATCAGGGGGGGATTGTAGCCTTCACATGCAGTTGTATTGCCGCTGTAAGATAAAGTTCCACCAGCAGTTGCATTAGTAAGGCTCGGCGCTTCCCATACCCAACGAAGTCTGGTATCGCAGGTATAGGTTTGTGTGCCGCCAGGGGTGCAGGTTCTGTTTGCAGTGAATGTATTGTAAGCCCCAGCACAGCTTGGTGCCCAGGTGGCTATTATGCTAGCAGATTGTCCGGTTGGGGAAGAATATGAATCACACACGCCATCATCTCCACCACAAATAAAACCATCACTTTCAAAGCCTCTAATATCGACCCACCAGGTTTCGGTTGTTGTTACAGCGGTTGCGGTATAAGTTCCGGCGTTTGTAGATAATCCGCCATTACAACCTACATTATCGCGCTCATTTCTGTATTCTCCCGACCATGGTTTTAATTGGGTACTTATTCTTGCTTTTATTCGGGGATCGGCATTACCATTGCAATCAGCGCAATCAGATAGTCTCAGATTTGTAACGTCTCCCTGCACAGTAATTGTTTGTGCAGTAGAAAGTGAAACTAGTAAAAGGGTAAAAAGGGAAGTGTAAAATAATTTTATCATAAAAAAGGTTTAGGAATTAGTGAAAATAGCTTTCGTTCATGTGTGGTTCAAAAAAATAGTTTTTTCCTTCTTTGATTTTTGAATTATAAAGTTTTATTGTTTCTATGGTGTAATGATTGTCTCCGGCATTGATAACATCTAATTTTGGGAGCTCAAAAATGCATTCAGGTAGATTTTTTAAATTATTACCCAGAATGTTTACGTAATTTAAGGACTTAAGGTTGCAAATTTCGTATGGAATTTTTTCTAATTTATTATTGAATAAAGAGATGTAGTACAATTTTTTTAATTTCCCAAGTTCTTTTGGTACTGATGCCAGTTTATTTTTGGCAAAACAAATTTTTAACAATTTTTTTAAATTACCAATTGATTTTGGCATTTCCTCAATTAGGTTTTCTCTAAACTGAATATCTTCTAAATTTCTTAAATGAAAAAAATCTTCCGGTAAAGATTTTATCGAATTAGAAGCCAGGTACAAATATCTGAGTTCTTTAATTTTTTTAATATCTTTCGGTATTAAATTTATGTAATTTGAGCTTAAGTCAATCGTTTCCAACCAGGGCATTTTTGTCAGAACTGCCGGAAATTCTTTAAACTGGTTGAAAGTAAGGTGAATATGTTTTAGTTTTTTGCAGTTTATCAGCCAATCGGGTAACTTATTTAATTCATTGTTCTGGAGAATGAGCATGCTCATATTTTTGAATTTAAGCAAATCGTCTGGTACTGCTGTTAAGCCATTGTTGTTAAGTGCCAACAAGACTACTTTATCGGGGTTTGCTTTTGCTAAGGCCAGCTCATAAAAACAAGAGTCTCCATGAGGATCATACTGTGCGTTTGCATGAAAATAAGTAAAAAAAACGACAATGAAGATTCTGATAGTCATAGGTCAATCAAAAGAAGATGATTTATTTGCTAATGGTTTTTCAAATTCCTGATTAATGATTTCGACAGCACTGTACAAACTGAAATTAACCTTTTTTTTGTGCGGTTTCTTGGCAGTGGTGTAAATATAGTCTGAAAAAATTAAATTATCTATCTCAGCCATTGGATATTTATGTTTTTTTAATATGTACTTAATCCAATATTTTAAAAATAATTTATACTTAACATTGTTCCCATTTGGATTGTCAAAATTTCTACAATAGTACAATAGATAGAATTCAAGCCCTTTGGGGGTCCAATTGATTTTAGGTTCTTCTGTAATTAGTTGATTATTAAAAAAATCGTAAGTCAACCCATCCTTTTTTTGGACTTCCAGGGCAAGCCAACCAGATTTTACAGGGGGATTCGGTGCAAACATCTTCCAATGTTGGTTAAAGAAAGATACCCTGATCGGACTTGGTATGTTTGCAAACGCTAAGACACTATTCATGGATTTTGCAATTGCAGAATCTTTAAAAAAATTGTTATTGCTGCAGAAGTTTAAGTTTTTAACTGTAATGACAAATAAAACAAAAATTGAAAAATAAAGACCGATTCGACGAAGATATACATTTTTTACGAGGTCAGTTTTTTGAAAGGCAGTTTTGTGAACTTTTAGTCTATCCCAAAAAGCAGCAGGCAATAACAGCGCCGCCGCTGCAAATCCAGAAATTGAAAAATTCCCAACATCATAAGTGAGTGCAATATTTAAGTGGAATACAAAGAGTATTGTACTTGCAATAAATCTGAGTAATGATGATTTATAAGGTAAAAAAATGAGAAAAACCAAGGAAAATTCAAGTGTCAAAGTCAGATAAGTTGCAGGCATGTAGTACCAATATTGATCACTCAATAGTTTTCCGAGACCTGTAGTTGCCCATTTATCGAGCAACATATTCTGTACGGCATAACCATTCATCCAGCTTTCGCCATATTTTGCAAATGCACTGGCCAAATATATCCATGCAATCTGATAAAAGATGAGTATTGAAAAAATTAAACGGGGTTCATTTATTGCTTTTTGTTCTTTAAAAATTTTTACTAAAAAATGACTGTCCAAGGGAAGAAAGCAAGCAAGAAACAGTAAGTGAAAGGTGTAATAATCGAAACCAAATGTAAAAGTTGCACTTGACTGAAGCAAATTCCAAAACAGAAAACAACATATAACAGTTGTAATTCTTGTTTTAATTCCTAATGTAAATAAAAGCGTAAAAAAGTATGAAGCAGCAAAGTACAAATAGGCAAAATTGTCATTGCGGATGTAGTCGAAAATTGAAATTGAATTAACTCCATTCAATGTTTGAAAAAGAGGAATTGGTATAATAGGTTCAGCTCCCCAAAACTCAATACAATAAAAGCTTTTTATGTAAAGGTTGTATAATATGCTAATTCCCAATATTATTCTAAATAGGCTAAGTGATCGGAGATCTGCCTTTAAGTATGATAGCTTAGGATTGTTTATCATGTAGTTTTAAGTAGATATAGAAACATAGGCCGTTAATAATGAATTCCAATTAGTTTTTTAGTCGAACAATCTAAATTTGCTATTGTTATATTTACAGTTTTGATCTAAATTTAAGATAAGCGTGTCGATTTGAATTGTTCGTGATTATTAGGGCCAGAACCTATATCAAATATAGAAAAAATTATTTAATCTTGCACTTTCATTGACTTTAAAAAATTATACAACGATATATCATGTACAAAAAGAAAATAGCCATAAATGGTTTTGGAAGAATAGGACGTCTTGTACTCAGACAATTGCTCAATAACCCCAATGCAGAAGTTGTTGCTATAAATGATCTGACAGATGTGGCAACCTTGGCACACCTGTTTAAATATGATTCTGCTCAGGGCAGCTTTAAAGGTTCAGTAAGTTTTGATTCTAACGGTTTGATTATCAACGGTAAATTGTTAAATACTTATGCCATGAAAAATCCTGCAGAATTGCCTTGGGCAGCCTTGGGCGTGGATGCTGTATTGGAATGTACCGGTGTGTTTCGTGATGTTGAGAAAGCTTCGCTACATTTGGCAGCCGGAGCAAAACGAGTTATTGTATCTGCGCCGGGAAAAGGGGAGATGTGTACCGTGGTTCGGGGTATTAATGACCATTTATTACAAAGCTCAGAAACAATTTTTTCAAATGCTTCCTGCACCACAAATTGCCTCGCACCGCTCATCAAAGTAGTTTTGGATAATTGGGGAATTGAACAGGTTTTTATGAGTACAGTGCATGCGTATACTGCTGATCAAAACTTGCAGGATGCCCCACACAAAGATTTGCGCAGGGCACGTTCTGCAGCAATGAATATAGTGCCAACCTCAACTGGTGCTGGTGATGCCCTTGCTATAATTTTTCCTGAACTGAAGGGCAAAATGAGCGCTTCATCTATGAGGGTTCCTGTTGTAACTGGTTCAATTGTAGAAATGATTGTTGTGGCAAAGCAAGCACCTGTCTCAATTGAGGAAATAAATCTGGCTTTCAAAAAAGCATCTGAAGGACATTTTAAAGGCATAATGGAATATACCGAAGATGAACTGGTCTCTACCGATATTATTGGGAATCCGCATTCTTCAATTTTCGACGCCAGGCTTACTACGCTGAATGCTAATATGCTGAAAATTACAGCTTGGTACGATAACGAATCCGGATATTCTGCCCGTTTAGCAGAAGTTGCCATCATGTAATTATTAAAAATTATTTTAAAATGAAACTCGAAAATATTCAACTAAGTGGCAAAAAGGTGCTTTTAAGAGTTGATTTCAACGTGCCGCTCGACTCAAATTTTAATGTAACCGATGATAGCAGAATCGGTGCAGCTTTGCCGACAATTAATTATATACTGAATCAGGGAGCATGTCTTATTCTCATGTCGCACCTTGGTCGACCCGAAAAAAAATTAAAAGCTGACGGGAGCATCGACCGCGAAAAATTTACCATGAAACATACCGTTTCAACCCTTAGTAGACTTTTGAAAAAGGAGCTTAGATTTGTAGATGATACCATTGGAACAAAGGTAAAAAATGCGGTCTCAGACTTGAGAGCAGGGGAAATTCTTGTTTTGGAGAATACCCGTTTCTACAAGGAAGAATCGAAAGGGGATGAGGCTTTTGCAAGGGAGCTTGCCTCTTATGGCGATATTTACATCAACGATGCTTTCGGTGCAGCGCATAGGGAACATGCCTCAACTGCAACGGTAGCCCGATTTTTTGACGATAATTCAAGAGCCTTTGGTTTCTTGATGCGCGCAGAACTGGAGAGTGCCGCAAAATTGCTGCATAATCCCCAAAAACCCTATGTCGCAATTATTGGAGGTGCAAAGGTGTCGGATAAAATTCTACTTTTGGATAAACTTGTTGACATTGTAGATGTATTGATTATAGGGGGTGCTATGGCCTATACTTTATTGAAGGCGCAAGGGGCAAAAATTGGTAACTCTCTGGTTGAAAATGATAAATTAGATGTAGCATCCGAATTTTTGGCGAAAGCGAAAGCGAAAGCTGTTAAAGTACTGCTTCCTCAAGATTCTATCATTGCCGATAAATTTGATAACTCTGCCAATGTCAAAATCGTTTCTAGTTTCGAGATTCCCGATGGTTGGATGGGTTTGGATATAGGCCCCAAAGCTGCTGCTGAATTTAAAACAGAAATAGAAAATTCTAAATCAATTCTCTGGAATGGCCCTATGGGGGTTTTCGAAATGTCGAATTTTGCTGCAGGAACTATGCAAATAGCCGATGCAGTTGCAATTGCTACCCAAAAAGGTGCTTTTTCATTGGTTGGCGGCGGCGATTCTGTTTCTGCTTTGAATCAGTCTGGAAAATCAGATCTTGTAAGCCATGTGTCAACCGGAGGGGGCGCTACGCTGGAGTACCTTCAGGGCAACACATTACCAGGTGTGGAGGCAATAGGCTTATAGGTTTTTACTAAAAAAAGCATAAAAAAAACAGGACAACACCTTTTTGCTGCCCTGTTTTTTTTGTTTAGTAGTTTATCTTATGGTTGTGGCAATGTTTGATTATGGTCGCCTTCAGTTTTTTCAATAATTTCCGCACTTTGAAAAAATGGCTTTTTATTCACTATAAAATCGAAATAGGCCTTCCTTCCAAGTACTGCAATTGTACCTAAAAAAGCCCCTAAAAAAATACCCATCAGCAGCGCAGCGAAGGCATTTGGTACTTCTTTGCCAAGTGGAAACATAGGCCTGTCAATTTCCTGAAGCAAAGGCGTATGTTGTTCGAGCGCAATTTTGGCGGTTTCTACATTTCTGATAGCCATAAAATAAGCTTCCATTTCACCGCTTAGTTTACGGCCAAGATATTGAATTTCAATTTCTTCGGCATGTTGACCCATGGCAGCGAGATTGTGTGTGTTTAAATAACTTATATATTCTTTTTCAGCTATGTCCATCTCTTTTTCCAAAGAGTCTCTTCTTGCTAAGGCTGCCTTGTAAATTCGCTGTTGTTTTTCAATTGATTTGAAAGTGTAATAAGTATTGAGTTCGTCGTAAAAGGTTCTTAAAAAATTGTAGGAAAATTGCTCATTAACCGATTTGAATTTTAGGGTTAGTATACCGGCTTTACTCAAATTATCTGATAATTGTTTTTTCGAAAGGTTCATGTGCGCAAAGCCCAATACAGCATTTTGTTCTCTGCTAAAAAGCGGAACACTGTCATGCGTGAAAACAATCTTTTGCAAGGGATTCTTGTCCTTTTTCCATTTGTCCCTAATGCCGCACAAGTCGAGATAATGATGTATAAAAAAGTCCTTTTTTAACTTTCCGTTTTTATCGGGTAGTGAAACTTTTTTAAAAAGCACCAACTCCATGGTTCGTCTGGTTTTTAAAAGTTCTTGCAACATAGCCATGCTGTTATTGCCCGTCCCAAGTCCCATGTCAGCATCAATCATATTCAAAGAAGCTACACCGCCTAAAACCTGTTGTAGAAATCCCTGGTCTGCCCCCGAGTTTTCATTGATGGAAAAGGATAGATAAGCTGCATAATCAATGGGAATTATTTTTTTTGAACGGTACATGTAAAAACCCAGCAACAAAGCAACAATAGCTATGAGCCATGAAAATTTCAACAATTCCCAGCCATATGATTTTAGTAGCCTTAGAATATTAAGGGAACTTTTTTCATTATCTTGCATAATTAGCGTTTTTATGGAGCAGTAGCTGCTCTGATCAATGCGTAAATCGTAAGTCCGGAAGTCAATATTGCAAAGGTATCTCTGATGGTCGTCTGCCAATCGATTGCTTTTCTAGGCTCTCTTTGCTTTTTAAGTCTTGTACGAGAGTCAACATAAACCATTGCGCCCTTTTCAACTTTTGGATGTTTTTTAAAGCATAAAAAGCTTTTGGTTTTTTGTACAGAACCATCAGCATATCTTACATAAATATGTTTTTTTCTGCCACCGTTAATTCTGTCAATCCCACCTGCATATTTTTTAAGATAGAAAGTTGCCGATTTTTTTTTGTGGTAAGGCACATTTACCTTATCCGGATTTTTCATCTGTTCAATTTTGTCATAAGCAAGCAATTCTTCTTTCTCAATTTCGGTCTGAAGTTTTAAAAGTTTAACTTTTAATTCAATTTCTTGAATCTCAGATTTTTCTTTTACATACGGATGGTTTATTCTTCCAGCAATCGAAACCAGATCTTTAATCTTAGGCACCGTTATTTTATCCCCTTCTTTTAGAAAGTAATTAAATCTTGAATTAGTATCTTTTTTAACCTCTGCCAAATTCAGAATAACATATCCTTCATCCTTTCTGTAAAGTTTTGCCCCTTCAAGGAAGGCAATTTCTGTAAAACCACCTGCTCTGTTAATCAAATCCGACACTCTTTCATTCTTTGCCTTAATGGTGTAAGTTCCCGGAAAGTAAATTTCACCATCTAATTCAACATTTTTTGGCAATTCAAATCCTTTAGACTGTCGAATAAATACCTGATCGTATGGTTTTAGCATAAACATTTCAGCGCCAGCAACTCTGAGGCTGTCATCTATTTTGTATTGAAGTATTTCTGTTTTTGTAGTACCGTCCTGATTTAAAATAATTCTTGATATTTCAATAAAACTCAAAGCTGCTTCATTCTTGATGCCATTGCCTAAATAAATCAGATCGGCCAGACTAAGACTGTCACTATGGAGGTACATGCCGGGTTTTCTGACAGCCCCATCCAGTTTTAAATTATATTTGTCAACAAAATCAGATTTGAATTTAACTTCGATATCGTCCAAAGCTCTTAAAAGTATATTTGATTCACTGTTTTCATCATTCATCACGCTGTCTACATTCAGGTTGATGTATTTAATGGAGAAATCCGGTTGAATCCTTTTAACATAAATCCTGTCTTTTACTGCAGATATCATGATTCCGGACTGTTGAAGAATATCTTTTATTTTGATACTAGGTTTAAGTTCATACTCGCCCGGTAGTTTTACGGCGCCTTGTATAGTTACATAATTTGTATATGCCTCTTTTATTGGCGAAACTGTAATGATGTCTCCATTCAGAAGGGTAAAATCTTTATTGGATTTTAAAAGTTCAGCCAAATCAATATCTATGATAGATTCTTCATTATTCGAATAACGTCGCACCTGAATATTTCTGAGATAAGCATCGGCAGATAAACCTCCTGCATAGAGCAGAACATCTTTTAGGTTTTCATCATCAATTAACTCATAGGAGAAAGGTCTTTTAACAGATCCTTTTACATCAACGACCCTGCCGGCTAATGGTACAAATATGTAGTCATTATTGCTCATAAAAAACTCATCGGCAATATTTGGATTTGTAGCAAACTTGTAAATGTCAAGAATTCGAGTCGCTTTATTGCTGCTCACCACCTTAATATTGCGGACACTACCTATCTGGCTTGGTCCTGCAGCAGCCACAAGTGCATTAAATGCTGTGTTCACTGCGGGTATACTGTAACTACCTGGATTAAAAACTTCGCCAGTAATATTTATCGTAATATTTCTTGAATAATTAAGCTGCACATCAATAAATGAACTCCTCATATTCATATGATTGGCTAGCCTTTCTTTGATCGCTTCCTGGACATCGCCAAATTTCATACCTTTGACGTAGAGTCTAGGTACCATTAATTCAGGTATTGAAAGGTCAATATAACCATCTAGTCCTATTGTAACTGCTTTGCTAAAATCGACCACTCCCCAGACCGTTACACTCAGTTCATCTCCGGAGTTAAGTAAATAACTTGGCAAAGCACGAAGGTCGCGTGTTCTGTCAAAAAGCGAAATACTTTGATCTCTGAAGAAATTTTGTCCCCAGATTTTAGCTTCAGGTAAGGTAGAAAGTCGTTTTTTTGCCAAAATTTCCTTTTCGTCCTCATCCTTTTTGAGTTTTTCTTTATCAGCTTCTATGTCTGCTTTGGTCTTATCCTCAGCAGATTTCATCGTATTGGCTTTTTCTGAATTTTCAGTTTTTGCTTCTGCGTCGGGAAGAATAGGTTTTTCGCCACTGACCCTAGTAGGGTCGATCATTGGAATAGACGGAATCTGTGCCACGAGTTTTGCACAAAAGCCAAAAAACAAAAATAGGCATGTTAAACGCGTCAGATTGCGATACATAGGGTTTCTGGTTTATCTGTTCTTGTATTGTTGTTCGTAATAGGCCTTATAGGCTCCGCTGGTGATATTGCCGAGCCATGTTTCATTGTTGAGGTACCAATCAATTGTTTGGGCAAGGCCTGTTTCGAAAGTGATACTTGGCTCAAATCCCAATTCATGTTTTATTTTATTGGCATCGATGGCATATCTTTTATCGTGTCCAGGACGGTCTTTTACAAAGGTAATGAGCTGACGGGCTGTTCCTTGCGGACGATTTAATGCTTTGTCTGTCAGGTCGCAAAGGAGATGGACCAAATCAATGTTTTTCCATTCGTTGTGACCACCTATATTATAAGTTTCTCCAATTTTACCCTTGTGAAAAATGAGGTCGATTGCCGCAGCATGATCCATTACCCATAGCCAATCCCTGGTGTATTTGCCATCGCCATAAATGGGCAGTGCCTTGCCGCTTTTAATATTGTGAATACAAAGCGGAATCAATTTTTCGGGAAACTGATTGGGGCCATAATTATTTGAACAGTTTGAAACTACAACCGGAATTCCGTATGTGTGATGATAGGCCCTTACAAAATGGTCGCTGCTTGCTTTTGAGGCAGAATATGGAGAACGTGGGTCATAGGATGTCGTTTCGGTAAAAAATCCTTCTTCCCCGAGGCTGCCGTATACTTCATCTGTTGAAATATGGTAAAATAATTTATCATTTTCTTCCCCTTTCCATTGTTCCTTTGCAGCATTCAATAAATTCAAAGTACCGATAACATTTGTTTCTACAAAGGCTAGCGGATTTAGAATGGAACGGTCTACATGAGATTCGGCCGCAAGATGTATGATGCCATCGAACTGATGCTCCGAAAAAAGCTTATTGATAAATTGGGCATCTACAATGTCACCTTTTACAAAACTGTAATTGGCTGTAGACTCGATATCCTTTAAGTTTTCAAGATTTCCTGCATAGGTCAGCTTATCGAGATTTACAATCTTATAGTCAGGGTATTTGTTAACGAAAAGCCTTACTAGGTGAGAACCTATAAATCCAGCTCCGCCTGTGATAAGAATTTTTTTAGACATATATTTTGTGTTACTTATATTAAATTACAACTGTTTTAAAATACTCGTAGGTTTTGGATATCCCCTCTGTCCGGCTTATTTTTGGAGACCAACCCAGAAGCTCTTTTGCAAGGCTAATATCGGGTTGCCTTTGTTTTGGATCATCTCTTGGCAGTGAGCGGTAGCCTATTCTACCTTTTCCGACTAGCCTGATAACTTCCTCAGCAAAGTCTTTTATTGTGATTTCATCAGGATTTCCAATATTTACAGGCAGGTGATAGTCGCTCATCAGCAGTCGGTAAATGCCATCAATCAGGTCATCTACAAAACAGAAAGACCTTGTTTGAGCGCCATCTCCAAATACAGTAATTTCTTCGTCCCTCATCGCCTGCGAGAAAAAGGCAGGAAGCGCACGTCCATCATCAACTCGCATACGTGGACCATAGGTGTTGAAAATACGCACAATCCTTGTTTCTAAGCCATGGAAATTATGGTATGCCATGGTGATTGCTTCCTGAAAACGTTTTGCTTCGTCATAAACACCCCTTGGGCCAATGGGATTAACATTGCCCCAATAATCTTCGGTTTGTGGATGTACCAAAGGATCGCCGTAAACCTCCGAGGTAGATGCTACCAAAATTCTAGCATTTTTCACCCTAGCCAGCCCCAATAGATTGTGCGTTCCCAATGAACCCACTTTCAGCGTTTGAATAGGCATTTTTAAATAATCTATCGGACTTGCCGGAGAAGCGAAGTGCAAGATATAGTCTATATGTCCTGGGATATGCACAAATTTTGAAACATCGTGATGATAAAATTCAAAATTTTCCATAGGAAAAAGATGTTCAATATTACTCAATGAACCTGTTAGTAGATTATCCATTCCAATTACATACATGCCTTCTGCAATAAATCGGTCGCAGAGGTGCGAACCCAAAAAACCTGCTGCGCCCGTTATCAGTACTCTTTTCATTTAATGTCGATTTTAAGGGTGTATAGTTTCGCGACCAATACTTTCGTAATAGAAACCAAGATTTTTCATGTTTTCGAGGCTGTAAATATTTCTGCCGTCGAAAATAACTTTTTTATTGAGTCCAGCGGCAAGTTTATCAAAATCGGGAGTTCTGAAAGCGTTCCACTCGGTAACGATCAACAACGCATCCGATTTTTCAAGTGCAGCGTATTGGTCTGCAGTCAATTCTATATTTTCGCCATAAATTTCTTTCACATGATGCATGGCTTCGGGGTCATATGCTTTTACTTTAGCACCAAGTGCCAATAACTCATCAATAATGTGCAGGGCAGGTGCCTCTCTGATATCGTCGGTATTTGGTTTGAATGCCAACCCCCAGACTGCAAAGGTTTTTCCAGACAAATTATGGCCAAAATAATTACATACTTTTTCAACCAATCTGTTTTTCTGCCTACGGTTTACCTCCATCACGGCTTTTAGAATTCGGAATTCATACATGTATTCTTCAGCTGTTTTGGCAAGGGCTTTTACATCCTTGGGAAAACAACTTCCACCATATCCCACACCGGGAAATAAAAATCTTTTTCCGATTCTCAAATCGGAGCCAATCCCTAAACGAACATCATCAACATTGGCACCTACCAATTCGCAAAGGTTAGCAACCTCGTTCATGAAGGAAATTCTTGTAGCCAAATAAGAATTAGCAGCATATTTTGTCATTTCAGCCGAGCGCTCATCCATAAAGTAGATTGGATTTCCCTGACGTACAAAGGGTTCGTAGAGCTGTCGCATCAATTGCTGCGCTTTGGGTGAACTTGTTCCGATTACGACCCTGTCGGGTTTCATGAAGTCTTCAACAGCAACGCCTTCTCTTAGAAATTCAGGGTTGGAAACAACGTCGAACAAGCTGCTGTTGAGATTTTTTGACAAAATGGCATGTACTTTTTCGGCAGTGCCAACAGGTACAGTACTTTTATCAACAATAACCTTGTATTTAGTTATAATATGACTCAAATGCTCGGCAACGCCCATGATGTAGGACAAATCGGCCGATCCGTCCTCGCCTGGTGGAGTAGGCAGCGCAAGAAAAATGATATCAGAAATTTCGACGGCCGAATTAAGTTCGGTACTGAAATGTAGTCGACCAGCTTTTGTGTTTCGTTCAAAAAGATGTTCCAGCTCGGGCTCGTAAATTGGAACTTTGCCCTGCTGCATGTTTTTTACTTTTTCTTCATTGATATCGACACAAATCACATTATTACCTGTTTCGGCAAAACAAGTTCCTGTTACTAGTCCTACGTAGCCGGTCCCAACTATTGCAATATTCATTTCGCGTTTTTTGTTTTTTGTAAAACGCAAAGATATAGAAATCTTATGTTTTTTTATAATTTCAAGTCAAAGTTCATGTCATGCTACCTTACTTTTTCATATATTGTCAAAGTTTCAAGAATAATTGGATCAAATACCAGCACATGAAGAATATAAAATTTTTGTTTTTTCTGGTTTTTATATCTTATTTTGTTAATGCTCAGAATGTTATTAACGAAAGTTCATGTATTGACAGTATTGGAATGGCGCAGGATTTAAACATAATTTCGAGAAAACTAGGTACAATAAGTGATACTGTCCGTCAAAAGCTAAAATGTCTTGAAATTGAATACTTTGGATTCGATAAAAATGGAAATACTGATAGTGCCTCAGTGAGAAAAGGAGTTCTCATAGTGCATGAAACTGTAAGTGATGACCTTAAATATATTTTTCAGGAACTTAAGTCGTTAAAGTTTCCTATACAAAGTATCATACCGGTTAACAAGTATGGTTTGAACCAGGACAGCAGTGGTTGGAACGATGCAGCTTCCATGAGGGCTAACAATACTTCTGCATTCAATTACAGACTGCTTACGCTGTCTAAAGATTTTTCTCCACATGCATTCGGTACAGCTGTCGATATCAATCCAATGCTGAATCCTTATGAAAAATATGTTCACGATGGAAAGTTCCTGGAACCTGAAAATGCAGTTTACGACCTTTCAAAACCGGGAACCATCTCAGACGGAAGAATTGTAGGTATTTTCGACCAAAGAGGTTGGGTATGGGGTGGTCGTTGGAATAATCCGGTCGATTACCAGCATTTTGATTTGAGAAAAGACAGAAGCCGGAAACATTATCTTATGAAGGAAAGTACTGTTAAAATGTTTTTTAGTATCAATGAGCTAGATGGAACTTTATCAATCTACGATTCCAAAATGGATAGAAAAATGGAGAGACCCTCGCTGACAGTGCAAAAATCTGAATTTAAAAACCTGGAGGTCTGTATCGACAGCTTTGGAATTGAATGCCTCACTAAATGGCAGAGCGCTAATATTAAAGTCCAGATGCCCGATGCTGTCTCGAAGTTGGATGGACTGAAAATAGAGATTTGTGTTGAAGATGGGCCTTATAAAAGCTGGAATATGCATTGTGCACGTTTAGTCCAAAAAAAGTTAGGAAGGGCAGGGGCGGATGCATTTATTAATACCTTTAAAAAACATAAATCCGATTTGCGCATATCTGTTGGCACAGGAACAGGCAATTTGAAAGTAAATGATGATTTTCAAATCATATTTGTGCCCGGTGCATTCACTGAAAAGGCAATGCATCATGCCCAGAATCGTTTCGATTTTTTAAATCTGCTCGTTTCCGAAGATTTAGCGAATTCTGTAAAAATAGCGCATAAAATTCAGCAATCAATAATTGAAAAAATGAAAATTATGCCGCTTAGCAGACAGTTGCCAGGGCCAAATCTGCTGCAGGATGAATGTATTAAGACCAATATTGATGGTATTTATTGTCGAAATATGCCAGTTTTTTCAGGGCACTATTGTCCTCAATTTCATATTTCATTACTCAGCTTGGATAAAGCAGAAGAAATATTCAGTCAGCCAAAACTTGGATTTGGGTTTTGCGAATTACTTTCGGAAGCTATTTTAGACGGACTGTCTGACTATTTTGAAAACAAGTAATGTCGTATATATTGAAAAACAAGTCGCTTTTAATAGTTTTATCCCTGACAGAATTCAAACTATTTGTCTAGGATTCGCGCTAAAATTTCAATAAATATTTTTGAATTGGTATATTTGCGTAAAATAAAACCAGCGTGGAGCATTCGGAAAACAAAAATAATAGCAGAAGCATCAGGGAGCAGTTAGAACATAAGCTTTCACTTCAACAGTTGCAAATTAATCGTTTGCTCGAGATTACGCAGGCGATCAACAATAATTTTAAAATTGCTGATTTGTTCCGTATTTACAAAGATATTCTCACCTGGGAGATGCGCATCAAGAGATTTGCACTTTATACCCGTTTCGATGATACCTGGACCTGTGTGGCTCATGCCGGGATAGATGAGTCGCTGCTAAGGCATAACATTGAAGGTTATTTGCCTCATTTTCAAAGGCCGGGTAAGGTTGAGTACCCCAATCATGAACTGCTTTCGGGCTTTTCCATTGTGATTCCGGTTTTGCACAAAAAATATCCTATCGCCTACACTTTTATCGGAGAAAATCTGATCGAAACAGCCGATGTTTATGAGCCGGTCCCCTTTGTAGCGGCTATTACCAATATTATTGCCGTTGCCATTGAAAACAAAAGACTTTTCAAAAAACAGTTGGAGCAGGAACGGCTCAAACGTGAACTTGAGCTTGCTGTGCAAGTGCAGAATATGCTTATTCCCGGTGTTTTACCCCGAAATCATGAGTTCGAATTTGATGGGGTTTATCATCCGCACGAGGCAGTTGGTGGCGATTATTATGATTTTATCGAATTGGGAGATAGGGAAATGGCTTTTTGTATTGCCGATATTTCGGGTAAAGGAATTGCAGCAGCCTTATTAATGTCAAATTTTCAAGCTAGTTTACACGCCTTAATTAACAGAAAATATCTCTCCGTAATTGAATTTGCCACACTGCTCAACGAAAGAGTACTTAAAACAACAAAAGGCGATAAATTTATTACTTTTTTCATTGCTCGATACCACAAAACAAAAAAAAGACTCCGTTACCTCAATTGCGGACACAATCCGCCAATCATGATAATGAATAATGAGGTACACAGGCTCGATAAAGGCTGTACTGTACTGGGGGCATTTAAAAAATTACCCGCCATAGAATGGGGTGAAATACAACTTAGTGGTGATGCCTTTTTTCTGCTCTATACCGACGGTCTTACTGATTTAAGAAATGAGGAAGGTGATTTTTTTGATGAGAACCGAGTGATTGAATTTACAATCGAAAATAAATATTTAGCCGTTGACGAATTTAATAAAATACTGCTCGAAAGATTGGATGTGTTTAAAGGCGACCTTGGATTTCCTGACGATATTTCATTTTTGAGTGCTAAAATTTTTGCTTCGGCTGACAATTTGTCATAATATTTGTTTTGCCCCAATTTTTGTTCCTATTTCCGTAAAATTGAAAAGATGCGAACATTATTTCTCCTGTTTTTTGGTTTTCTCATTTACCGTTTTCTAATCAGGCCGCTTTTCCTTGGTTTTAATGATACAAACCGCAACAGAGCGCATTCCAATGCTAATCGGATGGACGAAATGCTGCGCCGTATGCAGGAAATGCAACAGCAGCAATACAGTCAGCCAACTCAACAAGCACCCAAAAAGAGTCCAAGTAAAAAGGCCGACGATGGTGAATATATCGATTATGAAGAAGTTGACTGATCTCTTTTGTTTTTAAGCCTAAGGGCCTTCTTGTATTTTAAAAGTGAATATCTATAAGCATAGCAACCTAATTGAATACCTGTGTAAGCATCTAAAAACCCCTTTTTTAAGATGTACCATTTTATAAAGGCTGAAAAGGCTGAAGCATAAGCTTTAAAAGGGCTCAATTTTTTATTTTTCCGAATTAAATCCTCCGCGGCAATATCGGTGTAAAACTGTAGTTTTCTCTCCAAAACTGCTTTGTTTTCGAAGGTTATATGCGCTATTTTGCCTGGCAGCATGCCCTTGGTTTTGTATCCTCCCGGAGTCTCATGAACAAGGCTTGAATTATCGAAATTTACAATATTTTTGTTGTAGAGCCTTATCGGGTAATCGGGTGAAACAATAGGGTAGAAGACATGAACCCTTTTGCCCAAAACATTCCAGTGCCTTTCTGCCTCATAGGCATCCTCGCCAAAGCCTTTTAGTTTCAATTGCTGTAAACCCAAAATGAAATGATCATCGGGCAGTTCATCCGAATCGAGAAAAAGCACATAATCGAATTTGCAGCATTCGGCAGCAAAATTGCGCTGTGATTTAAAATCTGTGAATGGTTTATGTGCAAATTTTACTTTATCAAATGAGCGTGCTATTTCCTTTGTTTGATCGCTGCTTCCGCTATCTATGATTAAGATTTCATCGGCAACGCTTTGCAGTTTTTCCAAGATTTGATAAAGATATTTTTCACTGTTGTGGCAAAGGATGTAGGCCGAAAGTTTTTGCATTTGTGCCTTTTTTTAAAATTCAATCAATTTTTTTCCAAATTTATGGTTTAAACAATCAAATTTGATAAAAAAATGTAATTTGCATTAAAATTCAGCATATGAAAATTGATATTGCCAAATGGGAGCAGCTCTGTGAACAAATGAGCTTAGATCTCGAAAAATATCGAAGCAAGGACATATCTTCAGCAATAAACAGTTTGGTAAACACGCCCTATAAAGTGGTTTTGCAATTCATTTTATGGCCTCTTTTCTTTATACTTGCTATTTGCCTGACTGGTATTTTTCTGATTTGGCCGCTCAGCTGGGCAGGTGGAATTTTGTGGATCTTAACAGGCTTACTCGTTGGACCGCTTTCGGGTATAACGGTTGCTGCATATTGGGTGGTAGCCGGGCTGGATGAGTCTTCCAAAAAGTTGTACGAGGCTGCGCTTGATTCGATGAAAGATATCTCTATCGATTTAAAGCATAATGCCGAAAATATACCCGATAATCTTGAATTACCAAGTTATAAGGAAATGCTCAGGCTTGTCAAACTAAGCCTTGTATTCCCTGCACTCAAAGAGCTCATGATAAAAAAACTTTGGCCTTTTGGTCGCTGGATTGGAAACATCGTTGTTAATTATTTGAAGAAGATGTCTCAAAAAAGTGAAGAGTTACTTGACAAAGAACAGGAAAATCAAATGACGGCAGGAGTTATTCAGATTCAAAGCTATGCGGATAAGATTATTAAAAATACTTCACTTCTTAAAAATAATATAGATAAAGCCCACAAAAAAGCAAGCAAACTCATTCTCTCTCCGCTACGCTTTACCATGAACATGTCATTGTTTTTGAATGCATTGTCTCTGCTTTTGATCTGGTACTTTTTTCTCTGAAAGAAAAAAAGTAAATCTTTAAAGTTAAACTGAGTTGCTTTTCTGAAACATTGATGTTAAAAATCTGTTTTTAGGTCATACTTTTAAATTATTTTGCTGTAAAATTTTAATTTTGCAGTGCGAAACAAAGCGATTTACGAAGCAGATGCTCGGAATATTAATTTACTTCCGATTAAAGGTTAAAAATCAACTACTTAACATCAAATCAGTAAAAACACATGTCAGTTTTTCAACATCCGGACCGTTTTGTCAACAGACATATTGGCCCAAATTCAGCTGAGCTAAAAGAAATGTTGCAGTCAATCGGCGTCGATTCTCTTAGTCAGCTTATCGATGAAACCATTCCTGCACAAATAAGAATGCAGGCAGAGCTCGATTTGCCTGCTGCACAATCTGAATTTGAATATCTTCAGGAATTGAAGAAAACTGCTGCCAAGAACAGATTGTTCAAAACCTATATTGGTCAGGGTTATCATGGTACAATAACACCATCCGTAATTTTAAGAAATATTTTTCAGAATCCAGGTTGGTATACCCAATATACACCCTATCAGGCCGAGATTGCGCAAGGACGTTTGGAGTCGCTGCTCAATTACCAGACAATGGTTTGTGATATGACCGGTTTACCAGTTGCCAATGGGTCACTTTTGGATGAAGCTACAGCAGCTGCCGAAGCAATGACCATGTTTTACGGACTTCGCAACAAAAGACCAAAGGACGAACCAGTTACGCATTTTTTAGTTTCTAAAAATGTATTCATACATACACTCGATGTTTTGGTTACCAGAGCCGAACCTCTTGGTATCAAAGTAATTGTGGCCGATCCTCATGAAATGATCTTTAACCAGGATGTTTACGGAGTCCTTCTGCAATATCCCGGGGAAGATGGTGCTGTTGAAGATTACCGCGAAGTTGTAGAACGTGCAAAAGCCGCCGGAGTTTTTGTAGCTGTTGCTGCTGATATTATGAGTCTAGCTTTGCTGACACCTCCCGGCGAATGGGGAGCCGACGTAGTTTTGGGTAATTCACAGCGTTTTGGCGTGCCTATGGGCTTTGGTGGACCTCATGCTGCATTTTTTGCCTGCAAAGAGGAGCATGTACGTCACATTCCGGGCCGTATTATCGGTGTTTCTGTCGATACGCATGGCAACCGTGCCCTACGTATGGCTTTGCAGACACGTGAACAACACATCCGTCGCGAAAAAGCAACTTCAAATATTTGTACAGCCCAGGCATTGCTCGCCAACATTGCTGCAATGTATGCGGTTTATCATGGCTACGAAGGCATCAAAGGCATTGCAACACGCATTCATCGCTTGGCGCAGGTTTTGGATGCTGAATTGAAAGCACTCGGTTATATTCAGACAAACCGTCACTTTTTCGACACATTAAGAATTGACTTAGCTGATGAAAATGCACAAACTGCACTCAATTCTGCGGCTTTGAATGCTGGTATCAATTTCTACTATCCATACAAGAAATTTGCACAAGTTACACTGGATGAAACAAGCTCGATTGAAGACGTAGCTGCTATACTTGCTGTGTTTGCCACATTAAAAGGTAAGGATGGTCACAGTGCAGAAGCCTTAGAGCAGAGACATGCATCTGTTTTTTCTGCAGCCATTTCCGCTCCAGTTGCTTTGCAGCGTCAAAGCAAATATCTGCAGCACGATGTATTTGTAAAATATCAGTCAGAAAGTCTCATGATGCGCTACATCAAAAGCCTCGAGAGCAAAGACCTTTCATTGGTGCATTCAATGATTTCGCTCGGCTCCTGCACCATGAAACTGAATGCTGCCACAGAATTAATTCCCGTAACCTGGGATGAATTCAGTGCCTTGCATCCCTTTGTTCCTGCCGATCAGGCAGCAGGTTATCATCAGATCATTTCAGAACTTGAGGAGTATCTCTGCGAAGTAACCGGATTTACCGCTTGTTCTTTGCAGTCTAACTCTGGTGCACAGGGTGAATACAGTGGTCTTTTGGCTATCAGAGCATATCACCTGGCAAATGGCCATACGCAACGCGATATAGCGCTCATTCCATCTTCTGCGCATGGGACCAATCCTGCTTCGGCTGTTATGGCTGGTATGCAGGTTGTTGTTATTGCCTGCGACGAGAAAGGAAATATTGATTTTGACGATTTGAAAAATAAGGCAGAACAATACAAGCAAAATCTCAGCTGTCTGATGGTAACTTATCCATCTACGCACGGCGTGTTTGAAACTGCAATCAGAGAAATCTGTCAGACAATTCACGACAATGGTGGTCTTGTTTACATGGATGGTGCCAACATGAACGCTCAGGTAGGTCTTACCTCGCCGGGCCTTATAGGTGCCGATGTATGTCACCTTAATTTACACAAAACTTTTGCAATTCCGCACGGTGGTGGTGGTCCTGGCATGGGTCCCATCTGCGTGAACGATAAACTTAAGCCCTTCCTTCCAAATCATACCATGGTAAGTGGTGTAGGCGGCGAAAAAGGTATTCATGCTGTTTCGGCGGCGCCTTGGGGTTCTGCATCTATTTTGCTGATTTCATATGCCTATATCAAAATGCTCGGTGCTGTAGGTTGCCGACTTTCAACAGAATATGCTATTTTGAATGCCAATTACATCAAAGCTAGTCTAGGTGATGCTTACGATGTTTTATATACAGGTGAAAAAGGTCGCGCTGCACACGAATTGATTCTGGATTTACGCGGCTTTAAAAAATACAATGTTTCGGCCGAGGATGTTGCCAAGCGTCTCATGGACTATGGTTTCCATGCGCCTACGCTTTCTTTCCCAGTAGCTGGTACGGTTATGATAGAGCCTACCGAATCGGAAGATAAGGCCGAATTGGACCGTTTCTGCGATGCTTTGCTACAAATCAGAGCTGAAATTGAAGAAATTGCCAATGGAACAGCAGATCAGAAGGATAATGTATTGGTTAATGCTCCGCATACGCTTGCCCAAATTACAGCGGATAACTGGAACAAACCTTATAGTCGCGAAAAAGCTGCTTTCCCGCTAGCATGGGTGCGCAATAATAAGTTTTGGGCTACTGTTGGTAGAGTAGATGGTGCTTACGGAGATAAAAACCTTGTCTGTGTATGTCCTCCAATTGAGTCTTATGCCACTGAGCCGGCAAATTGATTTTAGATTAAAAAGATAAATCATAATTTTATAGGCAGTCCGAAAATTCGGGCTGCCTTTTAAATTTTTAAAGGGGTCAGAACCAAAAAAATAAAAATTGCAACTGAATTTCAAAATCCCTAACTTGCAAATGTTTTATTTTTAGTTTTGGAATTAGCGAACATAAGTTTTAATTCCAACTTTAATTGAGTGGATAAAATCAATAGTAATGTATACTATATCTTCGATAATCCTTGGGCAGGAAATGAAGTGTTGAATATGCAGTGAATGCCTTGCTGTATGTTTTTTGATAGCTGATTACAATAATCTACCGGAAACTTTAGTAGGTTTAGCATTCAAATTAAGAATTTTTTCACCTACATAATCTATCTTGAATAAATTCAGGTCTGAGGATTTTCTACCACTAAAACAATTTATAGTGACATCGAAATTCAAATTTTGAATGGATTCAAAAGCCGCTCTACTTATTTTTTTGTTGGCAAAAATAAATTTTCCATCCTTATAAAGTTCAAAAGTAAAGGAACCAAGTTTAATTTGATCCATTTCATCGTCATAGTAGTTCTTTTGACTAGTGCTGAGATTAGCCAAAGGCTTAGCACTCAAATCAATTTGTAGCATCAAGCTTTCTTTTTTGCTATTCAGTAATTTGTCTATTTCCGAGCTCAAATCAAAATTAAGCTCAAAAGAAGGAATGTTGATAGAGTCTCCAATAATAACAAAACGATCGTCTAGCGGAATATTATTGGCAGGTATTTTTTTCGCTGTTTTTAGGTTGACCATACTAAACTCTTCCAAGCCTTCTTCATTAACCCAATGAATTCTAAGCAAATTACTATCTAATTTTTGAATAAAATTATTTGTAACAGGTTCTTCTTTTTCTGTGGGTAGTGGAGCGAGCATATCGTCTCTAATATCAAACTTACTAAGTTCAACCCAATTTTTACCATTCCAAGAAAGCAAATGACATTTGTTTAAACTAGACATATCTGCCCATAATACAACATAGCTTATATCGTCAGCGCCATCCCCATTGAGATCTCCTTCATTTTTTAAATGGGCTAGTCCTAATTGTTGAGGCTCCGCACTGATAAGGTAGTTTGAAATCGTATTATTTTTAGAAATCAAAGAAGTTTTAGGTTCTTGAGCCATAATTTGGGTGATGACTTCTTTGTTGAGTCTTGCTTCTATTTTAAGTTTTGGTATTTCCTGATTTGTCTGTTTATGCTGATAAGACTCTATGAGCGTGTCTAGTTGCCCATCTCCATTGAAATCGCCGAGTAGTGTGTAGCGATGGCCTATATTGTTATCAATGGCCGAATCTTTGGAGTTTTGGTTATTAGTATTAGTCCCTGTACAGTTAATGTAAAGGAATGAAACCGTAAGAATAAATGTTAAAAAATATTTCATAACTGTTACTGCTTTTGCTTTTTCCAAATGGCCTTATTTTTAAAGGCTTTTGTATAATCCGCTTTTTTTATCTCCTAAAGGTAATCTAAATTTAATTCCTTTGCCATTTGTTTGGGTGTTTTTAAAATATAAATAATTGACCATAAACTAAATAAATGAAAATTACTTTTTTATGCCCTCCGCTACAATCCATCAGCCATTGCCCCTCATTTTTCACTGCCCTGCTTCATGCAGTTTAATATAAAAAGGTTAGCCCCAGGCTACAACATAAGTAGTGAGGGGCGAAGGTTATACATTAGTCCCTAAGATCAAAAATTGTTTCCATCGTCCCCCCAAAGTATAAATCCGAAGCTGTAATCTTAAAACTATCTGAAGGGTAAAGGCGCATACAAAAATTTTGGGCAGGAGATACTATAAACTTATTATGCTCGTGTTCTGCCTTATAATTAAAACTGTCTTTCGACATATAAGAATGAAATAGCTTGGTATCAATATTCAAAGACTCAGCAATAACCTTTATTTTGCTGTCTAAGTCATTCTTACCCAAGCTCAACTTTTGTTTTGTAAACTTAATTTCCTTTTTTTTATTCAGCGCATAAAATGTCGTTTCCTTTTCGCTATTGCTTTTTACGCTCCACAACGAAATCTCAATCGTATCCCTTTTATCATTTGGGTTGAGTTTGTAAATGTATTTAAAGTTAGCAGAAGGCCAAGTCTTTATATAATTACAACGCGCAAATTTCCATTTTTTGTCAATTGAATTATGCTCAAAAATCAAGGTTTGTTCATCACTGTTAAAACACTCATAATGTAAATTTCCTATTTTAGCCTGCCAAACTCCGACTTCACTTTTCGCCGTCCGTGCGGCAGTCTCTGAGCGAGGTTCATCAACATTTTTTTTGTATAAAACCTTATGCACCTTGCCATTATCATAGTCTTTAAAAACGGCATAAAAAGTCTTTTCCCTTGCATTGTAATCTTCAATGCGTTCCAAACTTAGATAAGCAAAGCTATCTATATTGTGCGCAAAGTCTAAATCATTGGCAAGGTATAACCTATCGTCCCAAAACAGGGTTGCGGGAGCTTTACTCATACTATATCTCCAAAATTCCGTATATGACATTTTGTAGAAGAAAGGAAGTTGCGTTTTACTGCCTTTCATTTCTTTTTTTAAAAATATCGGTGATGCATATAAAGAATTGCTACTGTCTTGGAATAAAATCGGAAATGGCATTTTCCATACAAGTCCTTCTGCATTTTTAAAGTAAAAATACTGATGCTCATCGACTGAGACCCAATTGCCAGGTTCAATCATATCGGGGCTGTAGCTACAGGAATTAAAGAAAAATGAGCATAAAATCCCAAATTGCAATATTTTATAAAAGCGTTGTGTCATTATTAAAGTTTTATTTTAGGGGGCATAGCACTTCTTTTTTCTCAATCCTCTTTTTTAGAACCACGAGAAGATAGAAGAACAAATGAAAAAATGCTGAATAAAAAAAATCTGATACTTATACTAAAATGCTTTTATTGATTTAGAAGTTTGGGTTCTTTATATTCACCTATGCTCAACTTTCTATTTCGCAATAGGGTAGCAGCTTTTTTAATAGGTCTATTTCTTCGGCCTTGCTAAAGAGGCCTTTTACGCAAAGTTTTTTCAGTTTTTTAAGCGGAAGTACTATTTTGAGCAAGGCAACTAAAGACCTTTTGTTTGTTGAATTAAAATTCAAGTATTCTATTTTAGCATATTTAGCATTTTTGAAAATAACAGTTTCCAAAACATTCTCTGAAAGATTTAATACACGCAAATTAGGCGTTTTTCCAAAGTCAATAACAAGGCTATCTATAATAAACGAGAGTAACTGGAGGGTATCCGGGCTTATTTCTTGTTTATCGAAATAAAAACTAAAACTTTTGTAATCTCTATCTTTTTTATCTGCTTTACCAGGAGATAATCTTAATCTGGTGTAATCATTATAGTCGCAATTACTTAGGACGCATATACTTGAATTTGCCAAAGTCAGCTTTTTAATGCGTTTATTTTCAAGTACAGCATCTGCCAGCTGATCAAAATAATTTGAACTGCAACTATTAAAGGCAGATCCAAAAGAAAATGATAACTCTTGAATTTTTTCAAGTTTTTTAACGCTTTCTAGTAATGCTATATCTATACAACCAAAACTAACTAACCTTAATACCTTCAAATTTGGTGGAAAACTCCATTCTTTCTTATCCTCTTGCCAATTAGGATATTTCAATATAGTCAAGTCCTTTAACTCCATGAACTTCCCAAAAAGTGGTTCAAAATCCTTTATTTTAAGCTGCATTTTTTCAATAGGTAAATCCAACATTTCAGGAACTAATTTTGTGGAAAATTTTTCCCACTCTTCATTGTAATCCCATATATCATCATAATATTTTTGCGTTATTTCAATCAGATTAGGAAAACTCAATGCCATACTCTTTAGGAATGGAGAAAACTCTTCTCCGATATATACTTTTGTTGAAGGAAAATTATATTTTCCTGTCGACAATAAAGAATCTAAATAATATAAGGTTTGCTGTTTTCTAAATCCAATGATGTATAACCAGTTTAACTCAAAAGTATCTGAGGCGATACTATCTCTTATATATTGTAATGCAAACTCGATGTGCGCTATATTGCAACTGAGATTTGGACAAAAACCAATATATTCACCATCTAACAAAAATTCAGGATTTAAAAAAAATGAAGAATTCATTTCCCTTTTATATTCATCAGATACTTGTCCCAACGCAGCTTGATTGGCTATTCCAAAAAATACAAGATAAAAAACAATATACTTTATATATTTCATAGGTCATTTTTTAGGTTGTTGTTAGACAATGACAAGTCCTGAAAAAAATTGCCATAGTTGAGTACAGTTTATTTCTAAAAGTGCTCCAGCTATGCCAAAATCTCCATGCGGATTTCTCAAAATGATATTAGTGTTATTTACTGCTTGTATAGAATAAGCATGCGAAGGCACTACACGAATTATACAAGCTGAATTTATATTTTCTAGGTTAGAGTAAATACAGGGGAGAATACCTTGCTGTATGTTTTGGATAGGAGGGTATAGCATTATTCTATAGAAACACTCAATTCCAGATGTTGCGCTTGTTTTGTGAATATTTTCACCTACTTGCCAGGATATGGTTTTATAAATGAATTCAATAAATATTTATCGTCACCTACTTCATTATTGAGATTTGCGAAACAAGGATAGTAATTCCGTTTTGAATTTTTGGTTAGCAAGTATTAAAGAATCATTCATTTCCTTTTCATTACTATAATTTAGTTTACGCAGTATTTCTCCGAGAACTTCAGGTTTTATATCAAGTGCATAGCCATTTACTTCACGCTTTAAGATAAGAGACCAATGTATTGTGGCTATTTGCGTGGGTATTTCATTTTCTGTTACTAATTTATCCACCACAAGGTGGATTTTTGACAAGTCGAGTCCTTTAATTTTATTACCTTTTTTATTTAGAAGGGGGGCTTCTGTTTTTAGAATTTCCGAAAGTTTGTCAATATTAATATGCAACTTAGTCAGATGTTTCTGTGTCAATGTTATGTCAATACTTGCGGTATCTGCATCCATTCCAGACTGTATTTTAGCCTCATCAAAAGTAATTTTAATTCCAATATCACCAGCCTGACCATTTATAGAATCAATTGCCCAATTTGTATTGTTTTTATTTTTAACAAATGAGAGTTGTATTCCCACCCATCCAAAGTCTTTTTTTTGCTGATATAAAGTATCTAATTTAGATGCAATGTTTTTTATTTTTTTTTCAAGTCTTCTTGGATTATTTATATCATTTTTATGAAGTTCCTCTCTTAATATCGTTGCAATGTAATCCTTATGGCCTAATTCATTCGCTGGTCTGTAATAGACATCATTTTCCGGTAGTGTCAGTGTCAAAGGCCACTCATAAAGCAGTGATAAATATATGGCATCATCTTTAGCCATTGAGTAGGAGTAAGGGCTAGCTGTATTTGATTGTGGGGCTTTAATAAATTCAGAAACATCTCTACTTATTCCCACTAGCGTTTGGCAATGAATATTTGATCCGGTCAGAAAGATAATGCTAAGGATAAAGCATGCAAATATTTTCATAAATTTAAAATTTAGTGGTATCGATTGATACCTGTATTTTTAATTGGTTAGTTTTGATTTAAGCAAACGGCCTTATTTTTAAAGGCTTTCACATAATCCGCTTTTGTGATTTCTTTCAAGCTGTCTAGTTGAAGCGCTTCTGC
The DNA here is from genome assembly GCA_945888475.1 of Saprospira grandis DSM 2844. Lineage (GTDB taxonomy): Bacteria > Bacteroidota > Bacteroidia > Chitinophagales > Saprospiraceae > Saprospira > Saprospira grandis_C. The sequence goes on along the minus strand of CAMDAB010000009.1, from coordinate 9,140 downwards.
CATCTGTGTTATTGGTGTTTATAAAATGAGTTAAAATTTTTCGTGACAAATATATGTTTTTTAATTAAAATGTACAAGCAGAATTTATATTTATTAGGTTTGAGTAAATACAGGGGAGAATACTTGCAGTATGTTTTTGATAGGTGGTTGGGGGTTACTTAAAAAATGATTAAGCTACTCCGTCAACTCATTCCGTTGTTCCATATTTTAATGCCATTAGCACTATTTGACAAATCTAAAAGTTCAAGTTTTTCGAGCTTGCCGATAGACTCCGGTAATACTGCCAATGGTTTTTGGTTGGTATACAGTAGCCAGTTTTACATTCGACATTTTTCGGATAGGTTTTAATATAATAGACTACATGTGCTAAACGCTCATTATTCATTTTCAATTACAAAAAAATAGCCTTATTTTTGAGCAAAACAAAGTCTTTATGAAACTACTGTATACCCTCATTTTTTCTTTTCTGACATTCATGTTGATTGCTCAGCCTCGCTTTCACGGTTGCATGCACCACAGCCATCAGCCATTGAAAAGATTAAATCCTCAACAAGCTGAAATTTTTAAGGCATCGATGCAGCGCAGCGATACCATCGATATTTTAGATTATAATCTGAATATTTCAGTCATTGATTTTAGCAATCGACAGATCTATGCCGATTGTTCGGTTCGTTTTACGCCAAATATGAACAATGTTCAGGTATTGCCGCTCGATTTGCTAAAATTTAACATAGACTCCATAACTGGTTTTGGCACACAGCTCAGTTTTACTTACGACAGTATCTACCTTGCTGTGCAACTACCCTCTGTAATGAGTATCGGCGACACAGCAACAGTCCGTGTTTATTATCATGGCCGCCCAACGCCCGATGCATCCTGGGGCGGCTTTAAGTTCGATGGTGTTTATGCCTATAATCTGGGCATTGGACTGACATCAAATCCAGTAAATATGGGCCGCAGCTGGTTTCCCTGCTTCGATAATTTTGTAGAAAGAGCCACTATGGGCATCAATATTTATTCAAAACTACCAAAAAGAGGCTATGCCGTTGGTACATTTTTGGGAGAAACAGTGATTTCAAACGATACGATTTTAAGGTCTTACCGCATGGATCAGCCGCTGACCACCTACATCACACACATGGCGGTTTCTGAATATACACAGGTAGATTATACACATAATGCATTGAACGGCCCTTTGCCCTTTCAGCTCGTTGCCAGGGCTGCCGATACTACTGCCATGCGCAATACTTTTGCAGGTCTGGGCGATGCGGTCGATGCGCTCGAAAGCTGGTGGGGACCATACTGGTGGGAGCGGGTAGGCTATATCATCACGCCGCAAGGAGCGATGGAACATCCGACGAGCATAGCTTATCCACGCAGCGTGGGTGTTAGTGGCAACAGTGTCGGACATCAGGATTTGATGGCACATGAGTTGGGACATTGCTGGTGGGGCGATGTGGTGACCCTGGTTGGTCCGCAGGAAATGTGGATTAAGGAAGGCAATGCAGAATATTCTGCGCATCTCTTTGCCGAATACCTATATGGCCGGGAATCCTTCATCAACAAAGTAAAACAAAATCACAAAGAAGTACTTATTAGTGCGCATTTCGATGATGATACCTATCAGGCTTTGTCGGGTATGCCATTTGAACATACTTATGGTACGCATACCTACTATAAAGGCGCTGCCATGCTGCATAATATGCGCACATATCTTGGCGATTCGCTCTTTAGAATTGGTCAGCAAGCTGTATTGAATGCAAATGCCTATAGTGCTATAGATGCTGCACAATATCGCGATGGATTGACTGCTGCAACTGGCAAAAACATGAGTGACTTTTTCGATGCATGGATTTTTGCGCCCGGTTATTCCTCTTTCGAAATCAATGGCATTTCCTGGGTCAATCAGGGTGCTAACTATCGCACAACTGTTGAAATTGAACAGAAACTGCGCGGCGCAACTGTATATCATCGCAATGTTCCTTTGGAAATTAGTTTTTATGATGCTTTTGGAAATCAAACAACGGTTGATTTGATTACAGATGGACAAATTGATACAGTTGCATTTGATTTACCTTTTATTGCGCAAAGCTGGACCGTGAATCCAAAAAATAGTTTGAATTTAGCTCAAATGCATTATACGTTTAGCACTGCTGCGCCATTGGCATCGGTTCAAATTCCCTTTGTGGATGTTTTGTTTAATGTCCCAACTGTGAACGATACCCTAAACTTTAGAATGGATCACTATTGGACAGCGCCCGATCCCATACAGAACAATCCGACTAATGCTAGGATTTCGAACAGTCATTATTGGCGAATTGAGGGCAATTTCGAAGAAATAATTGGAGTAGCCCGTTTTGAATACAATGCCTATAATTTACCACAATTCGATGCCGATTTGGTTTCGCAGACCGAGGATTCGCTTATTTTGGTTTACCGACCTTCGCCTTATTACGATTGGAAAGAATTTCCATATTATACCAAAATCAATCTTTTTAATAGTGCTGATGGTAATGGATTTATCAGAGCTGATCGGATTTTACCTGGCGAATATGCCTTTGCCAATGGCAACCTGCCCGATTTTGTTGCTTCAAATCAAGCAAACAAGGTTGAAATTCGTGAATTGAATCTTTTTCCGAATCCAGCTGTTGACTATTTGACGATTGAAGGCAATTTTGATAACGAGGCAAATATAGCGGTAGAAATTTACGACCTTAGTGCAAAATTGATAAAGTCGGAAAACTTCAATGTTCAAAATGATTTTACGCTGAAAATGAATGTTCAGGATATGCCTCAAGGCATTTACATCATAAAAATCAACGATGAAAAAGGTTTGTTAATGGACTCGCAGCCTTTTGGAATTATTAAAAAATAAATTATAATATCTTAAAAAAATATTGATTATGACGCTTTTATTAACCTTATTGTTTTTTGGAATGCTTTCAGTTGTTACCTATTTTGGATTGGTACCACTCAAAGCTGCTGCTGAATACCGATTCAGAGGAAAGTTCAGTCTTACTGCCGAGGGGATTGGATTCTTAGGCTGTGGGGCTTTAGCACTTTTATATTGGCTTTTTTCCGGTGGATTTATTCCTTTTTTGTTGTTAGGAATTGGCGTAGCTGCCGGTGCAGGCATCAGGAGTATGAAGGGTAACGATCAGAGATATATTGAGTAGGGATTAATATACCCCCAGATTTAACATCACGAGCGTACAGGCAATTTCAACCTCAATGTTTAAATTACTGCCTTTAATCATTTTAATAAATTCAGCATTCTCTGTGCCCGGATTGAAAATGATTCTTTTGGGTTTTATCACATTCAGTATATAATCGTAGTATTCATGCTGCACATCTGGACTGATGTACAGCGTAAGGGTATGCACATTTTCAATGAGCGGCATTCCGTTCAAAATATCAAGATCAGCGGCAGTTTTTCCATGTCGGATGCCGATAGGAATGACTTCATGCCCTTTGGCTACTAGTCTTGTCACTGCCTCGTAGGCATATCTTTCAGGGTTTGGGCTTGCGCCGAGGACGATGGTTTTCATTGTTTATAGACTTTAGACTAAGAGACTTGAGACGCTAGACTTCTTTAAATCAGAAATTAGAGTTAGAATTTTTACAAGAAATTTAGTTCTAAATTAAAACTCTGTGGCACTCTGTGTCTGTAGATAAAGTTTATTCTGTGCACTCTGTGGTAAAAAAAGAAATTAGACTATGAGAAGCTAGACTTTATTAGAACATATTCAAAATTCTACCTTCTACCTTCTACCTTCTGACTTTAGAAATTCTCTGTGTTTGTAGATAAAGTTTATTCTGTGCACTCTGTGGTAAAAAAAGAAATTAGACTATGAGAAGCTTGACTTTATTAGAACATTTTCAAATTTCAAACTTCTGACTTCTACCTTCTGACTTTAGAAATTCTCTGTGTTTGTAGATAAAGTTCGTTTTGCGGACTCTGTGGTAAAAAATAGACTAGAGATTATAAGACTTAAGAAGCTAGACTTTAATAGAGCATATTCAAATTTCAACCTTCTGCCTTCTACCTTCTATCTTCTGACTTTAGAAATTCTCTGTGTTTGTAGATAAAGCTCGTTCTGTGAACTCTGTGGTAAAAAATAGACTAGAGATTTTAAGACTTAAGAAGCTAGACTTTATTAGAACATATTCAAATTTCTAACTTATGACTTTTACCTTCTGACTTCTACCTTCTTCCCGATAGCTATCGGGATTCTACCTTCTGACTTCAGAATTTATAAATCGTATCCCTAATAATATCCACACATTCATTCAACTGCGCTTCATTCATCACCAAAGGAGGAGCAAAGCGAATAATATTTCCATGCGTAGGTTTGGCAAGCAGACCATTTTCTGCAAGTTTTACACAGATATTCCAGGCAGTTTTACTGTCGGGACTGTCATTGATAACAATCGCATTCAAAAGTCCGCGACCTCTCACCAAAGTGACCAGTTCAGATTTTTCGACTATTTCCTTTTGAATTCTATCTCTGAAAATATTACCTAAACGACGGGCATTCTGTGATAATTTTTCTTCATCCACAACCTCGAGGGCTGCAACAGCAACGGCACAGGCCAAAGGATTTCCTCCAAAAGTACTACCGTGTTGACCAGGATGAATCACATCCATAATATCATTGTCGCAAAGTACAGCCGAAACCGGGTAAACACCACCCGAAACAGCTTTGCCAAGAATCAAGATATCGGGACGGGTATAAGTTGCCTGTCGCTCGCATTTGGCCTCGCAGCTGCAATTGCCGCATACACGCAACAAAGATCCGGTACGTGCAATGCCAGTTTGAATTTCATCAGCAATAAAAAGCACATTATTTGCGCGGCACATTTCGGCAGCCCTTGGCAAATAATCTTCATCTGGGACAAAAACACCTGCTTCACCCTGAATAGGTTCTACCAAGAATCCGGCAAGGCGATCTCCATAATGCGCAAGTGCCAATTCCAAAGCTGTCAGATTGTTATAATCAATCGAAACAAAACCGGGGGTATGCGGCCCAAAATTGTCTTTCGAATCGCTGTCGCTTGAAAAAGAAACGATGGTGGTTGTACGTCCGTGAAAATTTTGACCACAAACCAGAATAATTGCTTCATCGTCGGCGATGCCTTTTTTCTCATAGCCCCATTTACGGCAGATTTTGATGGCAGTTTCAACTGCTTCAGCGCCCGTATTCATGGGCAATACCTTTTCGAAGCCGAAATATTCAGTGATATATTTTTCGTAAGGTCCGAGCTTGTCATTGTAAAAAGCACGGGAAGTGAGCGTAAGCGTTCTCGACTGCTCGATCAGTGCATTTACAATTTTTGGATGACAATGTCCTTGATTAACAGCGGAATAAGCCGATAAAAAATCATAATATCTCTTGCCTTCAACATCCCAAACATAGACGCCTTCGCCCCTGGACAGTACCACCGGCAGCGGATGATAATTATGCGCTCCATATTGATCTTCCAAACCCATTAATTCAGTCGATGTCAGATGTTTTTCAGCCGTTTTCATGATTTTTAATTATTTTTGTACTGTTAAAATATTTGAATTTGAAATTCTTTGATGTCCATACCCATTTGTTGAAGGATAAACCCGACACAAACGCAGTTTTAAATGTTTTTTGGCAGGATTTGGAAAATCTGCCGCAGGGTCAGCCTTTTTCACTCAGTGCGCATCCTTGGGATCTCGATACATACAGTGCTGCTGAATTTGAACAAAAACTGCAAACACATATCGACAATCCATTATTTATGGCAGTGGGCGAGTGCGGACTCGACAAAAATACAGCTTTTAATCCTGATTTTCAAATTTCGGTACTGAATGAACAGTATAAGTTTGCCGAAAAAAGCGGCAGGCCTATGATCATTCATTGTGTCCGTTCCTTCGAATTGCTATTAAAATGGCAAAAGGGCAAACATGTTAAAATGTTGGTTCATGGTTTCAACAGAAAAATTGAACTGCTCAGAGAATTGATAAAAGCAGGTTTTTACCTATCTTTCGGCGCTGCATTGTTCGAAGATAAAACTAGTTTAAATGCAGTATTGGCTGAATGCCCACCTGATAGACTTTTTTTGGAAACAGATGATCAGGAAAAATACAATATCGAAGAGATTTATAAAAAAGTCGCCTCGATTTTAGAGGTAGATATCGAAAAACTCAAAGCACAAATTTTAGAAAATCGTACAACATTTTTTAAACAATAAATCAATGGAAACGCCTTTAACAGATGAATTTGCCTGGTTGTCGAGAACCGAGCTGATTGTTGGAAGAAAAAATCTCGAAAGATTAAAAAACGCACATGTTATTGTAATTGGCATGGGCGGAGTAGGCTCCTTTGCCGCTGAATTTATCTGCAGGGCAGGAGTGGGCGAAATGACAATCGTGGACGGAGATACGGTTGATTTAAGCAATTGCAACCGTCAGTTGCCTGCCTTGCAAAGCACTGTCGGGCAGCTCAAAACCGAAATCATGGCCGAGCGTATGCGTGGCATCAATCCAAACATAAAACTGAATGTGATTAGCGAATTTCTCACGCCCGAGAAAATGCAGGAAATTTTTTCACAGAAATATGATTATCTGGTCGATGCTATCGACAGTGTTACACCCAAGCTGATGGCGATTTCGAACTGCTATTTCAGCGGGCAGCCCTTCGTGAGCAGCATGGGCGCCGGTGGCAAGATGGACCCTACACAGCTGCGCGTAGCGGATATTTCAAAGACTTATAACTGCCCCTTTGCGCACATGATTCGCAAAAGACTGAAGAAATTTGGCATCAGAAAGGGTTTCAAAACGGTTTATTCTGCCGAATTACCGCAAAGACATTCACTGATGTTGACAGATGGCAGCCGTTTCAAAAAATCGGCCTATGGTACTATGTCTTATGTGCCTGCAGCCTTTGGCTGTGCTATCGCATCAGTAGCAATCAGGGATTTGATTGATATGAATGATAGGGATTGATGATTGATGATTTTGATGTAAAAACCACGGATTTTCAATATTTTTTTATTGGTGAACAGCGAAAAATTGAAGCTGCAGAGAAGTATTTCCAAGCCCTTGGTATTGATTATCGGGTAGTGGATGATAAGGTTGTGGATTGGTGGGGATGAGACTTTAAATTAACAATAATTCAAAGTAAAAATGATTAAGTTGCCTATTTATAAAGCAGTCAGTATTATTGCAAAATTAAAAGGTTCGAACAACCCTTTGATAATGGAAGTGGTGACGGAAAACGGAGCTTGTCTTGATTATGTGGTTAAAGTTTTTAATCAGAACCGAATTTTAAACAGTCAGCCAACCAATAAGGAATTTTATGCATATGCATTGGCAAAATCCTTTGATTTGAAAGTCCCTGAAGCAGCAATCATTTATGTCAGTAATAATCTAGTAAGTCAGATTAAAGAAATTCCGGAGTTTAAGAAACAGGACATTCAGCATGGACTGTATTTTGGGTCCAAATATATTGAATGTGCAGTCTCTTTTGATTTTTCAAATTTTGAAGATTGGGAACTTGAAAATATATTTGCTTTTGATGCTTTGATACAAAATAAAGACAGAAGGGCTTGCCGTCCAAATTTATTTGAAGCCGACAGGGAAATCTATCTGATAGATCATGAAATGAGCTTAAACACAGATGCTGATTGTAAAAGTCTATTTGAAAATGAAATGGCTTGGAATTTTCTGGATAATCAGGACGTTAATTCTAAAAATTCTCACCTGACTTTTGAACGATTGAAAATCTCAAATAGATTAACTACATTGGAATTTGATGAGTTTTTGTTACATTTGCGGACTTTGAATCCGGTTCTGACACTTAGAAATATTGCATTGCAATTGGATGAGGCCGCAGAAAATTATGAAGGTTTAGAATCTGATACTTCTGACATTGAAAATATTATAACATATCTCAACTGCATTAAAGTAAATGAAAAACAATTCGTTGAGCGCTTAAAACAATTATTGTCATGAATCTGAAAAATGTCGACTACTGTTTGTTGAAATTCAGGCCCTCTGCTGTTTTGGGTGAACAGGTGAACATTGGTATACTCTTTTATTTTAAAGAAGAGTCTGAATTAAAATTTATTTATCCGGATTCATTGGCGCGCTTGTCTGCTCTTTTTCCAAATGTTGATGTAAACCGAATCAAAAAAAAGTTAAAAAATTTCAAAAATCGGGTTGTTCAATTTTCTAAAGATAAAAACAATGAATTATTGGAATTGGGTTTTGATCCTATCAGAGATGAATATTTACTGATACCCGATGATAATAGTATTTTTTTTAGTGAAAAATTTAGTTCGTCTTACCAAAACAAAGATGCTGTTTTAAAACATTACATAGACAAATATTTTTCAGTGTATTCCCAAGGAAGTATTAGCAAAAAGCATTCGGATGAATATCTGCTTTCTGAATTTACAAAAAAGATAAATAAAAAAGTCAGTTTCGGGCTTTTCAAAAGAGATTATTCAATCGAAAACAAAAAGGGGGTCTCTGCAAAATTTGACTATGCCTGGCAAAATGGTCATATCAACCTTATAAAGCCGCTTAGTTTTGACTTGAAGCACAAAAGCAGTATTCAGGAAAAATCAGTAAAATGGTTTGGATATCTAACGCAATTGGAGGACATAGCTGAAGAAAATAATCTGTTGTTTAATTTTTTAATTGCAAAGCCTTCTGACAATGAACTTTCTGGTGCATATAATGAAGCTGTCAGCATTTTGGAAGAAAAAAACAAAATTATAAAACTCATCAATGAGGAAGAGCTTGACAATTATATCAAAGAAACAGAAGCTACGATAAGGCCTTTTTAAGCAAATTAAGTAGATGCTTTTCTGTTAGCTAATTTAACTCAAATCCATTATAATTCCTTACAGGACACTGCACGAAAGTCAGTTTCTTTTTGTGCCCTTATTCATCCCTTTGCGATGAAGAAACCAAATATTTATTTTAGCTTTAAAAGTTCTAAATTATGTTACCCATCTTAAGATAATATTGAATTCAAATGAAAAAAATCAGTACCTTATTTAAAAAAGACCCAAACAATTTGGGCAGAGTTATCAATGAAATAAATGTCGAAAACCAATGGGTATTTGATGGTGAAGCCATTGCAACACGGAAATTTGATGGA
>CAMDAB010000008.1 GCA_945888475.1 Saprospira grandis DSM 2844 | reverse complement strand
CTTATGTCGAAGGCTTACAGCCCTATGACACTGCGTTTCTTTATGTTGCAGGCGCATTACCGCTCTACCCTCAACATCACCGAAGATGCTATGCAGGCTGCCGAAAAAGGGCTACAGCGATTGATGGAAGCAAATAGCATCCTGCAATCAATTCAGTACAGTGGCGAGGAAAATTCATCTGAACTCGATAACCGTATTAACAGTATTATTGATGCGGCATACGATGAAATGGACAATGATTTTAATACACCCAATGCCCTTGCCGAACTGTTTGGTCTAGTGAGCGAAATTCAGAAATTCCATAATAATCAACAATCGATCAATCTTATCTCGGAAAGCACACTAAGCAGAATGAAAGAAAGCTTCGGTGCGCTACTCTTCAATGTATTTGGTCTGATGGATGAAACTGCTGCCAATGACAACTCGGCCGAATTGCTCGATGGTCTTATGCAAATGATTATTGAATTCCGTAAAGATGCACGTGAACAGAAAAACTGGTCAAAAAGTGATCTGATTCGTGATGAGCTGCTCAAATTGGGTGTTCAGATAAAAGACGGCAAAGAGGGTGCAAGCTGGAATAAGGTATAATCATTTCTTAAAAACTAACAACAAAAATTATATTGTAACTTTTATAAAAAAAAGGGCGCCATTGGCAGCCCTTTTTTTTATAAAATTTTCAGCTGAATTCTACGGAATTAAAAACCTAACAGAACTTTCAAGTTTTTCGGTACAATCGTGATTTTTGCATAGGGAGGCTTTTAACCTGAATGCTGTGCCTGAAGGGTATGCAGAAAGGTTTACATGTTCGCTGATCGTTTTCGTTTTAACGTGATCATGCCCGCTCAAAGGGAAAGGTGCAATAACTGCAGCACCGACACTATCTACACTCAAGCTGATTTCATATTCCTCGAGTTCATCGGGGGCTTCTAATTTAATTTCGATATGTGCATCGCTTGCATCTGTTACAGTTGAGCCTTCTGTGGGACTGATGAATGTGATAACATAGTTACCGCTATCCTTTTTACAGGATGAAAACATAGTAAAACTGACGCTAGCAATTAGTACTATAAAAATGGACTTACGCATAAAAATAAAAGTTTAAAAGTGCAACAATGTTGCAAATATAGGATTTTTTTTAAAAATGCAACAATGTTGCAAAAAAACTTTTGAAGTTATATTATCATTACAAAAAATGCTTTAAGAACATAGCAAATATATTTTAAGCAATAATGCTGCTCAAATATTCATTTTTTTATCATCTTTGGGGAATAAACAAGGCAATATGTTTTCTCTGATAGAATATAATGAACTGGATTGTAAGAGTACCAATGCTAATTTTGATACTCAGCTTACTTTATTGAATAAAATACCTGACAAGCATGTACAGTGGGTAGATATTGACATCTGCAACAACACCCTTGAGACGGAGAAACTTTGCGAGTTTTACGGATTGCATAGCCTAACGGTTGAAGATATCCTCAAACCCGGACTCTTGCCAAAATTTGAGGCCTTCGATAATTATTTTTTCCTTTCACTCAAAATGATGCACATCGATGAGCAGGGGATTTTGATTATTGAACACATTAGCCTGGTGGTTGGCGATGGCTATATTCTTAGCTTTCAGGAAATCCCCGGCGATGTTTTCGATGAGGTTCGCGAACGGATATTGCAAAACAAGGGCTATCTGCGCAAAAGAAAATCGGACTATCTGTTTATAAGACTGCTCGATGCCATCATAGACAATTACGGGTTTACCTTAGAACATATCAGACAGAATATAGTGGATCTCGAAAATTCCTTATTAGGCAAAAACTGGCGGAAAACAGATCTCTCGAAGGAAGTTTTACAGCTGAAGAAAGAACTAAATATACTGCGGGGACATATTGCTCCACTACGCGATTTACTTACAAAAATTAAAACCGAGACTGATCATTTTTTTCAAAGAAGTTCCATTGCATATCTCAATGATATTCAGGATCAGGCCAACTACCTGATTCATACTTTTGATAATTTCAGAGAAATGCTCAAAGACCTGATGGATTTATATAATTCAAAAACAGGCCATGAATTGAATCATATCATGAAAACACTGACAATTATTTCAGCCTTGTTTATTCCGCTAACCTTTGTTGCAGGTTGGTACGGAATGAATTTTGAATATATGCCGGAATTAGGTTGGAAATACAGTTATCCAACCCTAATTGCAATTATGCTTGTCACCTTCATTGTTATGTTTATTTATATGAAAAACAAGCGCTGGTTTTAGAACATGATAAAAATACTACAGCTTACAAAAAAATTTCCCTTTCCGCTTAAAGATGGAGAGGCAATTGCCGTGACTTATATGGCTAAAGCTTTGAATAGTTTAGGGGTCGAGCTGACACTGCTGAGCATGAACACCAGTAAACACCCTTTCGATATAAAAACCCTGCCAGCCGAATTCAATCATTATAAAGACATTCATTTGGTGGACATCGATAATCGCGTAAAGGTTTTGGATGCTTTCTTAAATCTATTTTCTAATAAATCTTACCATATCGAGCGTTTTGTTACTTCCGAATTCGAAGAAAAACTAAAAACCCTGCTTCAGTCTGAGCAGTTCGATATCGTACAGATGGAAACGCTCTATCTGGCACCCTACATCAATATTATAAGAAAATATTCAAATGCTAAAATCTGCATGCGTTCACACAATGTAGAGCATGAAATTTGGAAGAGAATTGCTGATAATACATCTGTTGGCGTAAAAAAATGGTACTTGCAACTACTGAGTAAAAGACTGGAAAATTTTGAAAACAGCAGTTTGAATCAATACGACCTGATGGCCGCCATCACCCAAAGGGATCTGGACTTTTTTAAAAGTCTGGGACTTAAAATTCCATCGATAGTAGCGCCTATTGGACTGGATTTAGAAAATTATAAAGATAGAAACCATAAGGCCGCTGCCGATTTCTGCTTCATCGGCTCACTCGACTGGCTGCCAAATATAGAAGGTCTGCAATGGCTTATCGAGCAGGTTTGGCCAAAAGTTATCGAGAAAATCCCGGAGGCCGAATTTCATATTGGCGGCAGGAATAGCCCCGATTGGCTCAAAAACATTCGCATGAAAGGTATTACTATTCACGGAGAAGTGCCCGATGCTGTTGAATTTATTTGCAGTCATCGTTGCATGTTGGTACCTTTGCTCTCGGGCAGTGGGATGCGGGTAAAAATCTTGGAAGGAATGGCTATGGGCAGTTTGATCATAAGTACCGCTCTAGGTTTGGAAGGAATTGCAGCCACAGCCGGAAGAGAAGTTTTAATTGCCGATTCTGCTACCGAATTTGCAGAAGCCATTATTTCGGTTGCGAATGATTTTGAAAAGGCTTCAGCTATGGGTAAAAATGCAGCTGTATTCATAAAAGAGCATTTCGATAACCGAGCGATAGCCAAGGAACTTTTGGAGGCTTACAATCAGCTTTAAATGAAATAACCGAATGATTTTCACCGCTGTCATATTCTGGATATCCATTGTTGCACTTTTCCACTCCTATTTGCTCTACCCGCTTATACTCAGGCTGGTAGCCGCAGGCAAAAAAGCGCATGCTCCGGTATTTGAGCCTGAAGAAACTTTACCCAGCGTTTCAATTCTAATGTCGGCATACAATGAAGAAAAAGTTATTGCCGAAAAACTGAACAGCATCCTTGCCAATCATTATCCGGCCGACAAACTGCAGATTTTTATAGGTTCCGATTGTTCCAATGACCGAACTAATGAAATCTTACACTCATTTGCTAAAAAGCATCCCGAAATTATAAATTTTACAGCTTTCGATGAAAGACAGGGCAAGCCGATGATAATCAATCAGCTCTCGGATCAGGCTTTTGGTCAGCATCCAAAATCGGAACAGCATATTTTTATCATTACGGATGCAAATGTTATGCTGGGCGCCAATACTGTTTTTCAGCTCTGTAAACATTTCAAAGATGCCAAAATCGCTGTAGTGGACTCAAATATCACTAATCCGGAGCGTAAAGATGGCAGCGGTATTGCCAAAAACGAAAAAGGGTACATTTCGAGAGAGGTAATGATGAAACACCATGAGGGAAAGGCCTGGGGCGCAATGATTGGTCCTTTGGGAGGTTGCTATGCAATTCGTTCTACCTATTTTACTGAGGTCCCAAAAGGCTTCTTAGTGGATGATTTTTACATTGCTATGAAAGCATTGGAAAAAGGCGGCAAGGCCATCAATGAACTCGAAGCCATTTGTTATGAAGATGTTTCGAGTAAAATAAGTGAAGAATTTCGAAGAAAAACACGCATCAGCAGTGGCAATTTTGCCAATCTTTCGGTCTTTTGGCCCATGCTAATGCCTTGGAAAGGTGCTCTTGCCTTTGCTTTCTTATCGCACAAGGTTTTACGCTGGTTCGGGCCCTTTTTTATCATTGCAGCCTTCATTGCAAATATCTTTTTGGCATTTGCCTTTGGGGGAAACTTATTTTATCAAATTTTGTTTTCTCTTCAAACATTCGGTCTATTTGCCGTACCTTTGCTCGACTTTTTGACGGGATTACTGGGTCTGCATCTCGCTCCGCTTCGTTATATTTCTTACTTTTTGGCAATGAATGCAGCCCTGCTAAAAGGATTTTTTAATTATTTAAAAGGAGTTCGCAACAATGTCTGGCAACCCACACAACGAAACATCAGTTAGAAATTTAGATACGATTGAAAGTGCAATCGAAGATATTAAAAACGGCAAGGTTATCATCGTTGTTGATGATGAAGACCGTGAAAACGAAGGCGATTTTATCTGCGCTGCCGAAAAAATAACACCTGAGATTGTCAACTTTATGGCAACACATGGTCGTGGACTTATTTGTACGCCCATTACCGAAAAAAGAGCCCGTGAGTTGAATCTGCGCCCAATGGTAGAGAACAACAACTCTCATCACGAAACTGCTTTTACCGTTTCAATCGACCTGGTTGGATTTGGTTGCTCAACAGGTATTTCGGCATATGACCGTTCTACCGGAATAAAAAGACTGACTAGTCCCGAAGCAAGCTGGACCGACTATGCGCGTCCTGGACATATTTTTCCGCTTATCGCAAAAGACGGTGGCGTATTGAGACGTACCGGACACACAGAAGCTGCTGTAGATCTCGCCCGAATGGCTGGTCTATATCCTGCGGGTGTTCTCGTAGAAATTCTGAACGAGGACGGCAGCATGGCACGAGTACCCGATTTATTTACAATCGCCGATAAATTTGGTCTTAAAATAATATCGATTGCCGATATGATTGAGTACCGCATCAAGCATGAAAAATTGATCGACCGACTCATTTCAGTTGATATGCCCACAGAATTCGGGCAGTTCGAAATGATTGCCTTTCACGATAAAACCCGCGACGAAACACACCTGGCACTCAAAAAGGGCGACTGGAAAGAAGATGAACCTGTACTTGTACGTGTTCACTCTAGCTGTCAGACTGGCGATATTCTCGGCTCTCTTCGTTGCGATTGCGGCCCACAGTTGCATGCAGCCATGAAACGCATTGAGGAAGAAGGCAAAGGACTATTACTTTATATACAACAGGAAGGTCGCGGAATAGGACTTTTGAACAAACTGAAGGCCTACAAACTGCAGGAACAGGGTTACGATACCGTCGAAGCAAACATCAAACTTGGCTTTAAAGCTGATCAGCGCGATTATGGCATCGGAGCACAAATTCTTCGCGATTTGAACATTAGTAAAATGCGCCTGATGACCAACAATCCCAAAAAACGTATTGGACTTGTGGGTTATGGTCTCGAAATTGTTGAAAATATAGAACTTGAAATTACTGCAAACGAGCATAACGAGTTTTATCTGCTCACCAAAAGAGATAAAATGGGGCATAATATTATGAAGGAGGATAAATAATGTATTTGAACTTGAATTTATTAAAGTGAATTTTCGTTAAATTTACATTATAAAATATAACAAAAAATTACTTCCTATGAAAACAAAATATCAATCCGTACCTGAAGTGCTTCTCTACGAAATGATTGATGGCAAAGCTATTTACTACAATGGCTATAGAGAAGTTTTATCAGGAAAAAAAACAATTGAATCTGTAATGGGCAGTAGTTTTCTACAAGCAATTTTAATTGCCAGAATAGTAGCTTGGCTACATGAGCATTTTTCCGACAAATATCTTGTACTGACCAGTGAATTAGGAATACAGATTGACCGGAACAATTGGAGATTAGCCGACATCGCCTTATTAGACAAAACATTGGCATCCAAAATTAAAGTTCAGGAGAAATATATCAATATTGCACCTGATTTTATCATCGAAATTGATACAAAAGCTGCAATTGATGAGGGAGGACAAATTGGGGGCTTGGATTATTTCCAAACAAAAACCGATACCCTACTGAATTTTGGCGTAAAAAAACTTGTATGGATATTCACTCAAAATCGTAAAATTTTGGTCGCCGAAAATGGTAAGGCCTGGATAATAGACAATTGGGATAACTTAGCACTTGAATTAGAAGGAAAAAAATTGAATTTGAACAGCTTAATTGAAGATATTTAGGCAATGCACCCTAATTTTTTTCTTAGCAATCGGCCTTTGTCCATTATAAAATCATATTTTAACCCTGTTGTAGCTACAGCGGGGTTTTATTTTTAAAGCATGAAACTGTTTTACAACATCACAGAAAAGGAATCATTTAAAACCCGAATCTTCAGGTTTATTATGAACCTTTACCCGGTTTATCGGGGAACAGGCGGCAGAATTGTGTTTATTTCTTCCGACTGGAAAAATACGGTAGTTGCCTTGCGACTCAACTGGAGAACACGAAATTATGTAGGAACTATTTTTGGCGGCAGCCTTTATGCAGCTGCCGATCCGATTCTCATGCTGCAACTCATCCGTATCCTTGGCAAAGACTATGTGGTTTGGGACAAGGCTGCTGCTATCCGATTCAGAAGACCAGGCACAAAAACCCTGCAAATGCATTTCAATATCAATGAGGATCTGCTCGAAAAAATAAAATCAATGGTCGCATCTGATGCTGAATTTGAATTCACAGAAAATCTGCAATGGAAGGACAAGGAAGGAAAGGTTTATGCCGAACTCGAAAAAACCATCTATGTGGCCGACCGTCAGCATTATCTCGAGAAAAGAGCGGCAAAAAGCATTAAAAAATAATGAGAAAATCCCTGAGCAGTTCAATAAATTCAGGACTATAATCGTGATAATCATTTCCCGCATTTCTAATGGTTATACTCGACTGTGAATAAGGTTTTTCTACTTTTGAAAATGACATCAGCAATCTGTTTGCTGTTTTAGTTGCTTTTGGAAATACCAGCGTTTTCTTATACAAGTTCAGATGATTTGCTGCTGCTGTTTTCACAAAATCATCCTCAGCCAAAGTGGGAAGAATGAGCTGAAAACTACCTTCAGTGCTTAATAGCCGGCTCACAGATGCGCAAAGCGCTTCATAGGTCAAGGTATCTGTCGATCGGGCGATACGCCTTTGTGCCTCAGCTGCTTTCAAATGCTTTGTGTGATCGTAAAAGGGCGGATTGCTGATAATAAAATCAAATTTATTGTCAGTTTCAAAATCCTGAACAGCTGTATGTAATACGCTAAGCCGATTTGACCAGGGACTATTTTCGAAATTATATTTCGATTGGAGGAAAGCCGCCGCTTCCAATTCAAGGGCTGTAATTTTTGCATTTTCATTTCTTTGGGCAAGCATAAGCGACAGAACCCCCGTACCACTGCCAATATCAAGTATATTTTCTGCATTGGTAACATCGGCCCAGGCCCCTAGAAGGGTAGCATCTGTGCCTACTTTCATAGCTGCAGCGTCTTGATGTACCGAAAATTGTTTGAATCGAAAAACTGACATAGTCCTTGCCATTAGTCCAAAAAATCGATCTGAATCGTATCATCAACAGAAAGGCTGAAAAGGGATGCTGCCTGTCCGCTGTTCACCGCAATTTCCAAAAGTCCCGAAGAATTAAAAAGGCAAAGAATCTCCCCTTCGCTTTGATCGGAATATTTATCTGAAACTATGCAGATAGGATCGAACCTTTTGAAATAAAGTTCGAAGCCCCTGCCCTGTCCTACCCTTTCGAAAAGACTGCGGTCGATATTCAAAATCACATTTCCAAATGCATCGATGTGAGTTACAGTACCACGTATATAATTTTTACCGATAACTGGCTGTATGGAAATCCGCTCCATTCTTTTTTCAGTAGCCCTACCAATTTCGGAGAAAGGTTTATGCTGTGAAATATGCCCGATTGCATTGGCAAAGAGCTCATTCAAATTATGAACCGTAAAATCTGAATCAATTCGAAGTTCATACATTGCTTCGGGGAGGACATCAAATAACAGCGCAAAAACGCCGTTATCTGCTGCAATAAAATAATGCCCTTTATGACTAACAGCCAGAAATCTGGGATTAGCATCATAAAAATTATTTACACTGAGCAAATGAATTGTGCCCTTTGGAAATGCCGGATAAGCATTGCGGAGCATATAAGCAGCCTGAACGATATTGTAGGCCTCAATCTGATGTGTCACGTCCACAATTGTTACGGGAATTCCGGCACTGAGAATTCTGCCCTTTAGATAAGCGGCATAGTAATCCTTGGTTCCGAAATCGCTGGTTAAGGTGACAATCTGCATTAAAAAGTTTGCTTTATTACACAAAATTAACATTGATGCCTGCTAACTTACAAACTTATCGGGCTTTTTTTTGGAAATTGTGTATTTTGGTGCCAATATTACAGCAAAACACTTAGTATTCAATGAAAATCAGCATCATCGGAACTGGAAATGTGGCAAGAGCCTTGGCAAAAAGAATCAGTCAATGTGGACATGAAATTGATGCTATTTTTGGCAGAGACCAAAAAAAAGCCTCAGAACTAGCACATAGAGTTTATTCAAAGGCAGTTAATCGCCTCTCTGATTTACCCGATAATTCCGACATTTATCTACTTGCCGTAAAAGATGATGCCATAGTCGAAGTGGCTTCGGCAATCAGAACATCCGGTGGAATACTTGCTCATACATCGGGGGCAACGCCCATAAGCATTTTCGAAGGGGTGCAGAAAAACTTTGGTGTTTTTTATCCGCTACAGACTTTTAGCGCAGAGCTTGATACAAATTTTGAAGAGTTGCCAATTTGCATCTCGGCCAATAACAGTAAAAATGAAGCAAAACTAATAGAGCTTGCCGCCTCTATCTGTCCCAATGTTTACAGCATAAGTGAGGAGCAACGAAAGGGCTTGCATGTAGCAGCAGTTTTTGCCAATAATTTTAGCAATTTTCTCTTCAGTGCAGCATTCGATATATGTGGCCGCGAATCTTTAAACTTTGATATGCTGAAACCGCTGATAAGACAGACACTCAGAAAAATTGAACTGGCCGATCCCGAAAAAATTCAGACAGGCCCTGCCCGCCGTGGCGATGAAAGCACCATTGACCTTCACATGAAATGGCTTGAGGAACATGCACCAGAATACGGTTTGCTTTACCAAATTTTGACGGAAGCCATCATGAAAAAATATCAAAATTGAACAATTGCTTATCTGGTAAAAACCCAAACTTTTTCATCGGAAAGTTCACTGTTAAAAACGTAGTTATCAAGATTGAAAGCCTTCAATTCCTCGGGTTCTTGCAACCTGTTTTTAATGGCAAAACGAACCATCATTCCACGAGCTTTTTTAGCATTGAAGGAAATAACTTTGAAGATCCCATCTTTATTTTCCCTGAATTGAATTTCGAGGCAAGGCACTTTGAGTTTTTTCAAATCGACCGATGACCAATATTCATTCGATGCTAAATTCACAATCAATTTGCTGCCAGTTTGCCTGCTTGCTTCGTTGAGGATTTTGCTAATTTTATCGCCCCAGAATTTATACAGATTGTTGCCCTTTGGATTTTCGAGTGCCCTACCCATTTCAAGTCGGTAAGGCTGCATCAGATCGAGGGGTTTTAATACGCCGTACAAACCGGACAAAATGCGCATATGATTTTGTGCAAATTCGAAATCTTCCTGAGAAAAATCAACTGCATTCAGCCCATCGTAAACATCCCCGTCGAAAGCTAAAACAGCCTGTTTTGAATTTTCGGGTGTAAAAGGCAGACTGAAATTTTTGAAACGGATGACATTTTCGATCGCTAATTTTTCACTAATGTCCATCATTTTCATCAGCTCATGAACCTTTTTCTTTTTGAGAATTTTTACCAACTTGCTACTTTCCGCCAAAAGTTCTGGATTGCTGTATAATTTATATGGATGAGGATCGAAATTAAGCGATTTGGCAGGTGATATAACGAATAACATATTAATTGATTTTGCAAATATGATGTTTAACATGCTGTGCTTGCTAATGTTGAAACAAAAATAGAAAATCTATCCAATAAAAAACCCGAAAAAAAATTTCGGGCTCATTTATTTTTTATTGTTTTTTAAAGACCAATAAAGGTACAGTACTATGCAGCGCAATCATTTTAGTTACAGAAATGTGAAAGATTTTTTCGAAAAGGGTTCTATGCGGACGGTACATCAGCAGCATATCAATACCCTCCTCATGCACAAAGGAATCGAGTCCATGATTTAACGTATCACTTTTTAATTCTGTCAGTATAACATCCAGGCCCAGTTTCGAAGTCAGCTCCTTAAAACGAATCTTTTCCGCGCCGCTGTTATCACCATTTGTATCAATATAAACACAATGTAACACAGCTTTGAAAAGTTTTGCAATGTTGTCAGCTTCCACTATGCTTTCGGCTGTATCTGATTTAAGATCAGTTGCATAAGCAATTTCTTTTATATTCAAATCGCTGCAATGTTCAGGAACGGCCAAAACCGGGCAGGCAGCATCTCGAATTACTGCATAAGTTACCGAACCCAAGATCCTTTCGGCAAGATTATGTTCACCTTTGGTACCCATTACTATAAGATCAATGCCCTCTTCTTTACTTTTGGTATAATCGGCCAATAAATCAGATGGAAAACCCATTTCCACGATTGACTCAATTTTAATTGCCCTGTCTTTTGATTTCAAAAAAGATTCCATTTTTCTCTGTGCGTCGTCTTTTCTGGCCTCCAACATCTGATAAGCCATTGATTCAGGAACCGGCATGCCAAAGTCGGATCGATAAACATGAATGAGTTTTATGGAAGCATCAAACTTTTTAGCAAGTTGGCAGGCAAAATCGAAAGCCTTGGCTGCAGCGGCAGAAAAGTCGGTTGGCACTAAAATTTTCTTTATTTGTTTCATTTTATTGATAGTTATAAATTAAGAAAGATAAAGTACTTCAGTTGTGTTTTTTCAAAATGATGTACAAAAATAAGTTCTTAATATTTTAAAATTTAATGATATCTATCAATTTTTTCTTTAGGGTGATTTTCAACGCTCTAATAGTTTAACTTCATATCTTTGCCATAGAAAATTTATAAAATGAAACATATACTCATTCCTACCGACTTCTCTGAAAATGCTTTAAAGGCACTGAAATATGCTATAAATATCGCCAATAAGACAGGTGCTTCGCTCACCGTGCTGCACGCCTATCATATAAGTCAGAGTGCTGGAAGTCTTATGTCTCTGGATCATATCATCCATGAAGACCGCGAACAGGATATGAATACGCTATTACATGGAGTAAATCCGCTCTTAGCTAATCATATCAGCATTGAAGGTATTGTAAGAAATGGAACTCCAGTTGACATGATTGTACAGGCTGCTGAAAAACTTGATACGGATTTGATCATGATGGGTAGTACCGGTGCGGGAGCTATGAAAAAAATGTTCATTGGTAGCACAGCAAGTAACATTATTAAAAACACCAACAAGGCTGTTTTGACAATTCCTGCTAATTACGAGGGTGAAACGCTTAAAAACATCAGCTTGTCGCTCGACAATAAAGCGCTGAAAAATAATTCAATTTTATCTCCGCTTTTTGACCTCATTAAAATAAATGAAGATGTAAAACTGAATTTATTGACTATTTATATTGAAGATCAGGAAAATACAGGCATAGATGAAGATTTGTTAATGTACATAGAAGATCAGAAAATACAATTCAGCTATTCAAAAATCATCGCAATGTCTATCATTGAGGGCATCAGAGGGTTTATCCGCGAAAAAAATACATCCTTATTGTGTTTAGTACATCACAACAGAGGCTGGTTCGAAAATATTTTTCACCGAAGTGTTTCAGAAGATATGGCGCACGAAAGCCGAATTCCAATTCTTGTGCTAAGGGGTTAATGTATATATTTTTTCAATTAAATTTAATTTATTATGACCGAATTTAATATAAAACAAGCTTTAATCTGTATCGATTTATCCGATACAGATAATGTCATATTTGATTATATAAACTATATGCAGCTTAAGCTCGGAATTGATAATATGTTTTTTTTACATGTCGTCAAAAGGCCTACTTTCCTATCCGGGTGGTTTGGGAAAAACAATGCTGCCATCCATAGTGAATTTGTTTTAAATGAGGATATTGAACAAAAAATCATCGATAATATTGCCTCAAAATTGCTTAATTATGAAAACATAGTTATTGAATGTAAAGTGCAGGAAGGAAATCCCCTTGACCTAATTATCGAAGTATCGAAAGAGCAACATGCCGATTTATTAGTCTTTGGTAAAAAAGTTAGTTCCGAATCTACAGGTATTTTGGGTAAAAGTCTAGAAAGACAAAGCAATGCATCATTGTTAATGATTCCTTCGGGAACTGTGAATAAGCTGGACAACATTTTTGTTCCGGTAGATTTCTCCGAAAACTCGGGAAAAGCACTTCAAAAAGCAATTCAAATTAATTATCAACTCGATAGCCCCGCCAAAATAAGTTGCGTACATGTATATGAAATGCCCGATTTAAGCTATTACAAAATTAACAGGACCTATGAGCAACTGAAAGAAATCATAGAAGCAGATATGCAGGAAGCCTTCGACAGATTTGTAGAAAAATATGCGCCGAATATGGGTGATATGCTGATAAAAAAGTCTGTATTAAGAGGCGAATTAAGCACAGCTGGCGAGCTCATAAGTCTTTGTGATGAATATAATGCCGACTTGGTAATCATGGGCGCCAAAGGGCATTCGGCTATTAACAGTCTATTTATAGGCAGTGTTACTGAAAAATTTATACACATGAATGACAACATTCCTACGCTAATCATCAGATAAGTTTCAGAGAAATCACCGATAAACAATTTTTTAAAAGTGCAAAAAAAGCATCTAAAATTTTTATTTAAATTTTCTTCCTTAGAAAAAAAAAATTTGTTAAAAGTTTGTATTAAAAATATAATTCCTATTTTTAGCAAAATATTTAACATAATAATAATATTACCTGTTCACATAAAAATATTTTATAGTTGACGCTCATCATTTTTATTAAATAATAGTTTTCTGACCTTGCGTTAGATTTAACATTATTGATACATAAATGATACAAAAAAAAAAATTCAGAACAACTTTGTAAAATTTACAAAATATACCAAATGTTAGGTCTCTGAATTTCCTTTACCATATTTTTTAACATTAAAAACCATTAAAAATAATTTCAACCTCTCCCACAATATAGGTTTTTTTTACCATGTGAAAATTATTAAATAATTTATTTACCTCAAATTAAAATTTAACAACCATGCAAACCTACTCAATAAACCTAATTAAGCTTTTGTCCGATAATGCGCTGGAAGGAGTTTTAGTCCTGGACACGAATGGACTGATTAAACTTGCCAATTCCGCTGCATCTAAAATGTTCAACTACCATCCCGAATATTTAGTTGGCAAACATATTGCATTACTCACCGATGAGTTTAATGAGCATAATTTTGTTATTGAAAATTTGGACAGCTATTCTAAAAATATCTTTGGCATTGGAAACCAATACAAAGGGAAACGAAAAGATGGTTCCGTTTTTATTTTCGACCTGAATATAGTAGATTTCAGTTTAGTAGATGGGGAAAAGCTTTTACTATACAAGATGCACGATTTAAGCCATTTTTCAACTATAAACACACATCAAAGCAATATAGCAAATGATCTGATGCTGAGTAATACCGATTTGAAAAATAAACTCAGCAGACTAGCCGAAACAGAACATCAGCTTAGAAATGAAGTTGCAGAATTGTTAAAAGCAATTGAATTCAGTAAAAATCTAAGTGAAATAAAATCAGTATTCGTTTCCACAGTTTCTGATAATTTCAGATCTCCTTTGAGCAGTATTCTTTCTTCTGCTCAACTCATTTCGAGATACACAAAAGCAGAAGAGCAAAAAAATAGAGAAAAGCACATTAAAAAAATAGAATCAACTATTAATAATCTCAATTTAACGCTGAATGAAATTCTTGTTTGCAAAGAACTTGAAGAAGATACCGTTATTTCCAAATCCGAACAGTTTAATCTCAAGGATATGATGAATGATGTTATTACGGAGAGTAAACTTTTGATAAATGAGCAGGCCGATGTAAAATATCAACACGAAAGTGAAAATACCAACATCATTGGTGACCAATTCATGATTAGAAATATCATGGAAAATTTAGTTTCTAATGCGATAAAATTTTCAAATGGTAAAGAAGTCCAGATAAACTCCTCCTTTGCCGATGAGAAATTGTTTATGAAGGTTAAAGATAATGGAATTGGTATCCCAAAAACAGATCAACCTCACATCTTCAGAAGGTTTTACAGAGCAAGCAATGCAAATGGCACAAAAGGCAATGGCATTGGTATGTGCATGGTAAAAAAATATCTTGAAAAATTAGATGGGCATATTCAACTCATTAGCGACGTAGATAAGGGCACTGAAATTACTTTATCGGTACCTACAATTCAAATTCCATCAGAAATTTCATAAATAATACCATGCATAGTAAAACTTTATTTGAAATTATATATTTTTTTTATATTTTTGACTTGAATTAAAATAAGTCTGTCTTATGAAAAAAATATTGATTATTGAGGACAATCCTGATGTTCGTGAAAACACGGCGGAGATTTTGGAATTGTCCAATTACGAGGTAGTTACTGCCGAGAATGGAAAAGAAGGCGTAAAAGCAGCATCAGAGGAGCTGCCTGATTTGATAATATGCGACGTCATGATGCCCGAACTCGATGGTTTTGGCGTTTTAAGAATCCTTAGCCAAAATCCTGTCACAGCTACCATCCCCTTCATTTTTCTGACCGCTAGAACGGAAAAATCAGACTTTAGAAAAGGAATGAGCCTTGGAGCCGATGACTATATCACCAAACCTTTTGATGATGTAGATTTGCTTAATGCCATCGAGATCCGTTTGAACAAGCACGAAAAATTTATGAAAACGCAAGGGCCAAACGGCACCGGTTTCGTAAATCCAGAAAGAGGTATGGAGGCACTCATGAACCTTGCACAAGACCGCGAAGAGCGTTCCTATCGTAAAAAAGACTATATCTTCAGAGAAGGCGAATACCCCAAACAGGTATTTTTCCTCAACAAAGGTAAAGTAAAGACCTACAAGGCCAACGATGATGGTAAAGAGCTTATCATGTCATTGTACAAAGAAGGTGATTTTCTTGGCTTCTTACCTATGTTACAGTCTACAACTTATCCAGAAACAGCTGTAGCACTTGAAGACTGTATTATTAGTATTATTCCACAAAAAGATTTCTTCGAATTGTTACACAACAACCCCAGCGTTGCCAGTAACTTCTTAAAAAATCTAGCAAAAGAACTTACTGAAAAGGAAGATCAGTTAATTGACCTTGCGTACAATTCAGTGCGGAAAAGAGTGGCCGATGCGTTGGTCAGACTTCAAAACCGTTACAAAGAAGAGAACGAAAATAATTTTACCATCTCAATTCTGCGCGATGACCTGGCAAGTATGGTCGGAACTGCAAAAGAGACTGTTATTCGTACCCTTTCAGATTTTAAAGATGAAGGAATTATTGAAATCAAAGGCAGTAAAATTACCATTCTTGAAGAGAAAAAACTTGCAAATATGCTCAACTAGCATTTTGTAATTAATTATAAAAAGCCGCCATTTCAATAGATTGGCGGCTTTTGTTTTTTAGAGTTCTGAATGGCAGTTCCTTACTTATTTTTTGATAATTTTATCAGCGCAAATAATAACATGATGCTCATCCCTTAAACTGAGTTGATAGCCCCCTTTTGGCAGGAAAGACAAATTAAATGATTGCTTATCGGTCACTTTAAAAACATCAGATTGTCCGATAGAAAGATTAGTAAGCATAATTTCTGAAACTTCTCTTTTATCAGTATCAAAGTTCACAATTTCAGATACCGGGTTGGGATAAAATCTACATTTTGGTATTAAAAGAAAGTCAAAAGCAAGTACTGGCGGATTAAGATAACTTTCCAAATATGCATTCAAATCAATTTTATGTAGCTTAGGTTCAACCGTAATAAATGAATATGACAGTCGTTCATTTGTCAAATAATATGTTAAACCATCTTCGCTGCAAATGCCTTCAATCTGATGAAATCCAAGATTAAGATTTATTTTGCGCTTATTGGCTCCGAAAAAATCAGTTCCGTTAAAATCGTACAAAAGATAGATAAAGGGCTGAACAGTTGTTGAATAACCTGAAAAAACTAATAATCTCTTATCCTCGAGATATGTTGCAGCGGTTACAAGCCCCTGAATATCGAGTAAAGCAGAAAATTGAGCAATATAAGTACCTGGTATTTTTGGTAATGCATATTTTGCTGTTTTCTGACTGACCCATTGCTTTGTAAATAGAAAAATGCTATCAGAAGTTACTATAAAGCTTTCACAATCAAAATCTGTATTGTTTGAACCAGTGGCTGTAAAATTTATCTGATTTGAATAAGAAAAAAAGATCGTATCGATCGTGATAAGATTTTGAAGTAAATCAGACTTATCAATTCGTAAAATTCTCAGATCTGTACGGTTACCATTGGCATTATTGCCAAAGTCACCCAGATAAATATAATTAGAATCCTGCGAAATTTCCTCCTGATCCCGATTTGAACTACCTGTGAGTTCAATACTGTCGATTATATTTACCGAATCTGGATGAAAATTATAAAGATTGATATCACTGTTATCATTATGTGTCCAAAGTCTATTGTTCCAGTATATGAGACCAGATGTTTCATTCAAAACAGGGCGAAGATTTTGAGAAAAAACCGGAGATAGTGTTGTGTTTTGATAAGTGCAACTTCCGTCATTATTAACAGCTAATGGGTCGTAATTAGTTGCCAAAGGATCTGTGCAGCCAACTTGAGCAAGTACAACGTAATATGAGCCAAAGAAAAGCATTAGAGATAGCCAATAGGACCTTTGCATTTTATGATATTTATTAGTGCAAGCAGATTTTTTTTTGAAAAAAAAATCTCACCCAAAAAGGATGAGATTTTTAGTACCTCGAGGGGGACTCGAACCCCCACATCGTTGCCAATACTTGATTTTGAGTCAAGCGCGTCTACCAGTTCCGCCATCAAGGCTTCTTGACAATTATGAGATGCAAATGTATGGTAAAGAAAACAATTATTAAAACATTTGATCAAAAATTAAATAAAAAATTTACAATTTTTCATCTTTAAAAGTTAGCAATCGCTCTTCAAGTCGGTTAAGGTATTTTTTCTTTAAATAAAATTCCAAAAGTCTATTGTGTAACAATTCATCTGAACTTTCTTTTTTGTAAATAGATAAATCGGGTTCGATTGCTTCGAATAGTTTTTTATTGAAGCTATTGATTTCTGCCTTTAATTTTTCAAAAACTAGCTGAGAAAAAGAATTTTCTATGTCAGACAAGGCTTCGTTCAGTTCCATCATTTCAAAAAGAAAACTATGCGGCAGTGCATTTTTATTTTTATGTTCATCGAGCAGCCCATGCATATTTAAAATGTAGGCAAATCTTTTATCAAAATCTGACAAAACTTTGAATGCTTCATTATTCATTGAGGAAAGTTCCAAGGCCTCTGCCTGTTTTTCATCAGATTCTGCACCATAAAAGTCTGGATGATACCTGCGGCTCAGCTCAAGAAATTTACGTCTTAATAATTTTTCATCAATGATAAATGCCGGTTCAAGTTCATAAAAATTAAACAAATCACTCATAAGTATTGGATTTATAACAATTAAAACCCTTCTACCCCATTCACTGTGGTGTATTTAAATTGCACTTTTTTCTCAGGGTGAATTATTTTGAAAGCTGACTGAACCATAAGTGTGGCTTCGTGAAAACCGCAAAGAATCAACTTTAATTTACCAGGATAAGAATTAATATCCCCGATTGCAAAAATTCCAGGCACATTGGTACTATAATCAAAGGTATTAACTTCAACGGCGCTTCTGTCAATCTGAAGCCCCCATTCGCCAATAGGGCCTAATTTAGGAGAAAGTCCAAAAAGCGGGATAAAATGATCGCATTCAATTTTAAAATTAT
The DNA here is from genome assembly GCA_945888475.1 of Saprospira grandis DSM 2844. Taxonomy (GTDB): domain Bacteria; phylum Bacteroidota; class Bacteroidia; order Chitinophagales; family Saprospiraceae; genus Saprospira; species Saprospira grandis_C. Next base: position 35,408 of record CAMDAB010000008.1, on the reverse strand, counting down.
CAGAAGCGTTTTGTTCTATCTCCACCCATTCCAGCTTTGCATCACCTCCCAAACCGACAACCTGCGCTTCGGTTACTAGTTTTATGCGGCCTTCCGCTGCAAGTTTTTCAACCTTTTCGACAGAATCTGGTGCACCTCTGAAAGCTTTCCGACGATGAATCATGACGATTTCGCTTGCAATATCGGCAAGAAAAATAGTCCAGTCCAAGGCTGAATCACCTCCACCAGCAATTACAATGCGTTTATTACGATAAAACTCAGGCTCTTTAATAATATATTCTATTCCCTTATCTTCAAAATCAGTAATATTTTCGATTGGTGGCTTTCTTGGCTCAAAACAACCCAAGCCACCTGCTATAGCTATAACCGGTGCAATATGCACTGTACCTTTGTGCGTGGTTATCTTAAACTTTCCATCATCGGTTTTCTCTATGAATTCGGCTCTTTCTCCCAGCGTAAATCCTGGTTTGAAGGGGGCTATCTGTTTCATAAGACCGTCAACCAGATCGCCAGCCAAAACTTCGGGAAAACCGGGTATATCATAAATTGGCTTCTTTGGATAAATCTCAGTTAATTGACCTCCGGCCTGGGGAAGATAATCGATGAGGTGACATCGCAATTTCAGAAGGCCAGCCTCGAAAACAGTAAAAAGGCCGGTTGGTCCGGCTCCAATAATGATTATATCCGTGTCTATAGGTGCTAGGTTCATAAGTATAATTTGACGACGTTCAATTTTTCGCAAAATTCGAAAAAAACAACGAATTGTTTAAAGAATTTGCAAATTATTTAGAATTATTCTAAGAAATAACAAATTCAAACTCATTTGGTTCGAAGCCGCCTGTATGCTTAAAAAAGTGTGGGTTGAAAATCGCTGTCGTCGGGGTCTTGATTGTCGGAATTTTCTATAATTTCTTCCTCTTCAGTAATTTCTGGGCTAATGTCAACTATGTCATTGATTTTTTGATCACTGATTTTATTACCTACTGCATGACGACCCATTACATCCATTGTTTTGAATTCTAGTTCGTTTTCAAGTATATTTCCTTTTTTATCGCTAAAGCTGTATTTTATTTTTGGTTCAGGATGTAGCGTAAAGTAGCGTAATTCGGAATTTTTATGATTATTTACGAACTCAAATCTGGAATTGAGTGTACTAGTGTCAATTCGGAAACGCTTTGCATATACCGCCACACGCTCCCCATCGTAATAAACGGCAGTGATCACAGCGTCTGGGTCGAATTGTCCGATTTCCAATACATCTTTGGGTTCAAATCGATTGTGTAGTTCATAATTTGTCATCTCATATGAACCGTTTTTATAAAAAGCTACGATTCTGTCATCATCTTCGAAGGCGCCCAACAATTGTCCGTATTCCGAGGTATTGAGTCGTCCGGTGGCAGAGTCCCACCAAATTTTTAATGCCCCGAGCGTTGACTCGCCCTTGCTTTTTACAGTAATTTTCCGGATGGGATATTTGGTAAGAATATTTCCCCTTGCCCCTCTTCCTTTTGCACTGAGCGTAGCAAAATCAAATTCAAATTCTTTTTTCTTAGCCTTGCATGATTGCGTCAATTTCACGAGTATCAGTTCAGCTTCACCATTTGGGTTTGCAGAAAAATGCAAGACCTGTGCCTTATCTACGCCGTCTGCTATGGGGTACTTTTTATCTCGTGTGATGGCCGGCACTGTAAATCGTTTAACATAATTTACTCCGGCTCCGAGATCAGCATAAGCCACATTGTAAATCATGCGCTCGTTTTGTTTTTTCCAAACTGCTACATACAATGGATTTTTGCCGACAAATACTTTTTCAGCGATTTTACAAACAGTAAAACTTCCCTCTTTGTGAAAAACAATAACATCGTCAATATCAGAACATTCTTCTACAAACTCATCTTTCTTGAGGCCATAGCCTATAAAGCCCTCTTCCCTGTTCACATAGAGCTTGGCATTATTAACCACCACTTCAACGGCTGATATATTATCGAACTGCGTAAGGATAGTTTTACGGTGACGACCTGCTGAGAAATCTTTGAGTAATCTTTGGTAATAAGCGATACTGTAATCGGTCAAGTGTTGAAGATGATGACGGGTATCTTTTAGCTCATTTTCTAATTTACTAATATACTCATCTGCTTCAAATTTGTTGAATTTCGAGATGCGTTTGATCTTTATTTCTGTCAGACGTACAATGTCATCCTGCGTAATTGCTCTGTAAAAATTTTTAACAAAAGGCTTCAATCCTTCATCAATAGTAATGATAACGGCCTCCCAAGTTTCGCAATCTTCAATTCTCTGATAAATACGGTTTTCGATAAATATTTTCTCGAGACTTGCAAAATGCCATTTTTCCATCAATTCATCTTCCTGAATACGTAGCTCCCATTCCAGTAGATCTTTTGTTTGCTTTGTTGCTATTTCCAATAATTCATCCACTGTAATAAAAACAGGCTTCCCGTTCATAATTACACAGGAATTTGGGGAAATAGAAAGTTCACAATCTGTAAAGGCATAAAGCGCATCAAGTGTCATTTCTGGGGAAGTTCCCGGAGGCAATTCAACTACAACCTCTACATGCTCGGCAGTATTATCAACAACTTTTTTTACCTTTATTTTATTTTTATTGCTTGCTTTAATGATACTTTCAATAAGCGATCCTGTAGTTGTACCAAATGGAATCTCTTTAATTGTAAGGGTTTTACGGTCGGTAATTTCTATTTTGGCTCTTACCCTTATTTTGCCGCCGCGTTTACCCCCATTGTAGTTACTTACATCGACAAAACCACCGGTTTGAAAATCGGGATATATTTTGGCTTTGTTGCCTTTCAAAATTTCAATGGAACCCTCTATCAATTCGACAAAATTGTGTGGTAAAATTTTGGTTGCCAGACCAACAGCAATACCTTCAACACCCTGTGCGAGCAAGAGCGGGAATTTAACAGGCAAAGTAACTGGTTCTTTCTTTCTACCATCGTAAGACAGTTGGTATATAGTTGTTTTAGAATTAAATAGAACAACTTTGGCAAATTTGGAAGGCCTTGCTTCGATATAACGTGAAGCTGCAGCATTATCGCCAGTGCGTACATCTCCCCAGTTTCCCTGACAGTCGATCAGCAGATCTTTTTGCCCCATATTTACAAGTGCATCGCCTATTGATGCGTCGCCGTGTGGGTGATACTGCATCGCCTGTCCAATAATATTGGCAACTTTATTGTAACGCCCATCGTCCATTACATGCATAGCAAAGAGAATACGACGCTGCACAGGTTTGAGGCCATCCTCTACAGTAGGTACAGCTCTCTCTAAAATTACATAGGAGGCATAATCCAAAAAGTAATCTTTGTACATATCCCCTAACACATCTTTCAGAGGTTTTTTGTCCGCCCCAGAATTATCTGCTAGTTCACTATCTTTTTCCTCGTCTTTATTATCATTTTCCATGCTCGGCTAAAAATATTATCGAAGGCTTTTGTCACCTTTTTGTTAATCTTTTTTTCTAAATTATCGGTTCGTTGCAAATATAGGTTGAAAATTTTACAATTGCCAAGTATTTTTTCTTCGAAATGTAACTTTTTTGTTTAAAAACTAACGTTTATAATCCGGGTCATCGAACCAGACCAAAGTACTGTCCTCCGCCATCCCATTATAATTAAAAGTAATCTCCGCACCTGCTTCAATGTCTACAATGGCAAAAACATCAATTGTCATCGTATCCAGATTGGTATAATACTCGGAATTTGGTGCGTATGAATGATTATACAATGAACCATATCCCAAAGCCAGTGCACCTTCTGTCCCATCATCCGACCATACAAAATAGTAGTCGTGCAAGACAGTATGCGCATGTATAAGTTTCAGATCATCGGCGGGCAAAACAATTACAGGCGCAATTTCAATAAGTGTTCCAATTGGAATTATTTCAGAAGTAAAAACACCCCTTCCTCCCAACGGAGATTCAGCCACGTAAATAAATGGAAGTCTTTGCATTGGAAATAAACTTTTTATTAATCTTCTCTTACCAGACTTTTGATTCGAGCAGCGCGCAGCGCGGGAAGCAGCGAAGCTGCTATTCCTATTAGCAGCACCGTCAAAACTACCACTAACATATCGAAAACACGCATGCTTACCGGGTAAGCCTGTATGAGAAAGGTTGCTCCTTCATTTTGTAATTTGACAAAACCAAATTGCTGTTGCAAAAGGCATATAATCACTGCAAGTACAGTACCAATGGCTACACCAATCCCCGAAAGCAGGGCGCCCTCTGTCAAAAAAATATTTCTTACCAGCGCATTTGTAGCGCCCATTGCTTTCAAACTGGCAATATCCTTTCTTTTTTCGAGTACCAGCATCCAAAGTGCGCCAACCATGTTAAATGCAACAAGCACCAGGGTAAATGCAAAAATCAAAAAACCGACCCATTTTTCAATATTGGTAATTTTAAAAAATGCCTCATCTTGTTGAAATCTGTTTTTAATAGAGAATTTCTCTCCCATCAGTGCACTTAATTCTTTTTGAATCTTTTCCTGATCTAAAGCAGGATCTGTTCTGATCTCGATTGAGGAACATTCACCGTTTTTATAACTGAGCAAATCCTGAACTACCTGTAGATTTGCAATAACGGTGTTGTCATAGTCGACCTGCCTGACACTAAAAATACCACTAGGATAAAGTTCCTTTTTATCGAAAGGCTTATTTGTCAATGACATCTTTTTTGTCTCTCCCCTTTTGGGCATATACACGTTTATCGCTTTAGTCTGAAGCGCTTTAATTTGTAAGGTATGTTCAATTGTTGCTCCAACAACAACCAGCTGACTGCTTTTTTCATTGCCTAAAGTAAATCTGCCACGCTGTATGGTACTATCCATGGCAATTACAGACAAAAAATTCTTATCAACGCCTTTTAATGTTCCGATATTTTGTATTCCGTCATATTCAAACAACGCAATTTCTTCCAAAACGCGGACATAGGATACAACACCTTTAATTTTGCCAAGCGCTGCCAACTTCTCATCACTTATGCTAAAAACCTTGCCTTCTTTTACTGAAACATGTAAATCAGGCTTATAAACGCCAATTAAATCGCGCAACAGTTCTTCAAATCCATTAAACACCGAAAGTATGACAATGAGCGACATACTCCCCAAAGCAATGCCAAACACCGATATCATGGATATCAGATTTATAGCATTGGTAGTCTTTTTTGAAAAGACATATCTTAAAGCAAATCTTAATGGAAGGTACATTATTTAGGAGCTGTTACTAATGTTAAAGGTAATTATTCTTCCTCATCAGTTTCGGGCTCATCTGAATCTTCATCATCTGTATTATTCATAGCCAATCGTTTTTCCATAGCCTCTTTCATAGACAATTCTGAGGATCCCGTATTGTTAATAGCATCAAATAGCATATCGAGATGTTCCACTTCATCTAGGGTATCGTCAATGAAAAATTTCAGTACAGGAATTCTACGAACCTGTTTGCGAATACGTCTTCCAAGATCTCCGCGCAGTCTTGACAGGTTTTCCCAAATTTCCTTAATAATTTCCTGTTTGTATAAAGTATTATATACACTGAGGTAGATGTAAGCAATTCCCATATCGGCACTCATCCTTACACGGGTAACTGTTACAAGAGCGTCCCCATAAATAAAATTACCCTCTACCAGCAGTACCGCACTGAATTCTTTTTGTATGAGTGCAGCTATCTGCTTTTGTTTTATGGTCTGTTTCATTACAATGAAAAATATTTTAAATCCAAAATTAAAAAATTTACTGAAATTATTTAATCAGCGCTGTGAATGTCCAATCAAATAATCTTTAATCCAAATGATACAAGCCATGTTTTTTATTTTTCATAATCATATCAGCTGTCCATTCTACTCTTGAATTGAAATCATATTTGCGTTCATGACAGTTATTTTTTTCGCATAATTGACAGGAATTGGGGATACAGGGGTCGACATGCACAAAAACTTCTACGGAACTATCTATACAATCTTTTAAAAGATATTCCAAAGCATCTACTTCCTCATGTGCATCTCTGGTATTAAAATACCATGGAACAGTGAGGTGACAGTCGATATGCAAGGATGGCCCATATTTAATAATTCTTAGGTTGTGTACGTCTATTCTATTCTCAGTACGATTGTTATTCAAATGCATTAAAATATTTTTGACCAATTCGTAATCGACTTCGTCCATAATTCCGGCAACCGATTTTCTCAAAATTCCATACCCTGTCCAGACAATCAGACAACCAAAAACAACTGCAACGGCATTATCTATAATTCTTGCAGCCTGATTCATTCCCCAGACAGTTTGTAAGAGAAAAATGAGGACAAGACCAAGCACCATGCCTACGGTCGAATATGCATCTGATTTCAAATGCTGCCCACTGGCTATCATTGCCAATGAACCAGTTTTGTGACCTTGTTTTTCGGTAAGATAACCCAGAAAGTAATTCAATACGCCTGCGATGGAAGCAATATAAATGCCTATATCAACTTTTTCGATTGATGTTGTACCAAAAAATAGACTAAAAATTGCCTGTCCAATTATCAAAAAACCTGCAATGGTTATAAGTGTTCCTTCTACCCCAGCCGAAATAAACTCAACCTTACCATGTCCGTAAGGATGATTTTCATCTTTAGGATGCGCCGAGAGGTATAGGCTATATAAACCAAGTGCACCGGCCACAACATTGATAATACTTTCTAAGGCATCGGTCAATACTGTGCTTGAGTGCGTTACCCACCATGCAAAAAATTTACCCACCAACAAGAGCGCTCCAATACTGACCGCCAGAAGTTGAAGGTTAAAATTTTGATTTTTCAAAATAGACATTTACGAATTGCTACTTTTCTTTGTTCCTATTGTATTTTGAAGTCTTCAGACCAGTTTTTACTGTTTTTTGAACAACAGATTTAGATTTACCAGTAAACTTGGGTACTTTTTTTGCCTTTTTTTGTTTTTGCTTCAGTTTGTAATCTTTTTTTTCGTGAAAAGCACCTTGAAAGTTAGGATCTTCTTTTTTCTTCTGTTCGTCAATTTCCTTTTCCATCGACTGATTTTCCTCGAAAGGAGTTTCTGTAATTTCCAAATTATCAGGGAGATGAAAAATTGGGACAGGCATCCGAATTTTCTTTTCAATCTTAGTCAGATGATACTCATCTGCTTTTGAAACAAATGTGACAGCAATGCCTTCATTCAATGCTCTTCCTGTACGCCCAATTCGGTGAACATAATCTTCATAAACTGTTGGTACGTCAAAATTGATTACATGGCTAACAGCGCTTACGTCAATACCTCTAGACATTACATCTGTTGAGATCAGCAGACGAACATTTCCTTCTCTGAAATCATTAAAAGAATTGATTCGGGCATTTTGTGACTTATTGGAATGTATCAGTCTGATTTCGCCTTTTATTCTATGTTTTAAATACTCAAAAATTCTATTGGCACTCCCCTTTGATTTAACAAAAATCATCACCCTGTTCAAAGAAATATCTTTGAGTAAATACTCAATCAGATTAAGTTTTGTCTGAAAATTTGGCACAAGATAAGCCCGCTGCTCAACAGTTTCGACAGGAGTTGCTTCTGGTGTAATTTCAATTTTTATTGGAAAATCCATAAAATCCCAACTCAATTCTTCAATAATGGAAGAAAAGGTCGCAGAAAACATCATATTTTGTTTTTTTCGGGGAAGCACATCAAGTATTGCATTTATCTGAGGTCGAAAACCCATATCCAACATCCGATCCGCCTCATCCATTACTAAAATCTGTACTTTTTTTAAATCAAGACCTTCTTCCTGATAAATTTCAAGCAGTCGCATTGGTGTAGAAACAACTATATCTACGCCTGAAACAGCATCTGATGCCTGTTTCTTTCTTCCAACACCACCATAAAGACCAACAGAACGAAGGTCGGTATACTTACCCAAAAGGACGACCTGCTCGAGTACCTGAAGAACCAATTCTTTTGTTGGAACCAATATAACGCAACGAGGTAAATCTCCTTGCGGATATTTAAGCAGCTGCATGATAGGTAACAGATATGCTGCAGTTTTGCCAGTACCCGTTTGAGCAATACCAATGATGTGTTGGCCCGAGCGAATTAAAGGAATTGCTTTTTGCTGAATTGTCGTGGGAATAGTATATCCTAAATCCTGAATTGCATTCAAAAACTGTCGAGTCAGTTTTAAATCTTCAAATGTTATATTTAAATCCATTGCTTTATTCTTGAACTAAATGTCCATTAGGTACAAATATAGTTCCTTTAGATGGTATTGTCAATTTTTATTGCGGTTGATGGCGAAACTAATTGTATTATATAAATAAATGATCTCAGGTGTTTTTATATACTTCTTGCAAAACAAGAAAACCAGTATAAGCAACATATAATAAAATAAGCATCAAAGAAGGGAGTTTACCCAAAGTGTAAAAACCTTTTTGCGATTTTGTACCAATAAAGAGTAATCCAAAAATAAGCGCCGTAGTGGCCATCAGAAAATACATATCAAAATTTATCGAAGAAGAGAAAGGTGTTGGAAAAATAACCGCACTAAGTCCTAAAATCCCGAGGACATTAAAAATATTAGAGCCTACAACATTTCCAACAGCTATATCACTATTCTTTTTCATTGCAGCAACCACAGATGTTGCAAGTTCAGGTAATGAAGTGCCGACGGCAAGTATAGTCAGACCAATAATTCGTTCGCTTAAATCAAAAGATTTTGCAACAGCTATAGAGCCGTCTAATACCCAGTTGCCACCGAATATGAGTCCACATAGACCAAGTGACATGAGCAGCAATGTTTTCCATATGGGCATTTTTTTTATTGTATCACCCTCGGAAGGTTCTGATTTTGAATTTCTAAATACATAAAATAAAAAAGCTGCGAAAAATATCATAAGTAACAGACCGTCAAAGCGACTAAGCATTCCATCTTTTCCATTAGGAACTCCAGTGTTACTCCAGAAAATCAAATCATTTGACATAAGCCAAACAACGACTATAATAAAGAAGGAAATAGGAATTTCAATCCTACCGGTATTTTTTAAAACTTTTAATGGGTAAATTACTCCAGCCAAACCAAGTATAAATAAAGCATTAAAAATATTGCTTCCAAGCACATTGCCATATACAAAATCAGATTCACCTTTTAATGATGAGCCTACATTTACAACCAATTCAGGTGCAGATGTACCCATTGATACAATTGTTAATCCTATTACAATATCAGATACACCAAAACCTTTAGCAAAAGCTGAGGCACCCTCTACTAAAAAATCTGCACCTTTGACCAAAAGCAAGAAACCGCCTAATATAAATATTATAGAGATGAAAAAGGAGATATTTAAATCAACTGCTACAAATAATTGTAAAATACCAACAACTAAAATAGCTAAGGACCAAAGGATAAAAGGTACTTTCATTTTAATAGAATGATAAGTAAATATAATTAGGCAAACTAAAAAAGATAAAAAATAGCTAACAATTGAACAGATTCTAATCAATGACTTTTTTAAATTTTCCTAAAATTGTAAAATATAAACCAGTTTTTTTGTAACCAATATAGGCAAGGTAAAAATCATAGAAAATCAACCCTCCTATAGAAGCATAAGCGGCGCCAGATAAACTATACAAAGGGATTAATATTAAGTCAAGGATTATAGTTATAATAACACTCATTACAAGTGCTCTAGTAACGTACTTTTCGAAACCGGACATGGATAGCAAAAAATTAGCAGGACCAACAAAAACATGGACAAGTTTAGATAAGCAAAGCAAAACAAGCACAAAATAAGCTGACTTGAAAGTATCACCATACCAACTCAAGAAAAATGGACCGAAAGCTATAAAAATTAGTATAATAAGAAAAACTATTACAAAGCCAATACGAGTTATCATCGTATAAAAGTTCTGTAAAGCATGTAGTTTTTTTTCATGATACATTGATGCAAACATTGGGGTCGATACTGTTGAGATAACAAGAAAAGGTATTAATGCTATGTCAGAAAATTTTGAAGCAACATTATAATAAGCAATTTCTTCAGGTAAAACGCTGTATAAACCAAGAAAAATTATATCTACTCTGGAATTTAAACTAAAAAGTAAAGTACTCAAACAGAAATAAATCAAACTTTTATTCCATGTATGCGATTCAAGTGGTACTAAAGTAGATTTAAGAATATTTTTAAATTTATATAATAAAAGTAAGACTATAAAAATAGTCGCTATTGTGAAGGATACTACTCTAAAAAATATTGCGACAAAATCATTAACGTCAAAACCAAGTAAATAATAAAAAGTAATAATAAATATAAAACTCAGTGGCTGAACTAATTTTTCCGATAATTGTCCTATTGTGATTAAACCTACAGCTTTTAGAACTGATTGCAGAAAAAGAACTACAGCAAAAAATGGTATTGATAATGCAGCAATTATATGAAAAAATTTATATTCGAAAATGCCAGGTAATGGTATAAAATTACAAACTATTATGTATATAAATGAAACTAAAGAAGAAAAAATTGTAATATTTTTTAAGCCATAAAAAAGAAAAGATTTAATTTCTGATAATTGATTTTTAGATTTATAGATTGAAATTTGTTTCAAAGCCAAGTCATCAAAACCAAATAAAGCCAATGAACTTATTACAGAAACCCAAGTAAAAACTAAACTATAGATACCAAAACCTTTATCTCCACTTATCCTTGCAATTATAATAGTGGTTAAAAATGTCAATAATGAAAAAATGAATTGCAGCAGAATAGATCCTAAAGAAGCTTTAAGAAATTTTGACTTAAAATTGGTTTCATTAAATGTCCCAAAAAATATTTTTAAAATTGCCCGTATCATGTAAAATAAAAAGCCACAATTCAATGAGAGTTGTGGCTAAGAAAATTTCTATATTTATATTATTCTTCAGTATTATCCTTTATTTCATTGTCAACAACATCACTTTGATCTTGTGTTAAAGTGTTATCATTTACAATTGACTCAGAATTATTTTCTGTGCTAACCTCATCTGATTTCTTTTTGCGACCACGACGAGTGCGCTTTTTATCAGATTCAGCAGCATCATTAGCAGCATTGAGAGCTATTGTATTAAAATCAACTAATTCTATCATTGCAACTTCAGCAGCGTCACTCGGTCTGAATCCTAGACGTACAATACGAACATAACCACCTGGTCTGTTAGCTATTTTAGAAGCAATGTTTGTAAACATTTCAGTTACTGCTTCTTTGTTTTGCAAATAGCTATAAACAACACGTCTAGAGTGGGTAGTGTTATTTTTTGACTTAGTCAATAATGGTTCAATAAATTTTCTTAATTCTTTGGCTTTAGCAATAGTAGTTTTGATTCTTTTGTACTTTACCAAAGAAATAGTAAGGTTGCGTAATAAGGCTTTTCTGTGTCCGTTTTTACGACTAAGATGATTAAATTTCTTACCGTGTCTCATAATTATAATTGATTATTAATAAAATAACATCGCAGCACATGTGGTAACTGCATATAAAAAAATTATTCCTCGTCTAGTTTATATTTAGATAAATCCATTCCAAAAGAAAGACCCTTTTCTTGTAACAATTCTTCAATTTCGACCAAAGATTTTTTACCAAAATTTCTGAACTTTAAAAGCTCGTGGGTTTCGTATTGAACCATTTCACCTAAAGAATTAATTTTGGCAGCTTTCAGACAGTTGTAAGCACGTACTGATAAATCTAAATCTTCAAGAGATGTCTTTAAAAGCTTACGCATGTGAAGAATATGCTCATCGACAATATTATCTTCCTTGTCAGTTTCATCAGGGAATTTAATATTCTCATCAGTAATTAACATTAGATGTTGAATCATAATTTTAGCAGACTCTCTTAAGGCATATTCAGGATGAATAGTACCATCTGTTCTGATCTCAAGTGTCAATTTTTCATAGTCAGTTCTTTGACCAACGCGACTACTCTCAACAGAATATCTAACGTTTTTTATAGGCGTATATATAGCATCAACAGGAATGAATCCTATTGGAGCATCTTTTGGTAAACTTTCTTCAGCTGGAACATAACCGCGACCTTTTGAAACAGTTAATTCCATTTCTAAAGTAACAGATGGATCCATATTACAAAGTACTAATGAGGGATTAGTAACTTTAAAGACATTTGTACTTGAACCAATATCACCAGCAGTAAAAATTGATTTACCACTTACAGAAACATAAATTTTCTCAGATACTAAGTCTTGATCATCTAAAAGATATTTTATCCGTACTTGTTTTAAATTAAGAATAATGTCGACAACATCCTCAACAACACCTTCTACAGTAGAAAATTCGTGATCAGCACCTTTAATTCGAACAGCAGAAATAGCATATCCATCGAGTGATGACAAGAGTATTCTTCTTAGAGAGTTACCAATTGTTTGTCCGAACCCAGGTTCCAAAGGTTTAAATTCAAAATGACCTTCAAAATCATCAGCCTTTTGTAAAAGAATTTTGTCAGGTTTTTGGAAATTCAGCAAGCTCATATTGAGTTGTGGCTTTTATTTGAAAAAATATATAATATATAATAGGACTTCAAACAGAACGTTTGAAGTCCTATAAAAAACAGTATAATTATTTGGAGTATAACTCAACAATTAACTGTTCATTAATAGTTTCAGGAATTTGATCTCTTGTAGGATAATTCAAAAAGTTACCTTCCAACTTAGCTGAGTTCCATTCCAACCAAGCATATCTTTTTACGTTTTGACTATGTGCAGCAGTTGAATCAATAATTGTTTGAAGACTTTTTGACTTACCTCTTACAGCAATTACCTGACCAGGACGAACTGAAAGAGAAGGGATTGTTGAAACAATACCATCAAGTGCAATATGACCATGTGAAACTAACTGACGAGCACCACTACGAGTAGGCGAAATACCAAGTCTAAAAACGATATTATCAAGCCTAGCTTCAAGAAGTTGTAACAGATTTTCACCTGTAACACCAATTTTTCTTGTAGCAGCTTCAAAAGTACGACGAAACTGTCTTTCTAAAACACCATAAGTATATTTAGCCTTTTGCTTTTCAGTAAGCTGAATAGCATAATCAGATTTCTGCTTACGACGTTTTGCAAGACCATGCATACCGGGAGGATACTTTTTTCTTTCAAAATATTTATCTTGACCGTAAATTGGTTCATTAAAAGCTCTTGCTTTTTTAGTTCTTGGACCTCTATATCTTGCCATTATATAAAAATTAGTATTGAATAGTAAAAAAAAATTAAACTCTACGTTTTTTTGGAGGTCTGCAACCATTATGAGGAAGAGGAGTTGTATCCTGTATCATAGTTACTTTAACACCAGTTGAATCAATTGCCCTAATTGCAGCTTCTCTTCCAGAACCAGGACCTTTAACATATACAACTACATTTCTAAGACCTAATTCAAAAGCTTCTTTTGCAGCTTCACTGGCACAAACTTGAGCGGCATAAGGGGTATTTTTCTTAGAACCGCGAAATTTAGATTTACCAGCAGAACCCCAAGATATTACCTGGCCTGATTTATTTGTTAATGTAACGATAATATTATTAAAAGAAGCCTGAATATAAGCGCATCCATTAGATTCAACTTTTACATTTTTCTTTTTGATTTTTTTTGCAGCCTTAGCCATAATTGTATAAGATGTTTACAATTTAATTTGATAATTATTATTTAGTAGCCTTCTTTTTATTAGCAACTGTCTTACGTTTACCTTTTCTAGTTCTGGAATTTGTACGAGTACGTTGACCACGAACAGGAAGACCTTTACGATGACGAAGACCGCGAAGACAAGCTATGTCCATTAAACGTTTAATATTTAATTGAACCTCCGACCTCAACTGACCTTCAACTTTGTAATTATCACCTAGTATTCTACGAATTTCCTTGATGTTATCATCTGACCAATCTTTAACACGAACATTTTCATCAATTCCTGCTTCAGATAATATATTTTTAGAACTAGTGTTACCTATTCCGAAAATGTATGTTAATCCTATAACACCTCTTTTGTTTTTTGGCAAATCTACGCCTGCAATACGAGCCATAATAAATATAATTTTAATTATTATCCTTGACGTTGTTTAAACTTAGGATTCTTTTTATTAATGATGTAAAGTTTACCTTTACGACGAACAATTTTGCAATCAGCTGAACGCTTTTTTACAGATGGTCTTACTTTCATAAAATTTTAAACAATTATTATTTATAACGATAAATTATTCTTCCACGAGTTAAATCATAAGGAGACATTTCGACAGCAACTTTATCGCCAGGAAGTATTCTTATGTAGTTCATCCTCATCTTTCCGGAAATAGTAGCAATTATTAAATGTCCATTTTCAAGTTTAACTCTAAACATAGCATTTGATAAAGCTTCGGATATTTCACCATCCTGTCGGATTAGATTTTTTTTTCCCATTGATATTAAATTCGGAGTGCAAATATCAGATTATTAAATTAAACTTCAAAATCTGAGGGTATAAAATAAAAATTTATTTTTTAATTCTTGACGACTTGGTATCTTCACTAAAACCATGCATTGCAAGATGACCATTTATTTGTTGTATAGTATCTAAAACTACAGCTACCATAATCAATAAAGATGTACCACCAAAAAAGACAGCGAAATTTATGTCAACCATTAAAAATAATCTTGCTAAACCAGGTAAAATTGCTATGAAAGCTAGCGCAATAGATCCAGGGAGTGTTATTCTTGTCGTGACCTCATCGATAAAATTAGCTTCATCACCACGATTTACATTAGGAATGAAAGCGTTTTGATTTTTCAAATAATCCTCATACTGCTTAGGATTAGAAATCAAGGCAGTGTATACATAAGTAAAAACGACTACTAATATAAAAAAAACAATATTATATGGAAGAGATGTAAAATCTTGTAGTTGTCCCAAAAAGGAAGTTGGATCAGTAGCAGCACCAAAAGCTTGTCCAATAGCACCTGGTATAAACATAATTGCCTGAGCAAAAATTATAGGCATAACACCAGCAGCATTTAACTTAACAGGTATGTGATCTAACCCTGAAATACTAGGCGCAGATCCAAGGGCATGTTTAGCAAATTTGATTTGTATTTTTCTTACTGCTTGTACTATAGCAACAGCTGATACAACGACTAGTATGAATATAGCTAGTTCAACAATAAAAATAACAGGTCCACCAGCTGAGGAGCTAAACTTATTACCAAATTCACCTACAAAAGCTTGTGGCAAAGTTGCAATAATGCCGGCTGTAATTATCAAAGAAATACCATTACCTATACCTTTGTCTGTAATTCTTTCACCTAACCACATGCAAAATACTGTACCAGCAGTTAATATTATGATATTAGAAAACCAAAAAAGAGATAATCCAACATCACTTGATATAGCAGAAGGAAAGGCAGAATACATGTAGTTCAAATAAGCCGAACCTTGAACCAACGTGATGGCTATGGTTATATAACGAGTTATTTGATTCATTCTACGCTGACCAGCTTCGCCTTCTTTCTGTAATTTTTGGAAATAAGGTATAGCAAAGCCAAGTAATTGTACAATAATAGAAGCTGAAATGTAAGGCATTATGCCTAATGCAAAGACAGCACCATTAAAAAAAGCACCACCTGAAAAAGTATTAAGCAAATCAAGTAGACCGGGTTCAGAATCACCAGATTTGGTTAAGGATGCAGTTATTGCATCTTTATCAATGCCGGGTAATATAATGTAACTTCCTACACGATATACTGCTAACAATCCAAGAGTTAATAGAATTCTAGTTCTTAACTCCTGAACGTTCCAAATATTTTTTAAATTTTGAATTATAGTCTTCATTAAATGGCTGAATTGTAAGTTTTGTAGAAGAAAAAACTTATTCTAGCTTAACACTACTACTTTGGATCCTAAAGTATTGAATAAATCATTAGCTGTAGAATCAACAAGATGGCATTCAGCATCAAATTTTAATTTCAAACTGCCCTCAGCAACAATATGAATCTTGTCATCATCTGAAACATAACTATAACATTGAGATATCTCACGAACAGTAACATTACTTAAGTTTAAGGCATGAGATACAGCTTGTAACTGATTTGACTTAATCTCAATAAGAGCAACACCACCTAAATTTGTAATTGCATCTTTTGCTTTAACAGAAAAACGATTTGCAGAAACTGTTATTTTAGTAGTTAACTCACCATCACCTAATACTTTAACGAGATCATTTTTAGATATGTAATCATTTTCATATAAAAATTTTCTAGTAATTACTGTAACAGAATGATTCTCTGCAATAACACTTAAATCGTTAAGATTAAATACAACGAAAATATCAGCTCTGCTAGATTTGTATCTTTTGTGCGAATTTTTAAAACCACCTTTGGGTAGACGCATTTGTAAGGGCATTTGACCGCCTTCGTGAGCTCTTTTACTTTTAAAACCTGCTCTTGATTTAGCACCTTTGTGACCACGAGTTGATGTGCCACCATGGCCAGAACCAGTACCACGTGCAATGCGTTTAGTTTTTTTAACAGAACCAGCAGCCGGTTTAAGATTGCTCAATTTCATCTTATTATACTTTAAATAATTAACAAAAAAGTTTAAAGCTTTTCAACTTTAATTAAATGATTGACTTTGTTCAACATACCTTGAATCTGCGGCGTTACATTATGTTCAGCAACTGAACCAATTTTTCTTAAACCAAGAGCCTTGACAGTTACCTTTTGTCTTTCGGATCTGTCTATGGTGCTTTTAACTTGAGTTATTTTTATCTTTTCCATTGTATTTATTACTAAATTAACCATTAAAAACTTTATCCAATTCTAGACTTCTGTCTTTTGCTACCTGGAAAGGAGATCTTAATTTAGACAAAGCATCTATAGTAGCTTTTATAACATTGTGTGGATTAGATGAACCATTAGATTTTGCTAATACATTATGCACACCAGCAAGTTCTAAAACAGCTCTCATAGCACCACCAGCGATAACACCAGTACCATCTGTAGCAGGTAAAATCAAAACCCTTCCTGCTCCATATTTACCGTTCTGTTCATGAGGTATAGTACCTTTGAAAACTGGTACTTTAACGAGATTCTTTTTCGCATCATCAACAGCTTTCTGTATTGCTGCAGATACATCACGAGCTTTACCAAGACCATGACCTACAGTACCATTACCATCACCAACAACTACTATAGCAGCAAAACTAAAAGTTCTTCCACCTTTTGTAACTTTAGCTACACGGTTGATAGCAACCATTTTCTCTTTGAGCTCTGACTCAGCAGGTTTAACTCTATTTGTATTTTTTGACATTATTTTTCTAACTTTAGAATTGAAGTAACTGATTTGTACCGTCCTCAAGCTTTTCACCTCTAGCACCATCTGCTAAAGCTTTAATCCTGCCGTGATACAAAAAACCTGATCTATCAAAAGAAACAGTTAAAATGCCCACTTCGATTGCCTTTTTAGCAATTAACTGACCAACTAGAGTAGCTTTTTCAGATTTTGTGACTTTTTTATCAGAAATTCCATCTTCTCTAGATGAAGCTGACAAAATTGTTTTTCTAGAAACATCGTCAATAAGCTGTACATAAATCTGAGCATTGCTTCTGTAAACAGACATACGTGGTCTAACAGATGTACCGGTTATTTTTTTCCTAATGCGACGTTGAATTTTCTGACGACGCGTCATTTTTTTAGAAGCCATATTTAAATTGAATACTGTAAGGATACACTAATTATTTTATTTTACTTAGAAGAAGTTTTACCAGCTTTTCTTCTAATTGCCTCACCTTTGAATCTTACACCTTTCCCTTTGTATGGTTCAGGTTTACGGAAAGATCTTATTTTAGCAGCAACCTGACCTAAGAGTTGTTTGTCATGTGATTCTAAAACAATTAGTGGAGCTTCTCCTTTTTTTGTTTCTGTAGTAAGGATAACATCATCAGGTAAGTAAAACATAACAGGATGAGAATAGCCAAGGGATAACTGTAATAATTGACCTCTACTTTCCGCTTTGTATCCAACACCATAAAGTTCCATCTGTAATTTAAAACCCTCTGATACACCTTTTACCATGTTAGAAATTAACTGGCGGTATAGTCCATGTAAAGATTTATGTCTTTTTTGTTCAGATAAACGAGATACGTTTGCTGTATTACCACTAACTTCTACCTTGATAGCAGACGATTCAATTTGTTGAGTTAAAATACCTTTAGGCCCTTTTACTGTAACAAGATTTTTGTCAGAAACTTTTAAATCAATACCAGAAGGTATGTTGATTGGTAGTTTTCCTATACGTGACATAGTAATGAAATTTATAATTTTATGAAAAAAGGTATTAATAAATATAAAATAATACCTCACCACCTACTTTATCTTTTCTGGCTTCCTTATCAGTTAAAACACCTTTAGAAGTTGAAATTAAGGCAGTTCCCAATCCATTTATAACTCTTGGGATTTCAGTTGACTTTACATATTTACGTAAACCAGGTCTGCTTACTCTCGTCATTTTTCTTATGACTGGCAACCTTGTTTCATTGATATATTTTATAGCTATTTTGATAGAACCCTGTTTATTGTCAGTTTCTTCAAATTTATACTTTAAAATATAACCTTGCGCATAGAGAATTTCAGTTATGCGTTTTTTTAGATTAGATGCTGGAATATCAACTATGTGATGACCGGCCATCTGAGCATTGCGTAATCTAGTAAGATAATCTGCAATAGGATCTGTTACTGCCATTATTAGGAAGTTTATCGTCGAAATTATCCATTATTGGAATTTCAACTGATTAAAAAATATTTACCAACTAGCTTTAGTTACACCAGGTATTCTACCGGAAAGAGCTAAATCGCGAAATTGATTTCTACAAATACCGAACTGACGCATATAACCTTTAGGTCTACCAGTTAGCTTACATCTATTGTGTAATCTTGTTTTAGCTGAATTTTTAGGAAGTTTATCTAATTCATCCCATTTTCCTTCAGATTTAAGTTGAGCACGAAGTTTAGCATATTTTTCAACTAAACGCTCTCTTTTATGTTCTCTAGCTATTACTGATTTACGTGCCATATTTAATCTTTTTTGAAAGGTATACCCAATAAAGTAAGTAATTCTAATGCTTCTGCATCTGTTTTGGCTGAAGTTACAAAAGTAACATCCATACCAGTAATGCGAGGAATTTTATCAAGGTCAATTTCTGGAAAAATAATTTGTTCAGTAACACCCATTGTAAAATTGCCTCTACCATCAAAACTTTTAGGATTAATTCCTCTAAAGTCACGTACACGAGGTAAAGCAACATTAACCAATCTATCTAAGAATTCAAACATTCTATCATTACGAAGCGTTACTCTGGCGCCAATAGGCATACCTTCTCTAAGCTTAAAATTAGCTATTGATTTCTTAGCTTTAGTTTTAACAGCTCTTTGACCAGTAATAATAGAAAGTTCTTCTACAGCTGTATCGGTTAACTTTTTATCAGAAGAAGCCAAACCGATACCTTGACTTACACATATTTTTTCAAGTTTAGGAACTTGCATAATGGAAGCATATTGAAATTTTTCCATTAATTTAGAAATTACCAATTCTTGGTATT
Organism: Saprospira grandis DSM 2844; assembly: GCA_945888475.1. Lineage (GTDB taxonomy): Bacteria > Bacteroidota > Bacteroidia > Chitinophagales > Saprospiraceae > Saprospira > Saprospira grandis_C. Next base: position 15,796 of record CAMDAB010000008.1, on the reverse strand, counting down.
TTTTCTTTAATCTTGGTTGGTAGCTCATTATTTAATAATCTCTTTGGTTTTCTTAGATACTCTAACTTTTGTTCCATCAATTACTTGACGGCTTGTTCTAGAAGCTTCGTTATTTACATCCAATAACATTAAATTAGAGATGTGTATAGGAGCTTCTTTTTCAACAATACCACCAGGAACTTGTGCACTAGGTTTTACATGTCGTTTTACTTTGTTAAATCCTTCAACAATTGCTTTGTTTTCGGAAGTAAAAACCTTAACAACTTTGCCTTTTTCACCTTTGTGGTCACCAGCAATAATCAAAACATTATCTCCTGTCTTGATATTCAACTTAGAATTATTTTTTTTGATTTTATTAGCCATAATTATAGTACTTCAGGTGCAAGTGAAACAATTCTCATAAAGTTACGCTCACGTAACTCGCGGGCTACAGGACCGAATATGCGAGTACCTCTAGGTTCTTCCGCAGCATTTAATAAAACAACAGCGTTATCATCAAACCTGATATAAGATCCATCAGGACGACGAATTTCTTTTCTTGTCCTAACGATAACAGCTTTGGAAACCATACCTTTTTTAGCGTTACCACCTGGACTAGAATCTTTAACTGTAACAACAATAATATCTCCAACAGAAGCATAACGTTTTCTTGTGCCACCTAATACTTTAATGCAAAGTACTTCTTTAGCACCAGTATTATCAGCAACATTTAATCTACTTTCAGCTTGTATCATGATCGGTTAATTGTTATTTCGCACGTTCTAAAATCTCGACTAATCTCCAACGTTTTGTCTTGCTTAATGGTCGAGTTTCCATTATTTTCACAGTGTCACCTGTTTTGCACTCATTTTTTTCGTCATGAGCTTTAAATTTTTTGGTAGATTTTACAAATTTACCATACATTGGGTGTTTCACTCTACGTTCAACAGAAATGGTAATTGTTTTATCCATCTTGTCACTTGTAACAACACCAGTACGTTGCTTACGTAATTTACGTTTAATTTCAGTTGCCATTTTTGGAACTATTTAAATATTTGCTTTTACTATTTATTTCTTTCCTTTTTTCTTCTTGCAAGAATTTTATCACGAACAATGTCAGTTGATGAAGCAAGCTCTCTAGAACGAATTTCTGTTTTGATTCTAGCAATTTCTTTTCTAGCAATCTTAAGTTCTTGAGTATTTTGTAATGCAGCAATACTGTGATTGTAATGTAAATCTTGAGAAAATATTTCAGCCTTACTTAATTCAGCAGAAAGTTCTTCTAGAGACATTTTTTTAAAATCTAAATTATTCATTTTGGTACTTATTATTATAGTTCCACGTAATCATTACGAACAATAAACTTAGTTTGAACAGGGAGCTTTTGAGCAGCTAGTCTAAGTGCTTCATCAGCAACAGCACGTTTAACACCATCAATTTCAAATAGAATTCGACCTGGGTGTATAACTGCTACATAGTGAGATAAACCACCTTTACCCTTACCCATACGAACCTCTTGAGGCTTTTTAGTTACTGGCTTGTCAGGAAATATTCTTATCCAAACTTTACCCTCACGTTTCATATATCTAGTCATGGCAATACGAGCTGATTCAATCTGACGATTTGTGATCATACCTTCGTCCAAAGATTTTAGACCATAAGTACCATGAGATATAGTAGCACCGCGTTGAGCAACACCTTTAATTCTACCTTTTTGTTGCTTGCGGTATTTGGTTCTTTTAGGTTGTAACATTATTTATATATTAACATTATTCAAAAGACAATTTACTCTATCTAGTTTTGTTTGAAAGCGGATGCAAAGATAGAAAAATAATATTTAAGTCTTTTATATTATTTAAATATTTTTTTACTTTTTCTTTCTTTTTTCTCTGCGGTTGTCTTTTCCACCAGAATTACGTTTGTTATCACGGTTTTGTGCACCAGAACCAGATGAAGAAGAAGCCATAGAAGATGCATTTGTACCTTGCTGAGTAGGGAAAAAATCTACTTTTTCATAAATTTCACCTCTACAAATCCAAATTTTAAGACCAATCTTACCATATACAGTTTGAGCCTCAACAACCGCATAGTCGATGTCGGCTCTAAAAGTGTGCAATGGGCTACGTCCTTCTTTATATTCTTCAGAACGTGACATGTCAGCACCGTTCAAACGACCAGAAATACGAACCTTTATACCTTCACCACTAGCTCTCATAGTTGATTGAATAGCCATTTTAATAGCTTTTCTATAATTGATACGAGCTTCAATCTGTTTTGCTATTGTTTCACCGACAATTTGAGCACTTAATTCAGGTTTGCGAATTTCAACGATATTAATTTGAACCTCCTTATTCGTCAACTTTTTAAGTTCTTCACGAATGCTATCTACTTCTGTACCACCCTTGCCGATTATTATGCCTGGTCTTGAAGTGTGAATAGTAATAGTTACACGCTTAGAAGAGCGTTCAATAACAACACGAGCTACTCCGCCTTTTTCAACACGAACACTCAAATAACGACGAATTTTCTCGTCTTCTACAACCTTTTCGGCATAATCTTTACCGCCAAACCAGTTTGAATCCCAACCGCGAATAATACCTAAGCGATTACCAATTGGATTAGTTTTTTGTCCCATGATTTTATTTAAGTTGATTAGCTTTAATCGTTTGAACTTAATACTTCTGCATCAATAACATCACTTGTAGACTGAAGAGGCAAACGATTTTCGACTACCAAAGTTACATGGCAGGAATGTTTGCGAATTCTGTGTGCTCTACCATGAGGTGCAGGTTGAAAACGTTTTAATTGTGTTCCTTGATCAACCCATATAGCTTTCACAAACAAATCATATTCATCAGCATCTTCCTGAGATTTAACATTCCAGTTAGCTACAGCTGATAACAAGATTTTGTAAAGAAATCTAGCTCCTTCCTTACGGGTGAATTTCATAATTCCTAGAGCTTTAGTTATTGGTAATCCTCTAACTAAATCTGCTGACAAGCGCATCTTGCGGGCTGACATGTGACAGTTTTTCAATTTTGCTACCGCTTGTACTTTTTCATTAGTATTTTGCATACTTCTAAGCTACTTTGATTATTGTAAAGACTTATTTCTTTTTATTACCGGCATGACCTCTAAAGGTACGAGTTGGTGCAAATTCACCTAACTTATGACCGACCATATTTTCAGTTACATAAACTGGAACGAATGTTTTACCGTTGTGGACAGCAATTGTTTCACCAACCATATCCGGTATTATCATTGAAGCACGAGACCAGGTTTTGATAACGGCTTTTTTACGAGAGTCTTTCGCTTTCTCCACTTTTTTTAACAATTTGTGGTGAACATAAGGACCTTTTTTTAGTGAACGTGCCATATCTATTTAGAGTTTTTACCTGTTTTTCTACGCGAGATAATAAATTTATTAGAATAAAGTTTTGGTTTACGTGTTTTCTGTCCTTTCGATTTAATACCGTTTCTAGAACGTGGATGACCACCCGAAGAACGACCTTCACCACCACCCATGGGGTGATCGACAGGATTCATTGCTACACCTCTTACTCGTGGACGTCTACCTAACCAACGTTTGCGACCTGCTTTTCCTAATACTTGAAGACCGTGATCAGGATTAGAAACAGAACCAATTGTTGCACGACACAAAGCAAGAATCATACGAGTCTCACCTGATGGCATTTTAAGGATTACATACTTACCGTCTTTACCGAGTAATTGGGCAGAAGAACCTGCGCTTCTTACTAAAACAGCACCTTGACCAGGTTTCGTCTCGATAGCATGAATAGTAGTACCTAGAGGCATCTCTCCTATTGGCATTGAATTACCTTTATCCGGAGCAATAGATGAACCTGAAAGTACTATATCACCAACTTTAAGACCATGAGGAGCTAGTATATAACGTTTTTCGCCATCAACATAAACCAATAAAGCAATGAAAGCTGTACGATTAGGATCATACTCAATACTTTTTACAGTGGATGGGATTTGATCCTTATCTCTTTTAAAATCTATGATACGGAATCTTTTCTTATGTCCACCACCAATTTGGCGCATTGTTCTGCGGCCCTGGTTGTTTCTACCACCTGACTTTTCAGTTTTAGCCAATAGACTCTTTTCTGGACTATCAGTAGTAACTTCTGTGTAGGCATTTCCAATACGGAATCTTGTTCCGGGTGTAATTGGATTAAACTTTTTAACTGGCATAATTATACGAATTTATCAGTTTCGCGACTATATTTTAAATTGATTAAGCATTGATTTCTTCTACATCAGCAGTTTCACCGTAGAAGCCTTCAATAAACTGACCTTCGGCAATTGTTACAAAAGCCTTTTTAATTGAAGCAGTCTTACCGTGAACATAACGACCTTTTACAACACGTGATTTGTTTTTTCCGGGACGTACAGAGGTATTCACAGCTACAACAGATACACCAAATTTCTTCTCGACTGCTTTTCTGATCTCAATTTTGTTGGAATTTTTATCAACAACAAAAGTATATTGATTAAGAACTGAATTTTCGGCCATTTTTGTTGATTTCTCAGAAATCAGCGGCTTTATAATAATAACTTTGTTTGCCATGATAGCTGTTTTTATAAATCAAAGATTATTTGTTAAGAACTTCATTGATTTGTGAAATAGAACTTTCAGTGAGAACAATATAATCAGCATTTAGAACCTGATAAACATTGAAATTTGCTGCATTAATTACATCCGCATTAGGAATGTTACGGCAAGATAATGCAATATTGGTATAAATATCTTTTAATTTATTCTCATGTTCAGATAAAGCATTTTCATAAGTTGTGTATGCTTTTTCATATTCGGAGCGTTCAACTTCAAACTTTTCTAGTAAATCATTTTTGAGATTCGCTTTTCTACCTCTAGTGCCCTGTGGTTTTTTTGGAGCCTCAGGAGCTAAAGGAGTAGATGGAACATTCAACAACAAAATACTTTTACTTTCAGCAAGTGAACCTTTAGTTGTATTAAAACTGCTGAGGAAAGATAGATATTTTTGAGTTTTAGGTGCTTCAAATTTGAAGTCTTCAACAACAAAAATTCGGTTTTCCACGGCTTTGTTAGTAAGAGCAGCTTTACGCGCTAATCTGCTAACTTTCTTATTCAACTTTAATTCATAATTGCGTGGTCTAGGACCAAAAATTCTACCACCACCTCTGTAGAGAGGATTTTTTATACTACCTTTACGAGAACCGCCGGTTCCCTTTTGGCGATGAAGCTTTCGGGTTGATCCAGAAACTTCATTTCTTTCTTTAGATTTGTGTGTTCCCTGACGTTGGTTAGCCAAGTACTGTTTAACAGCCAGGTAAACTACGTGCTCAACGTTTTTGTTAAGTTCGATACCAAAAACATCAGAAGGCAATTCAATATGTCTTCCCAGAGCTTTTCCGTTTATATCAAATATTTCAAGTTTCATAACTTATTTCTTAACAATTACGATAGAGCCTTTGAATCCGGGAACAGCTCCTTTGATTAACAATATATTTTTCTCGGGAAATATTTTCATTACCTTGAGTCTTTTCACAGTTACTCGATCACATCCCATACGACCGCCCATACGAGTACCCTTAAATACTTTTGCAGGAAAAGAACAAGCTCCAATTGAACCTGGGGCACGAAGTCGATTATGTTGTCCGTGCGTACGCATACCAACACCAGCAAAACCGTGTCTTTTGACAACACCTTGAAAGCCTTTACCTTTTGATATACCAACCACTGATACAATATCACCTTCATTGAAAACATCAGTCACAGCGATCCATTCACCTATACCTTTAGAAATATAAAAGTTACGGAATTCAACTAATTTGCGAGGATATACATTGATTGCTTTACCTCTTTTGTTTTCTTTAGTAATAACAGCAGCGTTTGCAGTACCGTCTTTGTAGGATTTTTGAGCAGTAAAATGACCTTTAGAAGCTTTGCTCACAGTAACCTCTCTTCTTTCACCAAATCCCAGCTGTAATGCATCATAACCATCTGTTTCCTGAGATTTAACCTGTGTAATAACACAAGGACCCATTTCAACAACAGTACAAGCTACATTGGCGCCTTTATCGGTATAAATACTGGTCATCCCAATTTTTTTTCCAATTAACCCTTCCACTTTGATAATTTTGTAGGAATTAAAAAATAAATATTCTTACATTAATTTTACTTGAATATCAACCCCTGAAGGTAACTCAAGTTTTTCTAACGCACTTACTGTCTTTGCAGTGGAACTGTAGATCTCAATAAGACGTTTATGGGTACGCAATTGGAATTGCTCACGCGATTTTTTATTCACATGCGGTGAACGCAATACTGTGAATATTTTTTTATCGGTGGGCAGCGGAATCGGTCCAGTTACAACAGCACCAGTATTACGTACCGTTTTTACGATTTTTGATGTTGACTTATCAACAAGATTATGATCGTAAGAGCGTAATTTAATTCTAATTTTCTGATTCATGCCTCTTCAATTGATATTAGCTGATAAATATTAAATTGTTATAATACAAATTATTTTGATGAAACACCGTTAGCTTTTTCAATTACTGACTTAGCAATTCCATCCGGAGCAGGTGCAAAATGTGAAAATTCCATTGTTGAAGATGCTCTCCCTGAAGTAAGTGTACGGAGTTCTGTAATGTAACCGAACATTTCTGAAAGCGGAACTTCTGCTTTAACGATAATTGCAGATCCTCTTGATTCCTGACCTTTAAGTAGTCCGCGACGACGGTTTAGGTCACCAATAACTGAACCGGTATATTCATCTGGAGTAATAACTTCCAGTTTCATAATAGGTTCCAAAATAACTGGTTTACATTTTCTTGCTGCTTCTTTAAATCCTTCTTTTGCACAAAGTTCAAAAGCAAGCGGTTTAGAGTCAACAGAGTGCATCGAACCGTCATAAACACGTACTTTCATACTGTCAATGTTATAACCGGCCAATACGCCATTATCCATCATTGATTCAAAGCCTTTTTTAACTGGGTTTATGTATGCTTTGTCAATCGAACCACCAACAATATCCCACTTAAATTGCATCTTATCTTTACCTGATTTGAATTCTTCACTGTTAAGGAAGGCTTCATCAGCTGGTCCAAGTTCGAATTCCATGTCGGCAAATAAACCTGATCCACCTGATTGCTTTTTCAAACGTTCACGATGTGATACAGACATTGTAAGGGCTTCTTTATAATTAACTTGAGGAGCACCCTGGTTTACTTCTACTTTGAATTCGCGTCTCAGACGGTCTACAATGATTTCAAGATGAAGTTCACCCATACCACTGATAACTGTTTGAGCTGTGTCTTCGTCATAAGTAGCGCGGAATGTTGGATCTTCTTCCATTAGCTTAGCTAAGGCCATGCCCAATCTCTCGAGATCTTTTTGAGTTTTAGGCTCAATGGCAAGACCGATAACTGGTTCTGGGAATACCATTGACTCAAGTATTATAGGCTTATCTTCAGAACAGAGCGTATCGCCTGTTTTGATATCCTTAAATCCAACAGCTGCAGCAATATCACCCGCTTCAACATAATCAATTGGATTTTGCTTGTTGGCATGCATCTGATAAAGACGCGAGATACGTTCTTTTTTACCTGAACGAGTATTTAAAATATATGAGCCTGCATCGAGTCTTCCTGAATAGGCACGGAAGAAAGCCAAACGACCAACATAAGGATCTGTAGCAATCTTGAATGCGAGCGCAGCAAATGGCTCCTTAACGTCAGGTCTACGTAATTCCTCTTCTTCTGTGTCAGGATTTATACCTTTGATAGCTTCAACATCCATGGGCGAAGGCAAGAAAGCACATACCGCATCAAGAACAGCTTGTACACCTTTATTTTTGAAAGAAGATCCACACATTACAGGGATGATACTCATATCACAAACTGCTGCGCGAATTGCAGCACGTATTTCATCATACGAAATAGAATCTGCGTCTTCGAAGAATTTTTCCATTAAGGTAACATCGTATTCTGCAACAGCTTCCAACAACTTTTCACGACATTCAGCTACAACGTCGACCAAATCAGCAGGAATGTCAATTACATTGTATGTCATTCCTTGGTCATGTTCATTCCAAATGATTGCTTGATTAGTAATTAAATCAACAACGCCTTTGAAATCATCTTCTGCTCCGATAGGCACTTGCAAAGGTATTGCATTTGCTCCAAGCATTTCGCGCATTTGTGAAACTACATTGAAGAAATCTGCACCCTGTCTGTCCATTTTGTTAACAAAAGCAATACGAGGTACTTTATAGTTATCTGCTAATCTCCAGTTTGTCTCAGATTGAGGTTGAACACCACTAGATGCACAGAAAAGAAATACCAAACCATCTAAAACTCGTAGAGAACGATTAACTTCAACAGTAAAGTCAACGTGACCGGGTGTGTCAATAACGTTTACATGGAAGGGTTGATCTTTCCATTTCCATGATGTAGTGATTGCTGCTGAAGTAATGGTAATACCACGCTCCTGCTCTTGTTCCATCCAGTCAGTTGTTGCTGCACCTTCGTGAACTTCACCTATCTTGTGAGTCATACCAGTGTAGTAAAGTACACGTTCTGTTGTTGTGGTTTTACCAGCATCAATATGGGCTGCAATCCCGATGTTTCTTGTAAATATTAGGTCTCTTGCCATGACGTTTGTCGTCTTTTAAGACTTGATTATAGATTAGTGATTAAATTTCTGTATTTATTATCGATTGCCAAAGTGTGCAAAAGCTCTGTTAGATTCAGCCATACGGTGAGTATCTTCACGTTTTTTAACAGCAGCTCCTTCACCTTTAGCGGCTGAAGTAATTTCTGCAAATAATTTGTTTGCAAAACCTTTACCACTGCGTGCACGAGCGTATTTGATTAACCATTTCATGGCGATGGACATACGTCTATCTGGTCTGATTTCTGTTGGGATTTGGAAGGTTGCACCTCCAATACGGCGAGAACGCACTTCAACTGTTGGCATTACATTGCGTAATGCCCTTTGGAACACTTCGATAGCAGGTTCCTCTGATTTTTCTTCAACAAGATCCATGGCATCGTAAAATACACCAAAAGCAGTGCTTTTTTTGCCATCATACATCATCATATTAACAAATCGTGTAACGACTTGATCATTATAACGCGGGTCGGGATCGATTGCCCGCGGTTTCGGTTTGTGTTTTCTCATTTTTTCAGCGATTTAAGTAAGTTGTGTGAACAGAAGAATAAGTTGCTGATTCACGCTTCAATACCGTCTTTTACGGAATTTACTTCAACGGATTAAAAGTTTATTATTTCTTTTTAGCTCCTCCTTTTCCGGCTGGTGCAGCTGCACCACCTTTACCAGCTTTTGGACGCTTGCTACCATATTTCGAGCGTGACTTCTTGCGATCGTTTACACCTGCGGTGTCCAAGGCTCCGCGTACAATTGTGTAACGTACACCAGGTAGGTCTTTAACACGACCACCACGTACCAATACGATTGAGTGTTCTTGTAAGTTGTGACCTTCTCCAGGAATATAAGCAATCACCTCGATACCGTTAGTTAAACGTACTTTAGCTACTTTACGGAGCGCAGAGTTTGGTTTTTTGGGTGTTGTAGTGTACACACGGGTGCAAACACCGCGTTTCTGCGGGCAGGCATCCAAAGCTCTAGCTTTGCTTTTGGTAGTGATAAGCGTTCTACCGTTACGTACTAATTGGTTAATCGTTGGCATTACTAAATTATTTATTTATCTATAATCTAAAAGTCATTTTTTCGTACAATAACCCAAAGGGGTTCTTAAAAGCGAATGCAAAGATACAACTATTATTAACTAAAAGAAGAATTTCTTATTTTTTTTCTTATTTTATTGTTAATTTTTTTTGCGTTTGAGGACATTGAGAAACTTTAGTTTTCTATTCTACCGACCTTTGTCTTTCTGTGGTAATGATTTTAAGGGCTTTTCAGCATCATTCTTTCTGTATGGACAGTGCCTGCACCCACAATCGCAACAATATCCTCTTTTGTTCAAATATTCTGCAGTGAAAACATATTTACCTTTTTCTATGTAATAATCTTTTCCTTCGATAAGTGACATAAGCCTATAAATTTCAGGAAAATTAACGGAACAAGCCGTTTGAAATTAGTAATAGATTTTATAAAACTTCATTTTCAAGTATTGAATCCAGTTTTTCAGCTTCTGCTTCCTCTTTCTCTTGTTTTTTCACAAAGAAGCTATCATAAATTGATTTGAACTCATCTATGGTAACAACTTTGTTATCTTTTGAAAACTGTTCTTCCAACGCGACAAAAAGTTTAGATTCCTGAACGTCTTCGTAATATTTCCTGTAAGTTTCCTTATCTTCCTTCATTTTCTTCACCTGATCATCGAATAGGTTGTGGAAGGGGGAAATTTGAATACCATAATAACTGACTATGGCCATTCTCATTTCGTACTCCACATCTTCTGGGCTTACGTTAACATTATTGATACTACAGAGCTCATTTATCAGGGTACCCCAAGATAATTGTTTCACTAGTTCACTGAATTGACCATCTTCGATTGTTTTTCCATTCATCTGCGTTTCCTGAACAAAACGTTTCAAAAAATCAGTGGGCAATCTTAAATCATCGTTATGTTTCATCAGATGTTCAAAGATAGACCTGTTGTATACATTATAAACCGCGGAACTGAAGCTGTCTGATATGGCTGACCTTAGCCTTTCTCTAAATACATTGTAGTCTTCTACTGTTTCATCCTGAAGTAATTCCTTAAAAAAATCGGCATTCAGATCTCTTTTTTTAATACGCTTAATTTCAGTTATCTCTGCTTCCGCCTCATTGCTGTAATGATTTACACCTGAACCGTAATAATTTATTTTGGTGTCATCTGTTTTGATATCCAAATCTGCCAAATTTACTGTAAGCTTCTCCCCTATCATTGCCTTCAGCAAACGATCTTTGAGTGCTTCTGAACAGTTTTCAAGATTTACAATGACTGATTCAGCACTTAAAGCTTCTGATTTAACAGTTCCATTTTCAGATTCACTCAATGTAACACTTACAGAATCGCCCTCCTGTATATCATTAACGTCAGATTCGAATTCTGATGAACGTTTTTTACGCTGTGAATCTATTTCTTTATCTAATGTTTGATCATCGATACTTACCGTGTAAAAGGGAAGCGCGTATTCTTTTGAAATGCCTTTAACTTCAAACTGAGGGATAAAACCAATTTCGATATCTAATTTTACATCCTGAGGTTTTTGAATTGAGGCGTCATATTTATTGAGCGGCATTGGACTGCCTACCACGTTTAATTTGGATTGATCGAGAAAAGCACTCAATTCATCATTAACGATACCCTGTATTTCTTCTGATAAAATAGAATTACCGAATTTTGCTTTGAGAAAACTCATAGGAACTTCACCATTTCTAAAGCCTTTGAGTTGAACTTTGTTTTTATATTCCTTCAGCTTTTTTTCTACTTTAGGGAGATATTCTGCAGCTTTAAGCTCTATACTTAGTACCGCAGTATTGGTATCTTCGTTAATAACGTGATTTAATGTAGGCATTTTGCATAATTTTAATTGCTAAAATAAAAAAGCGCAAGTCAGAAACAATTGCAGTGCATTTGAATCTAACTTGCACAATTCAAGGTGCGAGTGGAGGGACTCGAACCCGCACACCTTACGGCACCAGATCCTAAGTCTGGCGTGTCTACCAATTTCACCACACTCGCAATGGCTCGGCAAAGATAAGATGCTTTTCTCTAAATTTCAATTCAATTTTTATTTTTTTATAAGTTTTTTTAAAAAATTTCATTTTTACTTGATTTAGCAATTCCGATTTTTGCTTTAACTGTCAAAAGATTTGGAAAAGCTGGGATTTTTTACTAATTTTATATCAGTTTAGGATTGTTTTTAACAAAAAATGTCCTATTTTTTCAATAATCAAACCACACAATGTCTTTGAAAGTACCAAACAGCGCATTAAAGTATCCCATCGATCTACCTGATGGGTTGACGGATGTAACTGAGGATGAATATCATCATATTAAAACTGTTTTTGAGGGTATATTACCTCTAATAAAAGTCCCCTATGAGGCGGCTGATGAGGATGAAATGAGGAGGGCTTTTGAATTGGCTTTTAGGGCACATTGCAAGCAGCGCCGAAAATCGGGCGAACCTTATATTTTACATCCGATTGAAGTTGCAAGAATCTGTGCCGTAGAGTTGGGTTTAGGCCATACCTCTGTAAGTGCTGCGTTATTACACGATGTTGTTGAAGATACGCCTGTTAGTCTTGAAATGCTGGAAAAGGAATTTGGAAACCGAATAGCAATGATTGTTGACGGGCTAACAAAATTTTCGGATTTTGCAAGTGTGAGAGACAAGGTAATTGCTAGTCCACAGGCAGAAAATTTCAAAAAAATTCTCCTCACAATTGCCAAAGATGTTAGGGTTGTGCTCATTAAAATGGCCGATCGTTTGCACAATATGCGGACCTTAGGTTCAATGCCGCATCACAAACAATTGAAGATTGCATCTGAAACCTCTTATATTTACGCCCCACTTGCCCACCGACTTGGATTTTACAGTATAAAAACTGAGCTGGAGGACCTTGTGATGAAAATTATTGAACCCGAGCAATACAGTTATGTTGTCCAAAAATTAAAAGAAACCCAATCTGAGCGAGAGGCATATATAAATGCCTTTATAGCTCCAATTAAGGAATCGCTCAAAAAAGAAAATCTCGATTTTAAAATCTACGGAAGAGCTAAATCAATTTCTTCAATAAGTAATAAATTAAAGCATAAACTTGTTCCTTTTGAAGAAATTTATGACTTGTTTGCTATTCGTATTATATTGTCGGTGCCTTATGAAAAAGAGAAGGCAACCTGCTGGAATGTATATTCAATAATCACTGACAATTATACTCCTGTACCGGAAAGGCTAAAAGATTGGATATCAATGCCTAAATCTAATGGATACGAATCTTTGCATACCACTGTTATGGGGCCCAAAGGACGTTTTGTGGAAATCCAAATCAGATCGGAACGAATGGATGAGATGGCAGAAATGGGATATGCCGCTCACTGGAAATACAAGGGTATTAATCAGCAAGATAGTATTTTGGAGAATTGGCTTACCAAGGCAAGAGAGATGCTGGAAAATCCAAATCACGATGCGATTGACTTTCTAAACGATTTTAAGTCAAGTCTTTTTTCAGAAGAGGTTTATGTTTTTACGCCAAAAGGGGAACTAAGATTTTTTCCAAAAAGTGCAACAGCACTCGATTTTGCTTTCGATATTCACTCTCAGGTTGGCTACCATTGTAAGGCAGTAAAGGTTGATCAGCGAATTGTCCCACTCAGCTATGAATTAAAAAATGGCGATCAGCTCTCCGTTATAACATCCAATTCGCAAAAACCCAGCGAAGATTGGTTGAAAATTGTAAAAACCGGAAAGGCAAGAAGTAAAATAAGACAGGCATTAAAAGAAGAAAGGATTCAGTTAGGATCTCTCGGAAAAGAAATCTTAGACAGAAAACTTAAGGCCTTAAAAATTGAGGGTGAAGAAAATCTTGATTTTCTTGTCAAGCATTTCGGTATGTCATCCAGACTCGACCTATATTATGGTGTGTTCAGAGAACAAATTAATCTGAGCGAGATAAAAAATATACGCTTCGAAAACGGAAGACTGCTTGCACAGGAAGCCATAAAAGATAATGACCGAGAAGAAAAAATCGAAAAAACGACAACTAATTTTAATGGTCTTTACGATAGCCTAGCTCAAAAAAGACAGTTTAAAAAACCAAAACTGATGGTGGATGGTGAAGATGCCAGCACCTATGTTTATTCATTAGCCACTTGCTGTAATCCAGTGATGGGCGATGATGTATTTGCTTATGTAACTACAAAGCATGGAATAAAAATTCATAGGAATACCTGCCCAAATGCCGAATACTTACAAGCTACTTTCGGATATAGAATAAAAAAGGCTGAATGGGTAGAAACAGCCGGTTCCTCATTTGTTGCCGAGTTACTCATAACGGGAATGGATGACATGGGTGTAATTTTAAGGCTTTCGAATGTTATCGCAAACAAACTAAAGGTAAACATGCGATCATTTTCGATGAATGGTGGTGAAGGGCATTTTGAAGGCCGTATAAGTGTAGAGGTAAACAGCAAAGAACAGTTGAATCAGGTTATCAGCGAACTGAAATTACTCGAAGAAGTTAATACTGTTGCAAGAATCGTATGAAATTCTGAACTTAGTTTTTAAGTTTGTAAAAAAAATCTAAAATTCATGTAACTTGGAATGCAAATTGAATTATGAGATAAAACTTCTTAAAATTTAATCAGATTAAGCAAAATGAAACAAATATTATTAACAATGTTTTCACTTGTAATTTTTACAGTTGCAAGCACATCTGGGCAAAACGATTCCTCAATAGCTAAAGATATTGAAACAGGCAAAATTGTCATTAAACCCCAAAAAACTTCTTTTGACGCAAACTATGACTCAATCTATCAATGGAGGGTCTCTCAGTCACATCTTGATGATGTATACATTCCGATGGACATAAATGACTGCTTCAAACAATTGGATAAATTGATGGAAGAACCAGTAAAAAAGAGATTCATGGCATTCTCAGATGAAGAAGTTGACCGTAAGACCCATGCAAGTCTGGGCAAATGGATTGACCACAAATGGCAAATTGCGCAGGGTTCAAGAATTTCAAATTATTTTATAAGAATGGGTGTGCCGCATCCTGAGTATACTATTGGCATTATTCTGACTTCTTACCATAGGTATCTTCACAAAAAAGAACTCAAACTCAAGGAGCAGGTTGCTTTTTTTAAAGAAAAATGGAACGAAAAACAAAGGGAAAAGGCTAAGGAGTTGATTGGAAAATAGAGGCTTAAAGGTACTTAAGGATTTAAAAATATTTCAGGGCAGCTTTGGCTGCCTTTTTTATTTGCTATGTATAGTCGTATCAATAAAAGTTTTCTATCAACCTTGTCTTATAATTTGAACTTTTTATCTAATTTTATAAATTCACACAAAAAAAATTATTCTGCTTTCAGAAAATACAAAAAGCTCACTAAAAGTAATTTAATTTTTGAGGCAGCTTTGGCTGATTTTTTTGTTAATTCCCCCAAAACTGACATTCCTCAGCCACAATCTGCACAAAGGTCAGCAGCTGCGCTGATGCTTGTCATCTTCTTCACCTTAAAAAGGCCATAATTTTGTATTTGCAAAAAAGCAAAGGAAAATTAAATATCAAAATACAAATGCACATGAGAATAGCACTTTTTCTACTTACAATGCTGCTTGGCGCTTTGGCGAACGCACAGATGAGCGATGGCAAATTCGGCAACGAATGGATCGACTACAGCAAGACTTACTACAAATTCAAAATTTCGGAAGACGGAATTTACCGCATTCCTGCCAACTACCTTCAGCTGTCGGGTGTGGACATGAGCCGTTTGAACGAAAATTCTGTACAGATTTTCCACAAAGGAGCTGAAATTCCGGTGCATGTTCAGATGAACGGATCGGCAGTTGACTATTTAGAGTTCTACGCATCGAAAAATCGTGGCATTCTGGATGCCGAACTTTACAGTAATGGCCAGTTCAATCCCGAATACAGCCTCATCAGCGACTCTGCGTCTTATTTTTTGACAATTGGCAGCAATGGAAAAAGATACCAAAATCTGAATGCCAATTTGAACAATCTTCCTCAGAAAGAAGCTTTTTATATGTCGAAGGTAGTTAGTTTGCCGACCCTTATCTGGAATGCTGGTAAAACATACAACATTGC
>CAMDAB010000007.1 GCA_945888475.1 Saprospira grandis DSM 2844 | reverse complement strand
ATCAATCCGGTACTTTGTCACAATGGCTCAACGGCCAATCTCTCTGCTTCAGCAGCAGGAGGTATCGCAGGTTATAGCTTCAATTGGAGCAATGGTATAACAACACCAACCAATAGCAATATTCCTTCAGGAAACTACACTGTGACCATCACCGATGCCAACGGATGTAGAAGCATCAGCAGCGTTTCGCTTGCTAATCCGACTCTACTCGAACTCAGTGTAAGCACAGTAGATGTGCGCTGTACGGGCGATGAAAACGGCAGCATCATTGTAAATGGCAGCGGTGGCACAAGCAACCTCGGCGCTTATGAATACAGTATTGATTCCATCAACTGGCAGACAGGCGACCTCTTCCCGGGCCTCGGTGTCGACAGCTTCCGAGTATTTGTGCGCGATGCCAACGGTTGCGTGACAGAAGAATCAGCAGTAATTGAAGCGGCAGAACCATTCTTCATCACTTTCTTTAGTCCGCAGGATACTACGATTGAATATGGCGACAGCATTAGTCTGGAAGTTGAACTGAACGAAACTTCAGGTGTCAATTTCAACTGGGCCGATGTAAATTCCAACAGCATCTTCGATACAATAAACTATACAGTGATTGTTAATCCGGCCAACGAAACAGTTTACCGCTTCAGTGCAGTAAGTCCGCTTGGATGCGAAGTTGACACTACCGTTATCATCTCAGTCACCAAACCTCGCAGAGCAGCTGCTCCGGCAGGTTTCACACCAAATGGTGATGGTACCAATGATGCATTCTTCATTCAAGGTGATGAAAAGCTGGAAAAAGTAAAAGTCTTCCGTGTCTATGACCGTTGGGGCGAATGTGTATTCTTTGCTGAAAACATTGCACCGAATGATCCGAATTTAGGTTGGGACGGCACCTTCAAAGGTGAGAAAATGAACTCTGGTGTTTATAGTTGGTATGCTGAAGTCGAGTATATTGATGGGTTTAAGGAGATTATTAGGGGGGACGTGACCCTTCTGAGATAAAAGAATGTCTCGTCATTATGACGAGATGAAAGATGAAAGAAATAAGTGTTTTTAGAGAACAGTGTTCTAGTGAGAGAAGTGAGTGTTCCGATAGTATCTAAAACGAAATTACTTTTTATTAAAAATCAAGTCTCGTCGAAAACGGCGAGACTTGATTTTTAGAATTTATCGTTTAGCAATCATAAATTGGTTTTAACAATCAAAACAAACTACCAAAATATATAAAATACCATTTATGAAATACCTCTATCTGTGTTTTGTTCTTATATGTACTTTGTTTTCGCAAAGTATTTTCGCGCAATTTACGGCTGCTGATAGTTTACGTGGGCAATTAAGACCCGAACGAACTTGCTATGATGTAAAATTTTATGATTTAAATATTGATATCAATTTTCAAACTAAGCACATAAAAGGCTACAATACAATTACATATAAAGTTGTTCGTGGATTCAATATGCTACAGATTGACTTATTTGCAAATATGAAAATTGACAGTATTGTGCACAAAGACAATAGTGTAAAATTTCACAGGAGATTCAACGCAGTTTTTGTAGACCTGGGTGAAATGCAGGAGGAAGATATAACAGATAGTATCAGAGTTTATTATCAGGGAATTCCCAGAATAGCTTTGAATGCCCCTTGGGATGGAGGATTCACTTGGACCAAAGACAAAAATGAAAAACCATGGCTTGGTGTTTCATGCGAGGGAATTGGTGCCAGCTTATGGTGGCCTAATAAAGATCACTTATCGGATGAGCCGGACAGTATGCGCATCAACTGCACTGTGCCATCGGATCTTACCTGTGTTTCGAATGGAAATATGCGCAGCAAAACGAAAAAAGGGGAAAAAACTGCATTCGAGTGGTTTGTCTCCTACCCTATCAATAATTACAATGTGACTTTAAATGTAGCCGATTATGTACATTTTTCAGACACATTTGTTTCCCCAATAGATAGCTCAAAGTTGCCTATGGACTTTTATGTGCTGCCCTACAATCTTGCTGCGGCAAAAAAACAATTTAAAGAAGCACATGAGGTATTAAGAATTTTTGAAAAATATCTGGATAAATACCCCTTTTGGAATGATGGCTACGCATTGGTTGAAACTCCTTATCTTGGCATGGAACATCAGAGTTGTATAGCTTATGGCAATCAGTTCATGCCTGGGTATATGGGCAGACACCCACAAGGTATGCCCGAAGATTATATCATTTTACATGAAACTGGGCACGAATGGTGGGGCAATAGTGTGAGCTGTGTCGACCATGCAGAAATGTGGATCCATGAAACCTTTTGTACCTATATGGAATCAGTATATATGGAAGAAAAGTATGGTAAAAATGCCGCAATTAAGTATCTTAAATTTCACGCTTTATACATGTCAAACACTGATCCGATTCTGGGTCCAAAAGATGTGAATTACGAAAGTAATGATTCTGATATGTATTACAAAGGCTCAGCAATGCTGCATACCTTGCGCACTGCAATTGACAGTGATAGCCTTTGGTGGGATATTTTAAAATCTTTTTACAAAAAATTTAACACCAAACCAGCCGTTACAGAGGATTTTATAAATCATGTAAATGAAAAAACTGGAAAAGATTTTACGTCTTTTTTCAATCAATACCTGAAGCAATCTAAGCTGCCAATTTTGTATTATGAAATAAAAGAGGGTAAAAATGGGCCACAATTACATTATAAATGGGTAAATGCAGTTAAAAACTTCAATATGCCCGTGTTTTTAAAGTACAAAGGTAAAATCTGTAAATTGAATTGCAGCGATCAATACAACATATTTGATGCTAATTTAAAAAAGGGAGAAAGCCCTGAATTTCTTTATGGACTTTACAGAATTGTTGAGAACAATAATGGGGTTAAAACTGAATATTTCTGGCAGTAATTATTTATTTATTTTCATTAACGCCTAACCAGATTTGCCTTAATTTTAGTTGTTCTTCGCTTGGATTAGGGACAAAGCTAAAAACATCTTTTTTTAGCACAGGTATAGTTGTAACCTTCGTATCTAGTGCTATGAGCTCTAATTTCCCGCTGTTGTTATTTCTTCTTTGCACCTTTACGTTCAGCATATCGGAGATGCGCACAGTCTTTTGATATTCAGATAAAACCTGCTGTATGTTTTTATCATTTACTTCAATTCCATTCCAGGAAAGAAGAATATCTCCAGGCTGAAATTTTATTGACTTCTTGCCAAAGTCATCCAAATTATCATATTTGTTTATAAACATCCTACCCGAGCCATCTGATCTCAATACGCCTTTTTCTAAACCTCCAAGTGGCGATATTTCAGCTACTAAGGCACTTTCACTATACTTTAACCCAAATGGTTCAAGGTATTCGTTAAATTTGAGCGATTCTGTTCCCTCAATGTGGCGCGAGAAAAATAACAGTAAATCCTTTTGTCTGGTTATTTCGATTATTTTCTCGTAAAGCTCATCATCTTTAAAACATTGCTCCTTGCCAAAATGACTGGATAAATCCTTGAGCAGACTTTGCAAATCGTACTTCCCCTTACTATGATTAATGAGCGATAAATCGAGACACATTGCTGCTAGAGCGGCTTTTGTATAAAAGGTCTCAAAATAATTTGAATAGGGCTCAATTAGAATGTAACTGCTGATTTCAGCTAAAGAAAGCCCTTCTTTTACGCCATATCTTGATTCATCCTGCTTTTGACTAAAAACATTCAAAAGTTGGGATGTACTCATTAAGCCAGTTTTGACCTGCATATGGAAAGACATGTACTCTACAACGCCTTCATATAACCAAAGATGCCGCGACATTTTAGGTTCGAGGTAGTCAAAATATTGAATTTCTTCAGATTTAACATGAAGAGGTGTTACAATGTGGAAAAATTCGTGCGCTGAGAGCTCGACCATTTTACTTCCCAGAACACTAATTGAATCCTCATCAAAGCAGAATAATGCGGAATTGTTATGTTCTAAGGCACTTTCGTTTCCGGAAGGAAATCCTTTTGGGGAAAGGTATATCAGAAAATTGTAATGATCAACAGGAAGTATACTGCCAAGATATTTGTTTTGAGCGTCCAGTATTGGCATGATGCGCTCTTTGATTTCATTGGCACTGACCTTATTATTTGGAGAATAAACAGCTATTTGAATTTCGCCGTAGCCAAGTTTAAAATTTATTGTATCGGGTACAGCGTACATCATTGGCCTGTCGATGAGGTCCCGATAATTCGTTGCTGTAAAATAGTCTGTACCACTGTCTGAACCAGTCCTTCTAAGTGAAGTTGCTCCATACATGGAGCTTGGATGAGCAACAGTGAGCTCTATGGGTAAATCGAGTCCATTTTTGAAAAAGCCGAAGAGCCCATGTGTATTCAACAAAAAACTCTTTCCTTCGTCGAAACTTGTTCCTGCAGATTCAAAAACAGGATCCTTAAGTCTGGTATCCCAGGTATCATCTACTATGTAAACAATTCTGTCGAGCTTTTTTGCCTTTGAAATGCGCCAGGTTGATTCGTCGACCCTGTCTACATACAAGGAATTTCCTTTTGCATCAAAGGCTTTTAGCTCTCTAACCAATTGGCCATAATCATGTAATGCATAGGTGCCGGGAACGATACGTGGAAAATGAAAAAATACCTGATCTGCCTGTATTCCGGCAGGAACCTTGAGTTCTACCTTAAGCCTGTCTTCTGAAAGCTCGTTGAGATTAATTTTGTATTTATAAACATTATTTTGTGCAGACAATGTTTGAAACATTGCAAGCATAAAAATAAATAACAATACAAAATTTTGAATTTTCATTTTAATAGGCAGAATTGGCAGAAATCTAATTTGTAGGAAATTACAGCCAGAAGCTATGTAATTTCGAGTTGAAAATAGTCAAAAGTGATACCAATTCATAATTCTAAATCAACTTTTTATAATTTCCGTTTATTTTTATTTCGAAATGCTATTTCATTCTTTGAATTGCTGCCTCCAATTCTTCGATACTTTTTTGCAAACGCAGATTATCGCTTTCATTTTCTTTAACTCCCTGATAATATTCCTGCGTTTTTAGCTTATCACCTTTTCTAAGGGCAATTGATGCCAGATTCAGATAAGCCATAGCCCGCTCCTGTTTTCTAGGCAGTCCGAAATCGAGGCTTTTCAACAACTGTTCTTCACCTTCATTAAGGTACAGGGCTTCGCTCTCATCGTCTAAATTTACTTTATAGAGAGAAATCAAGCCCTTTGTAAAAAAATAATATGCTTTGTGACTTTTGAATAACCATTCGGGTTTATAGGTCTGTGCTAATAAACTTTCAGCTTCATCGACTCTGCCACTATTGAGCAAAAACAAAGCGCCGTTTACAGTACCAAAAAGGAGATAGCCTGCTATAAGAATAATTGCAATAACCCACATACCAATGCTTGTTGCTGGACCAAGGTTCAGCATCATGGAGACAAAACCGCCTGCTATGAGTGTGAAAATGAAAAAAATTCTAAATCTCAAGGAAAAAAGCATAAGTGTTTATTTAAATGATAAAAACAGCCCGAATTAGTACCCGGACTGTTTTCCAATGTTTTATGACATATTATTTTCTACGTTTGCCGGGGCTTCTTTTCATGAATCCTTGTTGCATCATTGATTTCATACCTCCTTTGCCGGAAGATTGCATTTTGCGTTGCGATTCGTGATCACCTTTAAGCATCATATCTACCTGTAAGAGTTGTTCTTTTACCTGTGGTGTGGTAATGTTCAGCTTTTTGGTTTTAGCATACAGTTCTTTTATTTTATTGACAATAAGCATATTTTTTGGGTCTCGCTGCAACTGCATGGCCTGAATATTAATAAGCTGCAGGTAAGCCATTCCTTTAAAATCGTCGGCAATTTTCATAGTAAGCACCTGATAGGTAAGCGATTCTGCTTTTTTGGTATCTCCTTTCTGCATAGCAATGCTACTTTTCATAAAGTAATACATACCATGATATCCAAATTGCAGCCATGAGGGTTTGAATGTATAATTCAATAATTTATCGGCCCCTTCGGCATCGCCCTCCTGCATTTTCAGAGCAGCGCCGTTTACTGTTCCTATCAGTATATGTTTTGTGAGCAGGATAATCACAAGCAATAAGGGCATCCATGCCCAAACCAAACCCACTGTCAGCCAAAGAAGAACTGTTAAAGCAAGCGAAACGAAAAACAGGATGATCTGTCTTTGAAAATTAAAAAATCTTAGAAAACCCATAAGTAATTATTAGTATTTTATATAAGGAAACAAAATTAACTAGCAGTTCAACAAAGTAAAGCAATAATTGATTAGATTCTGACAAATTTTAACAAGCCGACCTTGTCGTTTGTGTTTTGGTGATAAACATTGTATTTGCCTGGACCCGGATTTCCAACCACAACATGGTCGTAGGCCCTGATCTCTTCGGCATTGGCATAACCTTCAAAAGCCGAGTCATAAATATAAAGTTTTCCTTCTTTAAGTTCACAAATATCAGGATAAAGCGTCCAACTATTATCATCCACGGTTGCCAGGAACTGATCCAACTTATCGTATTCATGAAAATTTCCAATGAGCATTCCCCCATTTTCATTTTCCTTGAACGATATGACCTGCTCGCAGGTAAAAACAAAGGCGCGGGAATTGTTTACACCCAATACTCCAAAATAATCGTATCCAAATCGGCCAATTTTTTCAATATTGCCACAGGCTCTGTCGTAGTCACATTCGATATAGGGTGAATCACCCCAACGCCAACCATCGGGTATATTTGCTCCAATGGGCGGCAAAGTACCTCTCCAATCTGCTGCAATTTCAGATGGCAAAGCAATGAGTGGACCACCTCCTGAACAGGTAATATTCGAAATCATAATTCCAGGGTTAGTTTTTGGCGAAAATATAAAGAGAGAATTTATATAAAAAAATTATTGTTTATCGGGATTTAGTCTTTCGAAATAGCCAGTTGAACGATTTTTTCTGACATTATCCCAATTAAAATATTCGCCGTGCATGGCTATATAAACACCCGGAGGAAGCGACTGGGCAAAGGCAAGCGCAGAGCCGAGATTAAAAAAACCATCTGATGACATACCGAAAGTATAGGGAATCATAGCTCCAGTAATTACAATTGTTTTGTCGGAAATATCCTCCGATTTTGCTAACATTTCGGCAGTGATGACCATGGTATCGGTACCGTGAGTTATGAGAATATGTTTTTCTTTTGCCGATTCACACTGGTGCTGTATAATTCCACGGTCATCATCGGTCATTTCCAGACTGTCGACCATCATCAACGTTCTGACGGTGATATCGAGCGTGGAACGTCCTCTGATAAACATCTCGGGCAAATGTGAATCTTTAAAAAAGAGTTCGCCTGAGATGAGATTGTATTCTTTATCGAAGGTACCACCGGTGATGAGTGCCAATATCTTTTTTTTCATATTAGATTGAAAATTATCTGATAATTTTATGTAAATGTGGTACTAAAAATCCTACTGCGGCACCTGTCAGATATCCTACGATTACATCACTTGCATAGTGTTTACCGGCTCTCCATCGCAAAAATGCTACAGTGGCCGGCACAATTGCAGCAGTAGTCCATACATAAGGTAAGGCTTTTGAACCCGGGTTATAATCGCTGAAAATTTTAGCTGTCATAAAACTCATTGAAGCCGTCACCGACGTATGTCCCGAGAAAAAAGAATAACGGGCATCGCGTTCCAGCTTGTAATGTTCAGGAGTATTGGGGTTGTAAACATAGGGGCGAGTTCTTTTCACCAATACTTTGGTAATATTGGTCAAACCTGTATTCAATGCCATTGTCTGTGCCCAAATAACGCCAACTTTGCCGTAGTCCTTTCTAATGTTTTTATCGAGAAATAAAAGAGATGGTGCAGCGATAGCTCCATACATGACCACATCACTTCCTAATGCAGCAGGCCTAGACCAGTTATAGGCTGCCGAGCGGTCAAAAGCATTTATTTGCATTCTGTCTAGACTGGCAATAAAGCTTGGTTGCAAAGGCTCCGATTTTTTATCCAGCAGAAAATAGGCAAAATTTAGTCCCAGTCCAGCAGTTGCAAGTGGAACATCAAACTTATAAGTCAAGGCATAAGTAGGTGAAACAAAACTGTTTTGAGCCTTCAGACTATAAAAATTCAAAGCTAAGCAGATCAGTAGCAGCGGTAGAATCTTCATATTGTTAATTTTTTGAGAAAATCATTACCAAAGCAATAATTAAAGCAAGGATAAAAATAACCAATAATACAATTTTGATTACGGAAATTGGTTTCTGTCCTTTGATTTTACCAGTCTGACCATTTACTGCAAACTGATAAGGCTTACCATTGTACTGATAAGTACACAACCAAACCGGGAGAATAATGTGTTTGAAAGACTGCTCGTAAAAGTCGGCATCGATTGACAGGTTGCGGTGGGTATCTCCCCCAATTTCCCTTCTTGCGCGCTCGCGAAGTCTGTCAGTCATAATAGCTTCAGCTTTATTATAGCCTTCTTTTACATCTAAACTGTATATTTCAGCTTCCCATCCAACCATCAGTTCGGGATTATGGTTACTGAGTTCTTCGAGTCGGTAGGGATAAATATTGGAAATAATTTTCTCGGGTAAACCTTTCGAAGCAACAATGAGCACATCGTCGAAAAACTCATTAAAACAGCCATTTCTCCATTCCCAGCGGGTTTTCCGAACCTCCTTGCTTACGTATTGACCATTTTCATAAACCTGCTGAGTCTCATAATAATAATATCCTGCTTCGCCTGACCATTCTGTATAAGTTTGTGAATCGTAGGTCCAAAAAGGAACATAGATACCATGCAAGTCGCCAAGTGCAGCAAGTTGTTTCAGTTTGTTTGGATGAAACCAACCTTTATTGATCCATTCTTTAAATTTGTCAACGGCCTGCTTTTTTCCAATTTTGAATGCTACAATTGCCTGAGGTTGTATTATATTCTGATCATATGCCTTCTCATTCACCTTTTCAGAACCACAGAAATTGCAACGGACAGAAACCTCCGTTTCATCAATCATCAGTTTGGAACCGCAACCTTGACAGTCGATTACCTTTTTACCACTTTCTTTGGGTATATATTTGGTTTTAAGACTTTCGGCCAGCGCGAGTGACTGCTCTTTGATAAGGTCATTGGCTTTATCGTAATCTCTTTCGAAACCACAGTGCCCGCAGGCTATTTTCTGTTTATCGGCTGAATAAGTCAACTGACTGCTACAGGTAGGGCAAGACAGTTTTACGATACTCTGTTTGACATTTTCGTTGTTGGATAACATGGAATTAGAATTTGAAAATTTGCTGATTTGAAAATTTGAAAATGTATTAAAACCAATTGATTAAAAATTTACAATTGAATTTTTAGTACACAAAATCGCAAATCATATTTACGCTTAATGTTCTGATATTGAACAGGGTGACAATCTTAATAAAATCTTTCAAAAAGACGATGCTTAACTTTACTCTATTTGCGGCATTAAAATACCGCGCTCCTCTGCTGGTGTTTTTCTCAAAGGCCCCCCCGATAGCTTCCTCGAAAGCTTTCGGGAGGGGCATTCGAGGGCCGTTTGGAAAAAATCTTTCACCTATTTGCGGCATTAAAATACCGCGCTCTGTTGGTATTGTTTTTTCTCAAAGGCCCCGAAAGCTTTCGAGGGCCGTTTGGAAAAAATCTTTCACCCTTTCCTCTTTCACCCTTTCACCCTTTAATAGTACATGTATCGTCTCACTTTTGCTGCATATTTCGCCAAACGGATTACCTGACGCGTGTAGCCATATTCATTATCGTACCAGATGTAGACCGTCAACTGTTTACCATCTTTCGACAGTTTTGTTGCAGGAGCATCATAAACCGAACAAGCAAGGGCCCCAATGACATCCGAAGATACAAACTCTTTTGAGGATGAGTACATAATCTGCTCAAATAAATCACCGAAAAGCGCTGCATTTCTCATGATTTCATTTACTTCTTCGAGGGTTGTTTCACGATTTAACTGCAGGGTCATGATTGCCAGAGAACCGTCAGGAATTGGTACACGGATAGATGAACCTGTGATTTTACCTGCAAGTTCGGGCAAAACTTCGTTGAGTGCAGAGCTTGCACCAGATGAGGTGATAACCATATTGGTTGCTGCACCACGACCGCGACGTTCTTTTTTGTGGTAGTTGTCCAATAAGTTTTGAGAGCTGGTATAGGCATGTACCGTTTCCATATGACCCTGATGTATTCCTAATTTGTCGTTCAACACCTTTAGAATAGGCGCGATGGCATTGGTAGTACAAGATGCCGCACAGAAAACACGGTCCTCTTCATTTTCCAGATTTAGACTATTGTGATTGATACCATAAACAATGTTTCTGATTTCTTTTCCGGGTGCAGTGAATAACACTCTATCGATGCCAGGACGTAAATGTCTACTCAGCCCTATTCTGTCGGTCCAAACACCTGAACTGTCAATCAACAAAGCGTTGTGAATTCCATACTCGGTATAATCGATATCTTCGGGCTGTTCGGCAAAAATCATCTGCACACGGCAGGAATTGATAATGAGCTGATTGTCTTCGGGTACAATTTCAACGATACCGCGCAATTTACCGTGGATTGAATCTTTACGCAAAAGCGAGGCACGTTTTGTAAGTTCTTCCTCATGGTCCTCTCCTGCTTTGCGCGGACGAACTACGATAGCACGCAGACGCAATTGTTCGCCACGACCCATCAGTTCGGTAATAATGCGTACTGCCAGACGACCGATACGGCCAAAACCATAAATAACAACATCTTTTGGCTTCACCTGCTTTGCTGCCTTAGCCTCGGCGCCAATAATATGCTTCAATTCAGAAGCTACAAATTCCGCAACACTCAGGTTGCCTTCCTGATTCAACCACTTTGTCTGGAGTGAACCAATATCGATACGGGCAGGAGCCATGTCCAATGCTGCAATAGCCTGCGTTATTTCGAGACTGGTTTTTACAGAAATGGGTTTGTTTACATAATTAGTTGCAAAAAGATGATCGTTCAGGACCTCACTTGGGCGACTATCGTGAATATCGCGACGGAAAATTACAATTTCAATGGAGCGGTCGAAACGAAGTTCTCCAACAAGTTTTTGAAGTTCTAGTGCAGTTTTTTCATCTTCGCGCCAGGCACTCAAATGCTGTTCAAATTGCGATTCTACATTTTGTAAGTTCATGTGTATATATTTCTTATGTGTTCTGAAAAAAGTGGCACAAATCTCTGTAAAAAAACTGATATTGTCTAAAGATTTTTGTGGCTTATCAATAGTTTGAAAAATTTTCTTTTGGTCGAAGCAATTTTTGTTAAGATTATCAATTTATTGTTTTGTAAAATTAACAAAGACCTCATTCTACAACAAAAGCAGCTTTATCATATTTTAACCTGATATTATTTAATGCCTTGTTCAAGTCGGAAACCTGACCTTCAATTACAACCGAGACCCTTACTTTACCACTTTTGTATTGCTTTGTCAGAACTTTATAGCCATCACGTTTTAAGAGATTTTCAATCTTAGCGGCATTTTCAATTCCCCCATAGGTTCCAACTGCGATGAGAAACGATTTGCCCTCAATTTCTGCTTCAGACTTTTCAGGCTCAGTATCAGCTTCCCTATGCTCAATTGAATCAGCCACTGTTGAATCTGTTTTTATGGTCAGCGGGTTATTTTCGCCACTTTTGGGAAGGATCTCAGCCTGCTTCTTATTTGTTAAAAAAAACGTTGAGACAACAAGCGAAACCACAATTATCGATGCAATCAATATCCTGTAGACCAAAACTTTAGATTTATTGGTTTTTGGTTTGATAGCTTGTTCAACTTTGGTAATTTTTCTATTGATGGGAAGTGCATCAATTGTTGCTGCACTCAGGTCAATACTTTCTGATTTAAACTTGATGGAATCTGATTCAATGTAAAAAGTACCCAATCCGGGAACATAAATTTCACGCTGTTCAAAAATTTTAAACGTTAGATTTTTTTTGTATTCCTGCAAAAGTTCGGCTGCTGTTTCAAAACTCATTGCTTCGGTACTAGAAATGTAATGTAACAAACTGTCAGATTTATCCTCTAATATTGCATCGTCAAAATTGAGTACAAAATGCGTTGGACTAATTTTATTTACTGTTCGGTCGAGTACCGCAGGCAGGTAATCTTTTGATAATTTACCAAAGCCAGGTATGATAACCGAATCGGAAATTGCAATAAAATTTGCGATAAGCTTACTGATATCGGGCATTTTAGAATTATTTTAGGGGTACTTTGCGTTTATAAGTGTACAAATTTAGGATTTTTTTTAAAAAAAAGACCCCTTCGGCATGAAGAGGTCAAAATTCATTGATGTTTACTAATTGCTAAAGCTTTATAAACTTTGAAGCCATTCTGCCATTTTCACCGATAAACTCTATGATATAAGCAGCCGAGGGAAGTGCTGTTACATCAATTTCGAGGTCGCTGCCGACATAATTATAAGTTCCAACTGTATTTCCGTCGATCGATTTGATTAAAACCAATCCATTTTGAAAATTGTCAATTCTGAAACGCAATAGTCCATTTGTTGGATTTGGCCAAAGATTAAAACTGCTGAATTTATTTTGTTCAACATTGAGCAAAAGCGGAAGCTCCTGACCATATTGGCTGAAAAATCTCCAGATTTCCTTCGATGCGCTAAAATCCTGGCAAGTCACACCGATAATATAGCCAGCTCCAGGCCAGGTATGAGCGCCATTGATAACTTTGTAAAATTCTACAGTAGTATTGCTATCGCCAACTGCCCAAACATAGTGCTCGGCGTTTGAATTGTCTGTAATAATAGTGTTTGGAATACTGTCGAAGACAGGTACGGTAGGACAATTATTGAAATTTACCCAATAATTTACTACCGAATCAATGTGCAGTAAACCTGTATTGCCTGCATAAGGAACAGTAGGATCTGCAGTTCCATGTATTTGCATTACTGGCGTCGGTTTAGAAGGATTACAATTGTTAACAGTTTGTGTTGTCATTGAACCAGTGACAGAGGCGATGGCCGCAAAACGGTCGGACCTACAAGCCAATTCATAACTCATAAAACCACCATTCGACATACCGGTAGTGTAAATCCGGGTATGATTGATATAGTAGCGAGCCGAAATCGTATCGATAACCCTTTCCAAAAAGCCAATATCATCTATTGCTGATGGGAAAAAACCTACATTCCAAAACTGAGTAGTGGAAGAACCAGGTTGAAAAGAACCATCAGGATGTACAACGATAAAATCGGCAGTATCGGCAATTGGTTTAAAATCGCCATAAAATGACTGTTGCCAACTGGTCGAACCGTAACCGTGAAGATTCAAAACCAGCGGGAAGGCTTTCACACCATCATAAGAAGTTGGAACATAATAGCTGTAATAACGCATAATTCCATTGTGCGACATTGAATCGGAAAGGCTACTTTGAGCTTTTGTAAAAAATGCGCCAATAAAGAAAAGGCAGAAAAGTATGATTTTTTTCATGTTAAAAACGTTTGGTTTAGAAAATATCTGATTAAACACCCATAGGGTACAATGTGTTCAGAAAGGTAAATTTAGGATTTAATTTTTAAAAATTTTATAGTATTTACCCACAAAAAAAAGACCGAAAGCAAATGCTTCCGGTCTTGTGGTCTCTCGCGGATTCGAACCGCGGACACACGGATTTTCAGTCCGATGCTCTACCAACTGAGCTAAGAAACCTCCTTGTTGGTGCCCCTTTTTCAAAGAGCGACACAAATGTAAGGCATTTCGATATAATTCAAAATATTTTAATTGTTTTTTTTAAAAAAATCTGAAATTTCCTGCAACTTTACAGATAAGTGCCCTTGCATTCAATAACAAACCCAATTCAAAAAAACAATGTCAAACTCAAAAAGGCTTGATCAACTGCTCGATATGCTCAGCAAAAGCTATGAGCCCTTTCTCTTATTTGCTGTAGCCAAAGAATATGAAAAAATGCAACAATTGCCCGATGCAGAAGAAAATTATAAAAAGCTATTGGCAGACTTTCCGGATTATGTTGGCAATTATTACCATTATGGTAAATTGATAGAAAAACAAGCCGACTTTGAGCGCGCCATTGAAATCTATAGTTTGGGTATAGCTGTAGCTCAAAAAGCTGGGGACCGACACTCCCTTTCTGAATTGGCGGAAGCTAAGATGAATTTGGAAGATTAGGCTAAGTTAAATTAGAAGGCAGAAGTCAGAAATTAGAAATTAGAAATTAGAAATTAGAAGTCAGAAATCAGAAGGTAGAAATCAGAAGGTACTTCTTACTTCTTACTTACACTAGATTTCATGCACCTCAAAACCCATAGGGTCCATTAGCAGCATCCTCAACATCACTCTGGCAGTGGCGACAACATCTTTTTTGCAATAAACCTCTATTCTTTGCAGGTCATCCATTTCCCAATAGGTTTTGCCCACTTCGCTGCCGTCAATATCATCTTTAGGCGTTGGGATGCCAAAAATGCCGCAAAGCAATTTCAATGATGTATACGCCTTGTAATCTCCAAATCGCCAAAGGTTGAGCGTATCGATAAAATATTCAAGCTCCCAGGGCTTTTTACCATGAATTTCAAAAAGCTTTGGCAATGGCATATATTGAACAAGCATTCGTCGGCATATATAAGGAATATCGAATTCTTTGATATTGTGTCCGCAAATAAAATATTTCTTGGGGTCGTTGTAATGATTGTTCAGAAGTTCTGAAAACTCAGTCAAAAGCACTTTTTCATCGTGACCGTAATAGGATTTTACATGAAAATTCAAAGCGCCATGCTCTTTGTCGCGACGAAAAACGCCAACTGAAATACAGACAATTTTACCGAATTCTGAATATATCGCCGACATATCTCTGTAGGAATCAACATCATCGAGTCTTTCATCTTCTGTAACCCTACGCTGAAGTCCAGCGGACTTTATACGCCAAAGCTCCTGCATTTCGGGACTCAAATCCCCGAAACTGCGATGGCCCGAAACAGTTTCAATGTCCAGAACCAAAACCTTGGTCAAATCTAAATTGGCAATCATCTTGAGTTTTTTAAATGAGTAATCTGCGGCTTTTTTCTTTTCCAAAATGCAGCAGACAAAGTGCAGCGCAGAGAATAGTATGATAAAAACCTTGCAGCAGTAAATAACTGAGGTTGGATCTGAACAAAAGAAATATTGATAAAACTGTAACCCCAACGATAATAAACCATGCCCAGAAAGAGATTCCTTTGGCCATTCGGCTGTAACCGCTATATAACCAGTGACCTGCAATCAAGGGAGGCACAAATTCAATGAGTAGATCAATCCACCAAAATTTTGTAGGATCGTAGGGCATTTCCAAAACTCCTATAAACAATACGCCTGCATGGGCCAAAGCCGTCGAAGCTGCAAACCATATTGGCAAAAGCACAAAAGAAATCTTAACCAGATAAGACCAGTTGAGCAGGGCAAAAAATAGCCCGAACAAAGCAGGAACCAATAATTTAGACTCGGGCGACTGAAGAACTAAAACCTTGTAAGCCTGAAGGACAGCTATTAAAATTGAAAAAAGCGCCATTATACAGGTTCTCAACAAAAGGTGTTTCCAGCCAAATGGTACAAAACCACTCATGTTGTCAAGACTTTCCTGATTTTTATTTTGATTACTGCTTTCCATTACTCGTTTACGCTCACAATGTTTTAATTTCGAAATGCAAAGTAGCGGCTTTTTTTTCAATATTTCAAGTTTTAATTTTTGGAAAACTGCTATCTATTGCTTTTAATTTCAATGAAATTAAGAATTTATAATTTTTTTTTAGACATTTGCCAACTTTCAATTAATTTTGAAAACAAATCTTAAGTAGTTCGGTTATCATTCCAAAGTAAGTGTATGAATATCATCAAAACCAAAGATTGGGGTTATCACATACCAGCAGGCAAATTGCTGATTGCAGGTCCATGCAGCGCAGAAACAGAGGAACAGCTTATAAAGACTGCTTTACAACTTTCTGAATTACCAGTTTTTATGCTTAGGGCCGGAATCTGGAAACCAAGAACACGCCCTAATGCCTTCGAGGGTGTGGGCGAGAAAGGACTACCCTGGTTAAATCTGGCATCGAAAACTACCGGGCTACCGGTTTGCGTTGAGGTTGCAAGCCCCGAACATGTGGAACTTGCGCTAAAATATGAGGTCGATGCATTATGGATTGGCGCACGTAGCACAGCAAACCCTTTTACGGTACAGGCCATTGCCGATGCACTCAAAGGATGCGACATTCCTGTTTTTGTTAAAAATCCGGTTAATCCCGACCTTCAACTTTGGCTTGGCGCCATAGAACGGATTTACAATGCTGGAATCAATCGTATTGCTGCAATACACAGGGGATTTTCCGTGTATGGACAGCACCGTTATCGCAATTTTCCGCAATGGGAAATCCCAATAGAGCTTCGCCGGATTTTGCCAAATATTGAAATTCTTTGCGACCCTTCACACATTGGCGGTAAAAGGGATATGATTTTTGAAATTTCGCAGCATGCACTCAATATGGGATTTGAGGGCCTGATGGTTGAATCGCACATAAGTCCCGATGATGCATGGAGCGATGCTGCCCAACAGGTAACTCCACTTCAATTGGGCCAGATCATTGAGCGGCTTCAAAAACCTGAACTTTCGTGTAATGATCCAATTTTCAAAAATAAATTAGAAAATCTGAGAAAACAGATCGATAACCTCGATTTCAAAATTCTGGATTTACTCTCTCAAAGAATGGAACTGGTACGCGAGATCGGCGAATACAAAAAAGAAAACAATATTACGATTTTGCAAATTGAACGCTGGGCTGAAATCTTCGCAAGCCGTATGGAAAAAGCAGAAAAAATGGGCACTGCCCCTGCTTTTATCGAATCGCTTATCAATGCCATCCATCAGGAATCAATTCGTCAGCAGACCGAAATCATTAATGCCGAAAAAACCTATAAGGTAAAAAAATAGCATTCTCCGCATTTATTAAGACTTTTCATATCATAAATTTTAGTATTATTGTTGGATTTTTGACTTAAGTCCAATTGTATGAAAATTTCATTGCTGCTCATATTGTTGTCAATGCCGTTCTTTCCAAGACCGGTCAATGCGCAAATGAAATGCCTGAGCGGTGATTGTTCCAATGGAACAGGCAAAGCTGAGTATTTTGAAAATGGTCAATTTATAGGTATTTTCGAAGGTGTTTTCAAGGATGGAAACTTAAAAAAAGGAAACTTCAGTTTTAGCGACGGAGGAGCCTACTATGGAGAATGGCATGAAAACAATTTTCATGGATTTGGCATACAAAGCTTTACCGATGGAAAAAGCGTTGCTGGCCGTTGGCACAAGGGTATGCTCAGTGACAGTATTGAAAACGCTTCGGTGCTGTCAATTCTTAAAAACAATATATCTATTCCTCAAATTTGTGAAGAAGGCGACTGCTACCAGTCAATCTCTAAATCAGTAGATTTTAATGGTAATTTCTACAGCGGTGAATTCAAAAATGGCTTGTACGAAGGCTTTGGAGAAATGCTATTCAAAAATGGTGATTTTTATAAAGGAAACTGGAAAGAAGGCAATTTTCATGGCATAGGCAGCTACTACGACATCAAAAGGCAGCTTAGAAAAGGCGAATGGGAACAGGGGCGCTTTGTGGCAAATCCAACCGAAATTTATGCACTGATAGTTGGCATTGGTGACTACATTAATTTTGAAAAATTGAATTTCACCAAGGGTGATGCGATGGCCTTTTACCGGCATCTAAAATCACCTGCAGGCGGAATGCTCAGCGATGATAATATCATTTTGCTAATCGACAAAGATGCAACTGCGCTGAAAATCAGAAATAAAATGGCAGATCTCTTTGCCATGGCCGACAGCAATGACTTGGTGATTTTTTACTTTGCCGGGCATGGAATTGATGGGGCTTTTTTACCTTTAGATTATGATGGTTTTAGCAATTATCTTGACCACAATTCGCTTATCAATGCCATGGAGGACAGCGAGGCTAAATATAAAATTATCATAGCCGATGCCTGTCACTCGGGTTCATTTGCTGTGAAATATGAGGAGTACCGCAAAAATGGCGATAAATACCCCCTTGCCTCAGTCAGGGGAGGAAAAACAGTGAACGATCTGCTAAAAGATTTTTACGGCAGCTTTTCAAAGGCAAAGAAAGGTTTAGCAGTTATCAGTTCCTCTGCTGCTGATGAAATTTCTCTGGAGGCAAACAATCTGAAACAGGGCGTGTTCAGTTATTACCTGATCGAAGCACTCAAGGGTGCTGCCGACAGCGACCAAAATACCATAATAAGTGCCAAAGAGCTTTTCGATTATGTTTTTGAGAAAGTACATCAATTTACTTCGGGCTATCAAACGCCTAATTTTATGGGACATACCTTTGGCGAATTAGATTTTTCCGACATACCCATTGGCATCTGTCTACCCGATAAAAACAGCGATTCCGATAAATAGATTGCATTATTACATTCAAAACTAAAAACACCTTTATGAACAATCATTTTCAAGAAATTCTGAACAAAGCTTTTGAATATGAAAAAGCATTGGAGACCAGTAAAGTTACGATTGAAGAAAATCGAAAACTATGGAATGCCGAAACCAATAACCTCATTTTAGGTACCTTTCAGGGTGTAGCTAAAAATGTTCCCAATCTCAATTGGGAAATCAGAAAAGTTGATGCTATGGAAAATCTTGATATTTTGATGTTGGGATTTAAAAATGAATCTAGCGGCATAGTTGGTCAGGTGCAGGGTGTTTTCAAATTTTTTGCAAAAGTAAGCGGCAAACTTATTTATTCTCAGGTATATAATGGTGAAATATATGTGCTTATAGATTATCCACATGTTGAACATCACGTTGAAAGACAACAGCCTAAATTTATCGGAAAATTCAGACCTGATAAAATAACGGTAGACCTTGTCCTAAATCATATCAATGAATTTCTGGAGGAAATGCTCGGTTGGGAATCGGGAACTAGGAAATTGATAGGGTTTTTTAATGGATGAAAGATGAAAGAAGTTGATAATTTGAGAATTCGGTGATTTGAAAATTTGAGAATGAGACAATTTGAGAATTTTAGAATTAAAGTTGAACCGAGGCTATGCCGAGCTCCACGCAGTGAAAGGATGAAAGATGAAAGATTGGAAGATGAAAGATTGGAAGATTGGAAATTAATATAATTTCTAACTTCTAACTTCTTCCCGATAGCTATCGGGATTCTGACTTCTGACTTCAAATTTCTTCCCGATAGCTATCGGGATTCTGATTTCTGATTTAAAATGAAAGGTTAAAAACAATTTCTTTTGATAAATGTAGAATTTGATGAAAATTGACAGATTGAGTTTTGAGGAAATACCACAATTATCGGCATTCGACAAAGCCTTTCAGGCTGAAGATGAGCGACTAAAAGAATTTATCGCAGAAGTACCCCGATTGGAAGCTTTCCCAAGGCTAATCAGCAAAAAGTCAATGTCATACAAACACAGAAGTCTCTTGCAGACTTGCCTGTTGAAACAATACAGGGATATAGAATGTACCAAAAAAACAGCGCAGCATCTGAGCAATCTTGCAAAAGATAACTGTTTTACAATTACAACAGCACATCAGCCTGTGTTATTCACTGGACCATTATATTTTATTTACAAGATAGCTGGCACTATACACTTAGCCAATAAACTGAAGCTTGAATATCCGGAATATGATTTTGTGCCGCTCTACTGGATGGGCAGCGAGGATCACGATTTTGAAGAGTTGAATCATTTGAATCTTTTTGGAAAAAAATTGCAATGGGAAGATTATCAGGGCGGTGCCTATGGTCATTATCATACCGAAAGCCTTGGCCCACTCATCGAATCGTTGAAAAGTATGCTTGGCAATTCGCCCAATGCTTATGAACTCAAAGAAATGATTGAGCGAAGCTTTATATCCGGGCTGAATTATCAGGAATCGATGTTCCGTTTTATACATCAACTTTTCGACCGCTTTGGGCTGATTGTTTTAATTCCTGATGCTCCTGAGTTAAAAAAAGCGGCAATAGATTTATTCAAAGATGATTTATTACATAACAGCTCCCAAAAACTGATTGCTGAAACAAGTGAAAAATTGAGGGCTGCAGGTTTCTCGAATCAGGCTTATGCCCGTCCTGTAAACCTTTTTTATCTGATGCCGGGCAAAAGGGAAAGGATTGAAAAAACGGAAAAGGGTTTTGTTGTATTGAATAGCGACTTAAAATTTTCAGAAGCCGAAATATTGGAAGAATTGGAAGCCCATCCCGAAAGATTTAGTCCCAATGTTATCCTTCGTCCGCTTTACCAGGAAATGATTTTACCAAATCTGGCATATATTGGTGGTGGCGGCGAACTGGCCTATTGGGTGGAACGCAAATCACAATTTGAAAATTATCAGGTCCCCTTCCCTATCCTAATCCGCCGTAATTCCCTGCAATGGATCGATAAAAATTCGCAGGAAAAAATGGAAAAACTTGGTCTGAATATTACCGATATTTTCAAAGATACAGAACAGCTTATCAGAGCACATATAGCTAAAAACAGCAACGAAACCCTCCATTTCGACGAAGAAAGGTTGTCTATTAGGGCAATTTTTACCAAGATGTCAGAAAAAATAAAGCGTGTTGATGCCAGTCTGCTAGGCAATCTCGCTGCTCAGGAGGCAGCGCTTCTTAATGCCCTTGAAAAACTGGAAAGCAAGCTACTGAAAAGTGAAAAACAAAAGCAGGAAACTGCGCTGAATCAAATCAGAAAACTACAAGAAAAACTAGGTTTACCAGACGGTCTACAGGAAAGAAAAGAAAATTTCATGTCGCTCTATATTAGTCTTGGCAGCAGTCTTTTCGATTTCCTAGTAGAAAATTTAAATCCGCTGGAGAAGGATTTTTTGGTGATCAACGAATGAAAATGAAAATGTCAGAACAGGATTTTAAAAGATTATTGGATGGACAAGATTACAAAATCCTGTCTATCTTGAAAATGTCAGAATAGGATTGGAAAAGATTATTGGATGGACATGATTTTTTATCTTACTTGATTAGATGGATTTTGGCGGCAAGATTTATAAAAGCAGCCTTTATCTGAAGCATCAATATACATTCGCTAAGCTTATTTTTTGAAATTTCATGTTTTCTCTGTAAATTTGGGCAATTATCCGAAACCAAAGAACCCTTTATGAATAAATTGCTGCTTGTTTGCATCCTGTTCAGCACTATGCTGTTTTCCTGCAAAAAATTCACACCACTTAACATAGAAAAAATCAACGACAATCAGCTTGCTCCTTTGAATGCTGAATTGCCCCTGCCATTGAAAATAAAGGTACTAAACCATAAAAACGAAGCCATTGAAGGCATAAAAGTGCGTTTTTTCATCAAAAACGGAAGCGGCACTTTTTCCGATAACAGTTTTGAATTTCTTGATACAACAGATGCTGAAGGCTTTGCCGAATGCCGATTCAAACTGGGGGTTGAAGCAGTAGCGCAACAGGTAGAGGTCGAAATTAAGAAATACGATGGAGCGTCAGTGATTTTCACCGCTTCTCCTGAATACTACAGCGACAGCCGCGACGGACAGCAATATCTACTCACTAAAATTGGCGCTCAGATTTGGACCGCAGAAAATATCCGTTATCAATCGCCCAATGCATGGACAAATTCTGCCTTTCCATCCTCGCTTTATGGCAAACTCTATAGCTGGAACGAAGCGCAAAGCGTTTGTCCATCAGGATTTAGCCTTCCGACAAGGGCCGAACTTGAAACCATGACCACAACTGTTGGGAATGAATACTTTACTATTGGCAAAAAATTAAAATCGAGAGGTGGCTGGCTGCATAATGAAGAAGGACGCAATCTGGTTGGATTCGACCTATACCCTGCTGGCAACTATGCCATCGATTCAACAGATTACCGCGGACTTGGCGAATATGCAGCAGTTTGGACATCTACTGAGGTTGACCCTCAAAAAGCAGTTTATGGGGTTTTGTCCTACAATAGTCCCAATATTTACTACTACAATCTGGAGAAAAACATCGCCTGCGCCTGCCGCTGTATTAAAAATCAGTAAAGCGCTGATTTAAGTAAATCAGAATAATTCCTTCACGGAATTAGCGCCTCGCTAAAAAATTTAAGTGATCTAACGCAAGAAAAACTTTCGTTTTTTAAACAAAAGGTATCAAAATCGCTTTCAATAAAATTCAAAAGAGCATTTTGTCTTATCTTTGCGGCATGATTATGAATGAAATTTTAAACGCCTATCAAAAGTCGGAAACGCTTGTCCGACTGAATAATTATCTGAACAATCAGAATCGTGCCACTTTAAGGGGTTTATTGGGTTCGCAGAGTGCCATGCTCATGCTTGCACTTGCCAAATTATCAGAAAAACCCATGCTCATATTGGCCGAAGACAAAGAGGAAGCTGCCTATTTACAAAATGACCTTGCAACCCTTTTGGAAAGTGGCGAAGCACTGCTTTTCCCCGACTCTTACCGCCGCCCCAAGGGCTACGACAAATTGAACCGCAGTGCAGTGCTGCAACGTACCGAAACCATCGGCCGACTCAGTTCAAAAGGAAATTCTTTCCCCATTATTGTGACTTATCCCGAGGCCGTTTTCGAAAAAATTGTCGCCCCGGAAAATCTCGAAGAGTCGGCCATCAAAGTAAAGGTAGGCGAAAAACTGGATGTAAAATTCATGGTAGAAGTGCTGGTAGATTATGGTTTCGAATTTGCCGATTTTGTCTTCGAGCCCGGTCAGTTCTCGCTCAGAGGGGGCATCATCGATATTTATTCCTACGGAAACGAGCTCCCATACAGGGTTGAATTATTCGATGAAGAGGTGGAAAGTATTCGAACCTTTGACCCAACTTCGCAGCTATCGACCCGAAAAATATCGGAGGTAAAAATTGTACCTAATGTAAACACGCAGTTCGATAAAAGCCGCAAGGCCTCATTGTTCGAAATCCTGCCTGAAAACACCTTGCTTTGGGTTCAGAATATGCAGTTGCTAATCGAAAAATTGCAGGATTGTCTAGATACGGCCAAACATTATGACGATAACGCAAAAAAAACCATTAACCTGAGCGATCAGGAAGAAGAAGCTGCCCTCATGTCGGAAGCAGCATTTGTGAGCCCACAGGAAGCATTGGAAAGTATTGGCAATAAAACAGTGTTGGAATTTGGTAGCGGCAATTTTTATCCAAAAGCCAAAGAATTTGATTTTCATGTTGCCGAGCAACCACCTTTTCAGAAAAATTTCGAAATGCTCATCAAAGAGCTGAAAGACAATAGTATTAAGGGCATCAGTAATTATATTTTTGCAGAAAACCCCAAACAGGTCGAGCGTTTCAACAGCATTTTTAATGACCTCAAAGCCGATGTTCAATGGACGCCTATTGAAAAAACGCTGCACAGAGGCTTTGTCGATCTTGACCTAAAAATTGCTTGCTATACCGATCATCAGATTTTTGAACGCTTCCACCGCTACAAAACCCGACAAGGATTCGACAAAAATGTGGTACTGCGCATGAAGACCCTGAATGAACTGAAACCGGGCGATTATGTGACACATATAGACCACGGGGTAGGCAAATACGCAGGTTTGGAAAAAATTACACTCCAGGGCAAGCAACAGGAGGCTGTAAAACTCATTTTCGAGGGCAATGACATGCTTTATGTTGGGATTCAGTCCCTGCATAAAATATCGAAATATATCGGAAAAGACGGCAATCCGCCATCGGTGCATAAATTGGGTAGCAATGCCTGGGCCAACATCAAGCGCAAAACCAAAAAGCAAATCAAGGAACTGGCATTCGACCTGATACAGCTCTATGCCAAGCGCCGCGCTACCGAAGGTTTTAGCTTTCCGCCCGATGGTTATCTGCAAAATGAACTCGAGGCTTCCTTTATTTATGAGGACACGCCCGACCAGGCCAAAGCCACCGAGGATGTTAAAAATGACATGAGCAAAAGCTATCCGATGGACCGCCTCATTTGTGGCGATGTTGGTTTTGGAAAAACAGAGGTGGCTATTCGCGCTGCTTTCAAAGCTATTACTGCAGGCAAACAAGTCGCAATTTTGGTTCCGACTACAATTTTGGCTTTGCAGCATTACCGCACCTTCAGCAGCCGACTTAAGGAATTTGGCATTAATGTCGATTATATCAACCGATTCAGAACTGCAAAGGAAAAGACCGAAGTTTATAAAAAGCTGGAAGAGGGTAAAACCGAGATTCTGATTGGTACACATGCTATTCTCAATCAAAAAATCAAGTTCAAAGACTTAGGACTTTTAATTATTGATGAAGAGCAAAAATTTGGTGTTGGTGCCAAAGAAAAACTGCGCAATATAAAGGTGAATGTTGATACGCTCACCCTCACGGCCACGCCCATTCCACGTACCCTGCAGTTTTCACTGATGGCTGCCCGAGACCTGTCGGTCATCAATACACCACCGCCTAACAGGCAGCCCATTCACACAGAATTGAAGGTTTTTGACATGGAACTGATCAAAGAGGCTATTGAAAGCGAAGTGATGCGTGGCGGTCAGGTATTTTTCATCCACAACCGAGTTCAAAGTCTGGAGGATATGGCTTCGATGCTGCGCGAACAGATGCCGAATCTGGATGTTGCCGTGGCGCACGGACAAATGGAATCGGACGACCTGGAAAAAGTGCTGCTCGACTTTATTGAAGGCGAGCATGAGCTCTTAGTCTGTACAAACATTATTGAAACTGGTTTGGATATTCCAAACGCCAATACTATCATCATCAATAATGCCCATCATTTCGGGCTTAGCGACCTTCATCAGTTGCGTGGACGCGTAGGCCGTTCGAACAGAAAAGCCTATTGTTATCTACTCACGCCTCCCCTTTCGACCCTGACAAATGATGCCCGAAAAAGGTTGCAAACCATCGAACAGTTTGCGGAATTAGGCAGCGGCATACAGATTGCTATGCGCGACCTCGACATTCGCGGAGCAGGAAATCTCTTGGGTGGCGAACAAAGTGGTTTTATCGTGAATATGGGTTATGAAACCTATCAGAAAATCCTGAACGAAGCCATACAGGAACTGAAAGAGGATGAATACCGTGATCTGTTCCAGGATGAGCTGGAAGAGAAGCACGAATTTGTACATGAAGTAAACATCGAAACCGATGATGAAATGCTCATCCCCGATGCATACGTATCGAGTATTGCAGAGCGTTTGGTACTGTATCAGAAACTAGACGGCATGGAAACCGAGGCTGAAATCGACAAATTCAAAATTGAACTGAGCGACCGTTTTGGTCCGCTGCCTGCTGCTGTTGAAAATCTCTTCGATGCGTTGCGCCTACGCTGGTCGGCCCGAAAACTTGGATTTGAAAAAATAAGTTACAAACAGAAAAAACTGCGCTGTTTCTTCATCTCCAATTCCGATTCACCATTTTATAGTTCGGCCTATTTTCAAAGAACCCTTCAGTACATACAAACTAAGAGCGACCACCGTTTCATGCTGAAACAGACTGCATCGCACCTGATGCTGCATTGCGATGAGGTGAGGAATATAGGAGCAGCTAAGGCAATTTTAGTAGAATTGGAAATGGGTATTAATCAGGTGAATGTGTAATTTTTTTATAGTTTTGCGTTTCAAACAAAAATTGAAAAGGCAATGAAAAAAAAATTATTTTTATTAGTACTCACATGCTTAATACTGAAGCTCAGCGCTCAAAGCGACAAAGAACTTCAA
This sequence comes from Saprospira grandis DSM 2844, assembly GCA_945888475.1. Lineage (GTDB taxonomy): Bacteria > Bacteroidota > Bacteroidia > Chitinophagales > Saprospiraceae > Saprospira > Saprospira grandis_C. Next base: position 28,433 of record CAMDAB010000007.1, on the reverse strand, counting down.
AATAAGATTAACAAATTTGCAAAGTCATATCCTGCCTGGGTTTATATTCCAGAGAGTAGCTTTAAGACGCCCGATCAAGTTATCAATGAGGGAGGCTTTCTGATTTTAAAAACAGAAGTTTCCAATCTCGACTGGAAAGAATTTATTGCCTACACCTTAAAGCAGAAAGGCAAAGAAGCTGCCGATGCAATGTTACCCGATACTTTGCTTTGGCTCAATTTGGAAAAGTATGCTGACTTTGTAGAATATTATTACGGTCGATCCAATTACAGCTATTTTCCGGTAGTAAACATCAGCTATGCACAGGCCGAGGCTTATTGCAAATGGCTGGAAGATTTTTATAATAGCAGGGAAAATAAGTTTTACAAAAAGGTCAAAGTTAGTCTGCCAACAGAAAAGGAATGGATGTATGCTGCTATGGGTGGAAATCAGCAGACTGTATTTTCATGGCCTGGCGAAGCTGTTTATGGCAGTAAAAATGAATTGCTGGGAAATTTTTATCAAGTCAATCAGGCCAATATTGTTTATGGCGAAGGGCAGCTTCTTCAAATTGGAGAAAAACTCAGTGCATACAACTGGTTAAATCCAGGAGAAAACAGCCCTGCACAGGCGAGTAGTATTAAGCCAAATGCCTATGGTTTATACAATATGTCGGGCAACATTGCAGAATTTGTAAAAACAGAGGAAGCTAATTGTATAACCAAAGGCGGCAGCTGGGGCGATCCGGGTTACTATTTACAAATTAACACAAAGCAGAAATGTGATATAAAAAACAGCGCAAGTCCTTTTAGGGGGTTCAGGCCTATTTTGAAGATGGAGTTTTGAGTTATTCGTCATATCTTTAAGATCAAATTTACAAATTCAAGGCTGTATCATTTGCCTATGTCTTACAAAGGGGGCAATTAAATTCTTGCTATTTCATATACCTATTTGGTGGCCTCTCCAGTCGTTGCGTGAAAGATTAACAAAATCTATAATTTAAATTATTCAGGCTTAATGAAACCCTCATGAAAAACATCCTAACTATTGTAATTATCCTCTGCTATTGCCTTACTGCACTTGCCCAGCCAAAATACGGCCACTCCATTTACAACGGAAAATCCGAAATATCACTTAAAATTAATAATCCCATCCTTGAATTAGAACTAAAGTACCAATCCGGGCAAAAAGAAAAGGGGATCTTTGGTTTGGGCTGGACCAGCGACATTGAAAAAAAAATTATTGCAGTGGGAGATGGAACCTACTTGATGAAAAGCATATGTGATTGCCCCGGAAAAAAGGAAAATTACAGTTTTGTACCTCTAGGATGGGAAGCTAAAAAGCTGGCTGATGTAGTGGACAAAATGATTCCGCTTCTAGATAATAAATATAAGAAAGAATCTTTGATGGGTAATTATGAGCAAAGATATGACCTCTTGCAAAGCCTTATGTTCACTGGAAAATGGAAGGCCCCTAAATTAGAAACCGGACAGAAATTTTATGCATTCGAATTGCCGACAATGAGTATGGAAATACTCAATGATGGCTACAAAGTGATTGATGGTTCAAGAACTTATTACTTTGACACAAAGGGGAAGACGATAAAAGTGGAGCAGTCTAAAAGAATTTACAACTTAAAGTACAATAGTAATAATCAACTTATTGCGATTACTGACACCCTAAAAGGAAAAATTGACTTTTTGTATAATACTGATGGTCAAATTGTCAAACTAATGTTTGAAGACAAAGAATTTTTTAGTGCTGCGTATCAGGAAGGAAAGCTTATATCTTTTGAATACGCTGAAAAGACTTACGCATTATCTTATGATATAAATGATATGTTATCAAGCCTTAAAGATGAATACGAAGATGAACTCATTCAATTTACATACGGCAGTAACGATTTGGTAAATTACAAAAAATATGCTGATTATTTTACCCGTTATCGTTACGATACGCTTGTCACAGCTCAACAGAAAAAAATCAGTATTAATGAAATAAAATTCTTCGTGGAGGCTGCTGACTCAAAGCCAATAAAAAATCTGTATGAAATTACCTATGGCATAAACCTTCTTGGAAAGGAATATCTAAAGCATGTATCGAATAGTATTGAGGGGGAAAGCAGCAGCCGAAGCTATGCCGAAGGCGGCAGCTGTCAAATTCTGGAGCAGGTAAACAACGGAAATAAAACGCATTATACCTATAACCAAAGTGGCCTGCTCACCGGAAAATACAATGACAATGGTGCTATGATTCGGGCAATTTACCACCCCCTCACACAAAAAATTGTACAAAGCTACGATTCTGATGATCGTGCTAGTTGGTTTCAGTACAACGAGAAGGGTAATTTAATATTTGTTGAAAACAGTGAAGGCGATAAACTGGAATTGGTTTATGATGAAAAGAATGAAATCTCCCTGTTTCACGAATCAAGTAAAACCAAAGATTCAAGGATTTTATATTTCAGGTACAATAATTTTGGCAAACCAGTGAACATTGAACTGGAGGGGATTGGCGCTATTAGTGTTAGCTATGATAAGTACAACGAAATCGAAAGTGTGAAAAGTCCGGGTGGGCACAAAATATCTTTAGCAGTCACACAGGCCTTTCAGAATCTTACTGCTATGGTCACTCCAAAAGGACTAAATAAAGAAGTCATGAGTAACAGAAGTGGCGATAATACCTTTAATTACAAATCTGAACTAGTAAAAGATGGCCTTATTGTCGTAGGAAAAGATTCGAATTGGGGTTATCAGGACGAATCTGAAAACTGGAAGATTGCTGCGAATTATGAATATGCCGCTGATTTTAAGGACGGATGGGGAATTGTACGCAAAAACCTGAAATATGGCGCACTAAAAACAGATGGAACCTTTTGGCTGGCACTTGAATACGATTTTATTGCCGAACCTAAAAATGGCTATGTCCGAATTATGAAAAATGGCAAATGGGGACTTGTGGATGTGAAAGGCATGGAAGTATTAGCCCCTAAATATGATTATCTTTTCGATGCTGATAACGACGGTTTTGCCAAAGTTAAAATGGGGAATCTCTGGAATAGAATTAATGTCAAAGGATATTTATTTTTTAAAAATAGCCTTAATCAATTTTCTTCATGGAACAAAAAGTGCTGGCTAGTGGAGACGAATGGGAAATATGGTTTATACAATGAACAGGCCGAAGAAATGCTGCCAGTAAAATATGACCGCATTGAGCAACCTGACGAAAATGGTCAATTTTTAACGAATAGCGCAAAAATTTGGAATATTTGCAGCATCAAAAATGGTAAGATTAGCCTTTCTCAAGATCTGAACTTCAAGCGAGTAAGCATTTCGGAACAAATAATTAAAGCCGAGATAGATGATGACAAAGCCCTTTATGGTTTGGTTGATGCCGAGGGAAAAATCCTGGTTTCCCCCAAATATGAGGACCTATCTAATTTTTATAGTGATTCCATCAATGGCGGCACAGATAGCAAATATTATATTTTTAATACGAATGAAAACAAAAGGGGTTTTCTTAATTCGAAAGGCAAAATTTTATTGGAAGGATTTGATATTGAATCCCATAAAATAATATATAACAATCAGACATATTACTATTACCTTTCAAAGGACAGCATTTTTTTAAGCGCCCACAATTTGCAGGAAGTTTATCAAAAAGATGACAAAACTGCCCTTTTTACAGCCCAAAAAGGAGATTTTATAGGCCTGCTGCAGCAAGATGCGCTGAATAAGGCTAAATTAAATCTCATTCTCCCTTACGATTCAAAGACCATTCTTATTATCTCCGCTAAATATGTTCTGCGCAAGAAAAACAGCTATGAATTCTACGACTTAGAAAATAAGAAAACAATACTCAAAAAAATCAAAGACTATAGCACAATGCAGTTTGGGGACTATGAAGACAAAATATTATATAAGCTATACCTCGATAAAGGGCTTTATTTTTTAACGGAAGAACATAACAAGCTTAGTGTACTTATGAAAAACATACAGGCAACTAATAGTAATTATCTCTATATTGTGCATACTTCAAAGGGCTATGGAATTTTCGACATAGATGCTTTTAAAATGGTTGTCCCCGACGAATATGAAAGTATCAGAGAAAGCAATGGGAATTTTTATGGCAAAAAAGATGGCAAAGAAATGCTGCTGGAAATGAATGAATAATGCCTAAATACAAAGCAAAAACATTAGTTTTGATAATAGATACAGGACTTTAACTCAACCGTTTTATTATGAATCATAAAACAATCGCAGCCTTTGCTTCAATTTTTCTCCTGCTCTCCCTTACAGCCTGCCGCAAGGAGCGTATGCTCAGCAAGGTCGATATAGAAGATGTTTATTGCATTTTCAGAGCAGAATACCATGCCGAAGATGATATCACCAGATACATCGCCCAATTCCGTTGCAAAAAAGAAAAAGGCGATTATGTAGTGCTCGATGAAAATGCATCGGTGAGCTGTAACGGGCAGATACTTCCCTATGATGAGACAGAATACAGTTATATTTTCGAGCAGCCGGGAACGATCGATTCGGCACATTTCACCTGGACCGACTTGAATGGCCAACAATACAAAAACTCCGTAAGAATGGCTGATTCAATAAACTTTCCGGCCATGTTAGATTCCCTGATGAGTATTTCAATTCCAATTTTTGAATTTGTCTGGCAGGGAGCACCTATACTTAGAAGCAACGAATCGGCAGTTCTTTATGTCAATGGCGGCGAAAATCATGAATATGGGCGTTTTAGACGTCGCTATGGTGATGGTGCTACTTTCCAACAAAACAACATAGGTGCGACTTCATTAGTGCTTGATTTGAATATTGGCTTATCCAGAGGATATCTATTTCAATTTCAAAGAGAAATCAATAAAGATCTGCAGGAAAAAACTTCAGCCGGAGGAAAAATACAGGCATTTTATATGCTGGAGGAGAAACGATGGTAGGCTTGAACAAAAGCTAGATCACATCTTATATTATTTTTTTAGTTAACAAAAACAACATTTGCCCTTCTCCCCATTTTTCCCTATCTTTGCAGCGATTTTAAACCAAACAATGCAATGGAAGACTGGGAACTGGATTTTAAATGGCTGGAAACGCGTCATAAGATAAAAGATCTATTAGGCTTGGATGCAGTGCCCGATTTTCAGTCAATTCTATTTTTGATTGGCATTCAGGAATTGGGACAAGTAAAAGAAGACTATACAAAAGAGGAAAAAAGAGACCTTATTCATATTGCCACTTGCAGGCTACTCAGCTACGAAGGTTATTATGAATTTGAGGGCATCGATGCAGAAGGCTGGCCGCACTGGAAATTGCTCGCCCCCTTTCCAAAAGCAGATTTAAAAGAACAGGAACGTTATTTGCAGGTGCAGGTGATTAGGTATTTGGGAGAGGTTTGAGGGGAAAGGATGAAAGATTATTAGAATTTGTCTCGTTCTACAAACGAGATGAAAATGAGATAATTTGAAAATGAGATAATTTCTACCTTCTATTTTGTCTAGCGTCTCTAGTCTAATAGTCTCTATGCTAATAAAAAATTCTAGCATCTAGAATCTTACAGTCTAAAGTCTAATAAAAAAATCTTGATACTTGATGCGCTTCGCGGAACTTCGTTTCCTGATACTTGATACAAATTTATAGTTCTAATTTCAAACTTCTAACTTAATCATCAATATGAAACCATTAATTCTTCTCTTCACAGCACTGATAATGACAACAGCTTGTCAACGCTCAGTTGCACAAAAAAACAATGTAAAAGTGGACAACAACAAAACGCCAATGGTTGAAATGGTGACCAATATGGGCACAATGAAAATCAAACTTTATGACAACACCCCGCAACACCGCGACAATTTTATCAAACTGGTGGAGCAGGGATTTTACGATTCAGTACTTTTTCACCGTGTTATTCCCAGTTTTATGATTCAGGGCGGCGATCCGGATTCTAAAGGCGCAGCCGCAGGCAAAATGCTTGGAATGGGTGGCCCCGGCTATACCGTTCCTGCTGAATTTGTCGACAACAACATTCACGTAAAAGGTGCATTGTCTGCTGCGCGTACTGGCGACCAGATGAACCCTACAAAAGCATCGAGCGGTTCACAGTTTTATATCGTTCAGGGTCAGTCACTCAGCGATGGCATGCTCGACCAGATGGAGGGCGCGAAAAAATTCAAATACACACCTGAGCAAAGAGCACTTTATAAAGAAAAAGGCGGCACCCCATTCCTCGATAGAGATTATACCGTTTTTGGAGAGTTGGTGGAGGGCTTCGATGTATTGGATAAAATCTCAGCTGTAGCCCGCGACAGAGGCGATCGTCCTACCCAGGATGTCATGATTATCAAAGCAACGCTTATCAAACAGTAAAAATTACTTCAAATGTCAGGTGCTTAAAAGTACCTGACATTTTACATTTTGAAATGAAAATACTTTATATTTTTCCGCATCCCGACGACGAAAGCTTTGGCCCTGCAGGTGCTATGTATGCGCAAAGTCAAGAAGGACACGAAGTGCATCTGCTCACTTTAACAAAGGGCGGAGCAACCAAAGAAAGATTTCGACTGGGCCTCTCTGTTGAGGAAATGGGTGAAATTAGGGTTTTTGAAATGCAGGAGGTTGCAAAGGTACTCAATCTCAGTTCACTCAATATTTGGGATTGGACTGATAATGGTATGCAGGACATGGAACCAAGAAGCATGGAAAAGGAAATTGCCAATTTTATTTTGGAATTAAAACCTCAAATAATCGTAACTTACCCTGTGCATGGCATCAGTGGTTTTCACGATCATCTGGTTTGCCATGCCATTGTAAAAAGAGCATTTTTGGATTTGAAAGACAATGCAGAAAATCAATTTCTTAAAAGACTGGCTTTCTTTACAATTATTGACAACGGCAGCCCTACCTTTTCACCCGAAGGTTTTGTAAGAATGAGACATTCGGTAGAAGAGCGCATCGATTGCGAACTTAACATATCTGATGAAGCTTTCCAAAAAAACTTAGATGCACTAGACTGTTACAAAACCTATCAGGCTGTCATTGAAATTTCAAGAATCAAAGAAAAAATAAGTAAAACAGTTCATTATGAATTTTATAATGAAGATTTCAAGCCTGCTTTAGCAGGAATTGATCAAAACATTGTTTTATAACTAATAACGCTGTTTATGAGATTAAATTACATCAATCTTTCCCTGCTGTTTTGCCTGCTGTTTTTTCACACTGGATTTCTCATTGCAGGAGTTGAACCAGTTGAAGAAAAAACAGAAAAAAGAACTGAAACTTCCAGAAAAGTTAAAAAAGTCAATTCAAAGAAAAAACTAAAAAAACACAAGCGCTATTTTGCCAATTCTGGTTTTTTATCAACGCTCATATTCCAATTTATTTTTTTTATTTCGGGACTTATACTTGTTGGTTTTGGCGCTCCATTATCTATTGCATTCCTTTGGATTATTGGAATGGTTTTTTTAGCAATTGCCTGTACTATCTCAGTTGTTGGGATCTTTTACACAACGCAGGAAAATACAGATTTTGTAAAGGGGCTAGGTAAATTAGTTGTCACATTTAGCATAATATTTTTAATACTCATGCTAATACTGCTTTATTTTACGTTGGGGTTAAGCTTTCTAATTTGGGGTCTCATTGCAGCTATTCCGGCACTTTGGATTACCGGAGTTTTGTCTTTTTTTGTAATTGTCTCCATCATATTCATGACATCGAAATTATAAACCCAAAGGTTCACTTCAAACTCTTTATATCTGTCACTCATATCAAAACTAGCCAGACAAACTGCCTTATACGGCCTTAGCAGTATTGCAACCCGTGTGCTGGCTTTTGCATTTCTCACTCCCTTCCTTACTTATAATTTTGGAAAGGCTGATATGGGCATACAAACCGAGTTGTACTCCTGGGCTGCTTTTCTGCTCATTCCCCTCACCTACCGCATGGAAACTGCCATGTTCCGCTTTGGCAGCAAACAGAAGGAACTGATGCCGGCTTTTCGCACTGCGGCCATATCTGTTCTGCTGAGCACCATTGCATTGGGGGCATTACTTATATTACTCTCGGGCAGTATTGCCGATTGGCTCGAGTATTCCGATAAAAAACAGTTCATTGTCTGGATCATTTTAATTGTAGCACTCGATGCTTTGATGGCAATTCCTTTTGCCTTGCTGCGCTTGCAGGAAAAGGCCCTGAGCTTTGCTGGCATTAAGATTATAAATATGTTGACTTATCTCGGGCTCGTTTTCTTTTTTGTAAAAGCTGGTCCCGATTTATATGTCAATAATTTACTTTTAGCCCAATATTGGTATAATCCATTTATTGGCATCGGCTGGGTTTTTATTGCCAATCTGATAGCGAATATTCTAACATTAGGCATGCTTATGCCAGCCTATATCCGACTCTTTAAAAACAGAGAAAAAGAGCCATTTTTCGACACAGTACTATGGAAAAAAATGATGGTCTATGCAGGTCCGCTCATTATTGTTGGCCTAGCTGCCGTTATCAATGAAGTATTGGACAGAACATTGCTAAAACTACTGCTGACAGGCGATTTGGACAGCCGCCTGGCCCAGGTTGGCATTTATGGCGCCTGTTATAAGATTGCCATTTTTATGAATTTACTCACACAAGCTTTCAACTATGCTGCCGAACCTTTCTTTTTTAAACATGCGGCAAAGGACGGCTCTCGACAGCTTTATGCCGATGTGGCATTAGTTTTCAGCATTCTTGGGGCATTGGTGTTTCTGGGTATCATGCTTTTTATGGATATCTTTCAATATTTTGTTGCCGCACCTTACCGGGAAGGGCTTCATATTGTTCCCATTCTACTCATTGCCAATCTCTTTTTAGGACTTTATTATAGTGTGGCTAGCTGGTGCAAACTTGCCGATAAAACGGTAATGGGGATTTACATCTCAGGTGCAGGTGCCATTATTACAATTTTGGGCAATCTCCTACTCATTCCACTTTTGGGTTATAGCGGTGCAGCCTGGGCCACTTTGCTTTGTTATGCTATAATGCTTTTTGTAGCCTGGTACTTGGGGCAAAAGTATTATCCTGTTCCATATGATTACCAAAAGACAATCATTTACATCGCTTCTGCTATCGCTTTGTATTTAATATTTTCATGGATAAAAATTACAAGTAAAATTGGATTTTGGCCTGGAATTATTTTGGGATTTATTTTTTTAGTAGGCTATTTTACAGGACTTATCTATTTCGAAGGCAGATCTTTGAGAAAAATATTGAAGCGCAATGTTTGATATTAAATTTCAAGAATTATAGGTTCCACAAAACAATTAAAACGACTTTTGTCTTTATACAAATAAATAAATTTGGGAGGAAGCTTCATTGTCCATAATAGTATTATTTTACTACTTCTTACAGTATATTAAATTGTCATTAATTTACATAAATTCCTTACTTTTTCAATCTAAACATCTTTCACTTCAACACCTTTTCCTTAATTTTGTTACACCAAAAAAAAGTTTATGAAAAGGTTATTTTTACTTTCTGTTATATACTTCATTATCTTTAATTGTAATGCTCAAACTTACTATTGGATAGGTGGCAGCGGCAGTTGGAACAATCTGTCACGTTGGGCATCCTCCTCAGGTGGTCCAGGAAATGCTTTCACACAGATCCCTCAGTCTTTCAATGATGTAGTATTTGATAATAATTCCGGACTTACAACAGGATCAACAATTACCTTGTCAACATCCACAGGTTCTAATATTACCTGTCGGAATCTTACATTCAATACAGGAGCCAACATCATATTAAACGGCTCTACACAGGCTGATATCTATGGAAGCCTTAATCTGCAGACCGGAATGAATGTTAGTTCATGGAGTGGTGATATTACTTTTTTATCCTCCGGAAACGAAACCCATGAATTCAGAGCCTTGCAAATGGTAAATAACAATATCAGTTTCGAACCTACCGGTGCAAATCATACAGTTAACAACTTTCGTCAAGGTGATGTCAAATATCTCTTTCTCAGACAAGGAAACGGAAAAACTGTCAATTTTCAAGGATCCTTTGTAGGAGGATCGATTAGAGTTATCTCCGGTACTACCAATATCAATACTGTTATGCAGGGCAGTTCTACCGCAGGCAGAGTAAGGGATTTGAATATTACAGGCGGTACAATTAACATTAACTTCAATGCTCTATTAAATACTGTCACTTTAAATGGGACGGCCTCTTCAAATGCCACTTTGAATATGATTGGCAATACCCATGAGATGCTCGATTTTAATTATTACCCATCTTCTCAGGGGACGTTAAACATATCAAATGCTATTATCAACCTTGCAAATTGGGATGTACGTAACTCAAGTATAAATTTTATTAGCAATGGGTCTGTCATGAACTTCAATCTTGGCTCAGTTGGCAGTTTTCAGGGTGCAAACGAAATTTATAATGAGGTGAATTTCAGAATTTTTACCAATTTAAGGGCTTTGAACGGTTTTCCAAATGCAACATTCAATACAGTTCGTTTTTTCAAAGGAGTCCGTGTTTTCGAATTGGATTTGAGTTATACATGTCATAACCTATTACGCATTGAGTCGGGCGGTTTGTACAATGCCTCGGGTGATCGCGATGAATATTCACCACCTTATCTCAGTTTTATTCCTCAGAGTAATTGTATTACACAATTGGTTGGCAGCTGTCGTCAAAAGTTGTTTCTTCGCCGCATGCGCTTCAATTTTGCAGCCGGTGCAGAACTTGGCTTACAGTCCAACCATGTAAAAATGGATGATGTCATTGCTAGTGGTCCTGCAGCACCGAGTTATCAGGCCGGGTCCAACTCTTATGCTGTTCCCGGTACTGGTGTAGGTGGTTGGCTTGCTGGTCTCAATCCTATAGGTCTACCTAACGCACGACAATTGAGATGGGTTGTTAGTAGTCCCAGCAACCGTTGGACCGATTTTAACAGTTGGCAGGACATTACAACAGGCATTATCGGTCAATGCCCCCCAACCTTAAACGACAATGTTACTTTTCCGGCAGGATCTGTTGTAATTGCTGATTCGGCAGCTATCGAGTGTCACGATATGATCTGGCTTGGCAGCGGTAGTTTTACAAATGCAAATTACAGTTTTAACTATGCCCTACTCGAAGTTTATGGCAACTTGGAATGGAGTAACAGTATGACACTTTCATATAATGGTGTGATAAAAATGCGTTCCTGGGAAAACACATCGACTATTCGCTCAAATGGTAAAAATTTCCCTTTTAAATTGGTAATCGAGACTACTGATTTACAATCTGATTATCTTCTGCTCGACACACTTAGAGTGCCCAATAACTTTGCTGTTGAGTACTCACTGATACTTTTTAGGGGAGGGTTAAACACGAACAAAAAGCCTGTTTTCGTAAACAATTTCACCACCTACAGAACAAATAACATAAGAAGGCTAAGCATCGACAGCTCAAATTTTTATGTTCGTTCAAGATATCTTGGCGGAACCTCTTCCTATTTGTATGGTTTCGAGGTAAATAGTGCATCAAGCAATCTAACAATTTCTGCCAAAAATTCCCATATACATATCCAGGATTCCATCAATGGCACATTAACAAGAATGGTTATGGGTAGTGGTCACCGACTAGACACTGTTACATTTTACGGACCTACCCCGATATTCGACCGCAGCTACCAAGGACATACCTATGTAAATCAATTAAATTTCATTCAGGGCGGATCATACATAAGCACTATTAATTCTACCGATACCATTCATCTTTTGCGAACTAATATCCAAAATATTGTCAATACTTTTACCCTTACTGAGAATAATGGCACAGCTAATTCGAGCGCTAATCTGATCGTAGATTCTGCCTTTTACTTCGGCAATACAAGTTATAATAGAAATATAAGTTATCGTCAATTGATGTTTTTAAATCCCGGTAGCACTTTTACAATTGGACATGCAAGTTTATTCACACAGGAATTACTGGGTTCAGCAAGACTCTCAGCACAGGGGACCTGTATAAAAAATATTAAAATAAATGGTGGTAATTTCATTTCATCTATAGCTCAGATTGGCAATCATCTAATTTTAACCGACAATACTGCTTCGGGTGCTGTTTTTAACTACACAAACAGTATTGTTAATGGAAATACAGGAGGCTGGATAGGCATAGGCAATCTTCCCCGAAAACTTTATTGGTTCGATGGAATTGCTGGCAACAGCAAGGGATCCTGGGGGCAAAACCGCAATTGGTCGCTTGCAGATGGTATGATGCTAGATGCATTTGGCGGTAATAATCCAAGTGTTGGCAACTGCCCTCCTACCCGAATCGATACGGTGTTTTTCACTACAGGCTCATTTATGGGCGCTGCCGATACTGTTGAAATTGCTTTGGACCCTAACTCGGCAGAATGTGCCGATATGCTGTGGACGCACAATACCACTGTCAACCCTGTATTGAAGGCTTCGAATACCGAACAGCTCGACCTATACGGTTCATTGCAGTTTTCAAGAACGATGCGTCAGAACATGCTTGGCAATGTCTTCTTTTTGGGTAACCCAACTGTCAGAAACATCACCTCAAATGGGCAGCAGTTTAATCTGAAAACTATTTTTAATGCTCCCGGCGCTACCTGGGTACTTCAGGACAGTTTCAGATCCAATGCTTTTGTTTCTCCGTTTTTAAGCCCAAACACTTATCCGCACACTTTCGAGTTGAGGCAGGGTACTTTCAATACAAACAATCAAAAAGTAACGGTTGAATCTTTCGGCTCTACTGTAAGTACTCCTCGTTCACTTATTCTGGGTTCGAGTCAATTTATTGTAACTGGAGCCTATGTAAACGGTGGCGGAACGTCAAGATATCCTTATCATGTTTCGAATCCCGGCTTTAGTGTAAATGCAGGTACTTCCACCATAATTTTCACAAATGCTTACGCAGGCAACTCACTCTTTGTGCCTTATACCAGAATGTATCCAGGCGATAATACCAGCTATCATAACATTGAAATAAGTTCTTCCAATTCTTTTTTAGGTATCTATGCAAGAAATTTCAGCGCCAACAATGTGAGTTTTGCTGGTGGTGGATTTATTGGCACCGACTTTGGCAGGTATAACAAAATAACAGGCATTTCAACCCAGTTGCTACTGCCTTTGATAATCGAAGGAAGTCAGGGCCGTATCGATTCTCTTATTATGTTAGGGCATGGCGAATTCAGATCGAGCAACCGCTATAATAAACTGCTTAGACTTTCTCCTGCAAAGAATTATACTTTTATTGCCGATTCAACCCAACATATTGGCAATAGCGCCAATTTTAGTGCCATCGGAATAGGGGGAGGCGGAGAGATTTTCTTTAGCTCAACTGCAACTAATAGTCAAAGTTACATTCAAAAAGATAGCGGTCAAATCTGCGTCGACTTCATCTACCTGCGCGATATTTGGGCAATTGGGAATGGTTTGAGTACGCAAACTTCTTGTAATAGTAGACTTTGCGATACGGCACAAATTTCTTCAGATTTACCAACAAGGGCTACATCGGGACGTGCCTTATTCCAAGCTGGTGCCAATGCAAATGATCAGGGCAATAACAGAGGCTGGGATTTTACCGCATATCCACCTGTACCTAGTTTTGTAGCCATCCCAGGTGATACTCTATATTGCCCGGGTGATACTTTTCAGGCTTTATTTTCACTTACCGGTCAACAACCTATCAATATTTCCTTTAGTTACAGAGTGAACGGCACCTTAGTAATTGTAGATAGTTTCGATGTAACGCCTATTTCAGGCAATGGAACTGCTTTAAATCCTTACATCTGGGGAATAAATACAATTTTGGACACTATTATAACAAATGCAAGTGTTGAAGCTATATCAATCAACTCAGAGCGTTGTTTTAATAATTCAGCTTTAGGATCGGGAATTTTAAATGGCAGTGCCATAAATTGTATTTTACTTAATTCTCGTTTTCTAAAAACCGATGCAATTTGCCTAAATAATTCCATTAAGTTAAGTTGGGAAACTGCAATTACACCTAACACTTTATCTTATGTTGTTGAACGTTCATCCGATGCGATCGTTTTTGAAAATTTGGCTACTCTAAGCAACAGTGCATCGAATTACGAATTTGCTGACAACAATCCCTCAAACGGATTGAATTATTACAGAATTAAAGCAATTGATGCCGATAACAGTATTAACTACAGCAATGTATTTGTGGCCGACTGTGACAATGATGATAAGTTTGAAATTCGTTTGTTATCCAATCCATCCTCAGCCGAGTCCATAGGATTTACCCTAAGCGGAAATATAAATGGAAGCGTTGACGTTTCCCTCTACGATGCTTTTGGACGAATACTTGAGCAAAATAGTCTGACAGTTCCAAACTGCGTACTTGTTCCAAAAACCAGCTTAGCGCCCGGCCTTTATTATCTTAGCATTCAGCAGGATAACTGGAGAAAGGTACTAAAAGTCAGCATCCGCTAATAATTGATATTGTTTAAATTATACCCGGCCTCAAATTTCCACAATTTGAGGCCTTTTTGTTTCTAGGTCATAATCAATAGTTAAACCCAAATCCGTCATTAGAAATTCTATTACAACCCATAATTGCTTTGGAACTAAGCACTTACTCGTTTTTTCGAGCTTGAAATAGGTGTGACTATTCCTTCACCCGAAAAAACTGTGTGAGCCCTTATTTCCTTCGCACTTTTGGCCTTCATTACGAACTCTAATGACGGAATTGGGTTAAACAATTAAAATTATAAAGCTTTACTATTTTTCACATCTTCATGTGATGACAGAAAAGGGAAAAATCAAAAAACATTGTATATTTTTGTGGGTGAATAAAAACCAAAGTTTATTTGGCTTTCAACTTGAATAACTAATATTTTTTTAACCTATTTTTAATATAGAATAATTTTATTTTAAAATAATAATCAAAATTTTATTTTAATTGTTCTTAACTGAACGCCGCATACCTAACCCAAAACACCGCGCCCAATATATGATTTTGAATTTTTACAAGTACATCTTGCTGACATTATTGCTAAGTACAACACTGGCTGAAAATTTATATGCAACTCATGCCATGGGTGCTGATTTAACTTACAATTGCATCGGCAACAATCAATACAGGGTAAAACTGCAGTTTTACAGAGATTGTAATGGCATAAATGCCGATAGTATTGAATCAATATCTATATCTTCTCCAGGTTGTGCATCTTTTACACTAAATCTGCCGCTTATATCAGTTACTGAAATTACACCCAGTTGTCCTGGCATAGTTGGAACTGCCTGCAATGGGGGCAATGGTCAATTTGGAATTCAAAGATTTATATATGAAGGAACAGTGAGTCTGCCTAGCACTTGCAGCATCTGGACCTTGGGCTGGCAACTGTGCTGCCGCAACAATGCAATCAGCACACTTACCAGTCCCGGCACTAACGAGATGTACATTAGTTCAATTATTAATACCGGATTAAGTGCCTGTAATAATTCTCCCACTTTTCTGAACAATCCAACACCATTTGCCTGTATCAATCAAGCAGTATTTTACAATCATGGCGCTGTAGATCAGGATGGAGATGATCTCAGATATTCACTTACTAGCTGCAAACGTGCAGCAGGATCCTCCGTTACATACAACAATCAGTTGGGGATCAGTGCACAGAATCCACTCATTAGTTCAAATGGAATCAACATCAATGCAAATACTGGTGCTATTAGTTTCACACCCTCTGCGCTACAGATTGGGGTTGTCTGTGTTTTAGTCGAAGAGTTTAGAAATGGGGTTAAAATTGGCGAAGTAATCAGAGATATTCAATTCACCGTAGTTAATTGTTTAAATCAGGCGCCTAGTCTCAGTGGTATAAATGGCAGCAACAGCTTCGACACTACAATCAATATTGGTCAACAGCTTTGCTTTACTATTTTTTCGAGCGATCCGAATCAAGGTCAATTGTTGACTTTAAGCTACAACAATGCCATTCCATCGGCCAGCTTCAGTTCAAACTCTAACCCTTTTCCTACTGGAACTTTTTGCTGGACAGCCAGCCCGGCCGATACGGGTTTAAATACCTTTACGGTTCAGGTTGCTGACAATTATTGTCCAATTGTGGGTCAAAACACCTATACTTATTCCATTTATGTAAATCCAGCTAGCCCGCCTGCTCCTTGTGCAATCAATGTAACATTGGTCAGTTTTGGCGATTTGAGGTGCAGCAACAGCGATGGTACAGCGCAGATTACTGCCGGTGGAGGTACAGCTCCTTATTCATTTACTGTAATTAATAACAGCAATGGTCTGATATACAGCAACAATAGCGGTATTTTTAATAATCTCACTGCAGGCAATTACAGCATTGTGGTATCAGACAGCAACAGTTGTCAGCCAAACTGTAGTAATCTCAGTTTTCAGATTGGAGGCAGCGCTACTACGCTCACACATACTGCTCAAGGTTCTGTAAATTTGTGTCCTGCACCCAATACTTTTGGTGGCATTATTACATTAACGGCTAATGGGGGCACAGCTCCTTACCTTTATTCTATTGGCAATGGTTTTTCTAATTCAAATATTTTTAATGGTCTCGCAAGCGGAACATACCAGACCATTGTAATGGATGCAAATGGTTGTTACAGCAATCAGACAATAACAATTAGCGCTCCTGTTGCACTTACTGCAGGAATTATCAATGTCATACAGCCAGCCTGCGGCAGAAGAAACGGGCGATTTACCATATCGCCAATCGGAGGGACTGCTCCCTATCAATACCAGGTTAACAACATTGTTTACAATAGCAATGTCATTACAAATTTAGGCGGCGGCACTTACAATGTAATTGTTCGCGATGCCAATAATTGTACGTTTAATACTACAATTCAACTCAACGGAAATCCTGTTTTTGTAGTTACAACAACAGCTACTACCATAAGCTGCAATGGTGCCTGCAACGGCACAGCAACGGCAAGTTCAAATGTACCCGCCACCTTTGTTTGGAGCAATGGCCAGAGCGGAGCAACTATTACAAATCTATGCAGAGGGAACTATAGCGTAACAGCAACCGACAATTTTGGCTGCACCAGGGTAAGTAGGGTAACTGTAAGAGAGCCTGCCAGACTTACGGTGCGCACCTTGGCAATTACAAATGAAACCTGTGTCGGATCTGATGGCAGTATCAGAATTCAGGCCGCTGGCGGAACTGCTCCCTACAACTTCAGTCTGACAAACAGTGCAGGGAATACTTTTACAAATACAAATGGTATTTTCAACGGGTTACCTGCAGGTCAGTATAGGTATAGCGTAAGCGATGCCAACAATTGTTTGAGTCAGATAATAAGCTTACGAATAAGAAGAGTCTGTCAAAACAACGGTATCAATGTCTTAAGCGGACTAAAAGAAAACTATATCGGCTTGAGTCCGAATCCGGCTAATTCTTTTGTCAAAATTTCTTACAGAACAAATAGCGATGATGCAGTTATAATCAGCATAATCGACAATAACGGAAAATCATTGTTCGAACGCAGCGCAGATAACAATGAAGGAGAAATTGACCTCGATGTAAACAATTGGGCTGCATCCACCTACATAGTTATCCTCAGGAACAAAAACGGTGAAATTCTGGAAACTTCAAGATTACTGATCGTAAAATAGGCATACAATAAAAATCAAATCATCTTTTCAAAATCTACCTTAATTACTTTAAATTATTTAATTTATGAGACCTATCCTTAAACAACACAATTACATGCGCATCGGTATAAATTTATTTGTACTGCTTGTTGTATTTGTATTTCAAAGCAATGCACAAAGCATTAGCTCGGTATCAGATTATCAAAAAACTTTGGCAAAATCAGATACTGAAAATTTAAACAAACTGTTGAAAAATCTTCAGACAACAGTTTATTTGGAAAGTGGCAATCTAAAAACTTTCGGGGAAGGCAAGCCAAGTTATCTTAAAACGGATGCTGCTTCAATCTCAAAGTTAAACACAGCGCAAACAAGCTATGCTAATATTGAACTAATGGAAATAAGTCTCAGCAAAAAAGGGGAAGAAAATCAGGTTAAACTGAATGCTGAATTTGTGGCTAACTTTCCAAAATTGAAGTATTTGCTCATCAGATCGGAATACCAACTGAGTGCAACAGCATTTGAAAGCATCGTTTCGAATTTTAAAAACTCGAATATAGTTTTGCTATATGAGGTTTCTATCCCTCAGTAAACCCATTTATCATTATCAAAAAATCTAATAATAAATAAGCATCATATTATGAGCATCTTAAAAAACTTTCTATTGATGATCTTTATTCTACTAGGCATTGGCACAGCAAATGCTCAGTTGATTAGACCATTTACACAGAGAACTTCTCCGTTCAACCCAGGTGTTTCTATCTACAATGTGAAGGGTGACTTTACAATGATTGGAAATACAAATCTTAGCTTGCAGAACTATTCTGACAATAGCGGCAATCAGAATTCAATGGTTTATGTTGATATCGACAACGATTCTGCGACCCTAAACTCATCTTCGGCAAATTTGAATTTCTCTACCGAAAATGGTGCCGTTCCTGCCTGTTCTGAAGTTGTTTTTGCCGGTCTTTATTGGACAGGTCGTGCCAGCAACGGACCAAGTAGCCCCAATACTTTTCCTGTTACTAAAAATGGCGTAACTGTCAATTTCGACAAACAGAAAATTAAATTAAAAGGGCCTTCTTCAAGCGCATATACTGATGTTATTGCCACTACTTCTGATATTTATTATCCTCAAAATGGAGATGGCTTTATGTACTCGGCATTTGCAGAGGTTACCGACTATGTAAGAAATAACGGAGTATTGGGAGCCTATACAGTGGCAGATATTGCTTTGATTGAGGGTGCAGGGGGCACTACAGGTTTCTACGGTGGCTGGAGCCTTGTAGTAATTTACAGCAATAACAATATGAGATTGAGAGATATCACCGTATTCGATGGTCATGCCTTCGTTGCAGGGAATGTTACTGCCGATTTTACGATTCCTTTGTCTGGTTTTAATGCTACTCAAAGTGGGCCTGTAAATGTCAAAATGGGCCTTATCGCCGGAGAAGGCGACCGTCAGATTTCAGGCGACTTTTTTCAGATAAGAAATGCGGCAAATACAGCATGGGTAGATCTCGAGCATGGCGGGAACAGTACAACTAATTTCTTCAACTCATCAATTTTCACTGGTAACAATACCAGAAATCCAAATCTTCTGAATAATACAGGCCTAGACATCAGTGTTTTCGACTTGCCAAATGTCAATAACTCTATCATAGGCAATAATCAAACGTCCACTACTTTCCGTTACGGATCCAATCAGGACACCTATATTATCTTCGGTATTGTATTCTCGGTCGATGCCTATGAACCCGATATTATCGGTATCAATACACTTACACAAACTAATGGAATTCCTGCTTCAGCTTCGCCTTCCATTTTACCCGGTCAAAATCTGACTTATGAGCTCGACATTAAAAATATTGGCTCAGAGGATGTTGTGAATGGTCAAATCATCATTCCTGTTCCTTACAATGCCAATTTTGTAAATGCCAACGGACAATATTTTTTCACACCAAATTCAGGATCTGCGCCATTCTTTAATCCTACCCTGGGTGGAAATGGATCAATTGTTTGGAATATTGGTAATCTGCCACTTCCTACAAACCCTAATACGGTATTGGCTACTCTAAGCTACAATCTGAGTGCCACAACGGAATGCATCATTTTGAACAATGCCAATTGCAGCGAACAAATCAGTGTAAACGGTACAATATCCGGTGTAGGCGCTATTACAAATACAAACTTGATCGAGCCCTTTGTATCGGGCTTCCAACAGAGCGGTTCTTGTAGCGGCCAACCAATTACCAATCCAATTAATGTTCCGATAAATGCTGCAGCATTTGTACAGGCCAACTGTCAGAATGTTACGCCAAGCTATAGTTTTACATTCTGTAACCTTGATAGCGCTACAACGATAGCAACCTCTCAGATAAGCGGTTCATTTCCTTTAGGTACAAGATTTTTCAATACAAATCCTGTTACTACTGCTTCAATAGAATATACCAACAGTGGCTTCCCTGCAATCGCGGGCACAAATACTTATTACGCTTATCCACAGGGTATAAATGCCCCTTGTTTCATAGAATTGACGATTACCGTTATTCTTACTCCAATCAATTCTACACCAACAGCAAATGATCAAACATATTGCTTGAATGAAGTGGCAACACCACTGATTGCAACGCCTAGTGACAGTACTTTCTTCCTTTTATTCTACACTACTCCAACAGGTGGTTCTGCAAGCAGCCAGATTACACCAAATACTTCCATTGCCGGCAACACCATTTATTATGTTACAGAAGGAATCTCGAGTAACTGTATAAGCTCTGTAAGACTACCTATCAATGTATCTGTCTTCCAGCCAGGCTTGAGCACTTTGTCAGGTATTGACGGAACAAACAGTTATCAGACAACTGCCACTGTTGGACAGCAACTCTGCTTCAGAATCAACTCCAATAATCCGCAAAGTGGTATTGTACTAGGACTTAATTATAATAATGAAATTCCTTCAGCAGTATTTACAAGCGCTGGCTCACCCTTTCCTGCAGGTAACTTCTGCTGGACACCGACCTCGGCTGATGTTGGCACCAATGTCTTTACTGTAAGCGTTAGCGACAGTTGTGGTGGAGTTAATACTTTTACTTACACTATTATTGTTGATCCGCTTCCTTGTCAGTTGGAAATTTCGATTACAGATGTTAAAGATCTAGTGTGCAGCCTGAACGATGGCGTCGCCTTCATTACAGTAAGCGGAGGCACTGCTCCCTATAATTTTACGGTGATTAACAACACTACGGGTGAAATATTCACTAACAATACAGGCATATTTACAAATTTAACTGCGGGCTCATACAGTTTAGTAGTGAGTGATGCTGCAGGTTGTCAGCCAGATTGTTCAAACTTTACTTTTGAAATTAACGGTTCAGTAACTCCAATTTCTGCTACTGCAACAGCTACCAGTGTACTATGTGCAGATGCTAATTCTACTGGCGGTTCAATTACTGTAAATGTGAATGGAGGAACAGCCCCATACCTTTACTCAATTGGAAGTGGTTTTGTAGCCAACAATGTATTCACCGGTCTCAGTTCTGGTACTTATCAGGTAGCCGTGCTTGATGCTAACGGTTGTTCCTTTACACTTAGCACAACTGTTACAGCTCCAGCTCCTCTCGTGGCTACAATCGGAGGCTTGACGCAGGAACTCTGTGGCAATTCTAATGGTGGATTTACAGTAAGTGCAAGTGGTGGAACAGCTCCATACAGCTACACAATCAATGGAAATGCAGCTTCCGGAAATGTATTCAGCGGACTTGCCGCAGGAACTTACACCGTGGTTGTTACAGATGCTAATAATTGTTCAAACAGTGTTATCGCTACAATTACGACTCCTGCCCCACTCGAGGCAACTGTTGCAAATCTAACTCAGGCACTTTGCGGAAACAGCAATGGAGGCTTTGAAATAAATGTTACAGGAGGAACAGCGCCATTTGTTTACAACCTCAATGGCATTGCATACAGCGCTAATGTATTCAGTGGGTTGAATGTAGGAACTTACACAGTTGAGATTACAGATGCCAACAATTGCAGTACAGTTGTAACTGCCGAAATTACAGCACCTGCTCAACTTACAGCTAATTCAATCAATGTAACACAGTCACTTTGTGGCAATAACAACGGAAGCTTTGAAGTTGCTGTAAGCGGCGGAACTCCTGCATACCAATTCAATATTGGCAACGGAAATGTTAGCAGCAATGTCTTTAACAACCTTGCTACCGGCACTTACCAGGTAACTGTTAGCGACGCCAATAATTGTACAGCTATTGTACGTGCTGAAATTACTACACCTGAGGCTCTCAGCGCGGTAGCTTCCAATGTAATTCAACCAAGCTGCGGTTTGAGCAATGGCTCCTTCGAAATCGCAGTGACAGGTGGAACTGCTCCGTTTACTTATCAGGTTAATGGACTTGGCAATGCATCAAATATTTTCAGTGGACTTCCAAACGGAGTTTATACTGTAAACGTAACCGATGCTAATGGCTGTAGAGCCTCTGTTTCAGTTACATTGAACGGTACACTTTCATTTACCATCAGGACTAGCTCAACCCCGGTTACTTGTTTTGGCGATTGCAATGGAACTGCTACCGTTTCAGGTACTGTTCCGGCTTTAACTTTTGTTTGGAGCAATGGAGAAAATACTGCCAGTATAAGTGGTCTTTGCGCTGGAACTTACGCAGTTACTGCTACAGATGTAAAAGGTTGCGTACAGGTGTCCAATGTTATTGTAACCCAACCAGATCAGATTTTGGTTAGCCTCGAAAGCAGTTCAAACGAAACCTGCATTGGTAACGATGGTTCTGCTACCATAACTGCCAGCGGTGGAACTACTCCATTTACTTTTGGATTGGCTGGTGTAGGTCAAAGCAATACAGTATCTAACAATACTGGCTTGTTTACAGGTCTCCAGGCTGGTATCTATGCATACTATGCCACAGATTCCAATGGCTGTATTCAAGAATGTATCGGTCAGTTCACTATCAATCTCGATTGTAACAACAACAACGGACTTACAGGAAACAGAAGCGTTGCAAGTACTGCCAACAATTACGTATTGGTAAGTATTGACAAATCTTCGACCACTGCTACTGTAAATTATGCAGGCAATTCTGATTCAAAGCTTGTCTTATCTGTGCTCGATGTCAATGGAAATCAAATTTCAATCAAGCCACTCACAGAAAAAGTTGGAGCAACCACATTAGAGATCAGCAGACTCAACAGCGCCAACTATTTTGTCATTCTTAGCGACGAAACTGGCAAGGTCTTAGGAACTGGAAAAATGAATATTAAAAGATAGTTTTTTTTAGGTTAGGTTTTAATTTTTTTTTAAAGTCATCGTCATTTTTGGCGATGACTTTTTTTACTAATTTTATACGCTGCTTTACAACTGTTCATACATGACATCTAAAAACACAATTTCAAAATATTATTTTCCATAATATAATTTTATAAAAATATTAAAAACATATTTGCATAAAATAAATTTGATTTCAAAATAAAATTACAGTTAAATTAAAAACTTGGCTTTTTAATATCCCTATGTAATATTAAATTTGAACCTTTAATTTAATAAGGCATTATGAAAAAAAAATTACTAATTCATTTTTGGATGTTCTTGCTATTATGGGCAGGGCAAGTTAAATCACAATTCCTAATCAGTTATCCTACACAAGCTGAAGATATAATCACTTGCAATGCCAGTGGTCTGCTTAGAGTTGATGTTAATATTTTAAGCAGCACAACAGACTTAACAGTTGAAATTCAGTTACCACCTGGTATCAGCTATCAAAATGGTTCGGTTCAGCTTATGAGTGCTCAAGGTATAACAGGAATAGTACATGCTGGCGGAACTGCTTCTGCTCCAATATTTCAAGTCAGTCCAAGTAGGCTAATTCCAGGAAATTTTTTTAGTTTCAGTATTTTAAAAACAGCAGATTGTACTGCCAGAACGCATGCATTGGCTGGTGGAATATTTAAAGATATAGTGATAGTAAGTGGCAGCACTGGGACTGTTACAGAAAACGATCCGGATATAAATTCTTATAACGTATTATTTCCTTCAATAACCTTCATACAGCCTGCGGCTATAAATAATGCTATTGTTGGCAGCATTATTAACAGAAATTTTTCTATTACAAATGGCTCGAGCGGTGTAACTTCAAATGTATATTTTCATGTCATATCTCCGTCAGGGTCAATAAGCCATAACTCGCTTACGCTTAACGGCTTTGGCACTGTAACCCCAAATTCTACCAATGGTGATACCTTATTTTACTCAATTGGTCCATCGATGCTTGGGGCTGATGGCATATTTACAAATGGCGAGTCGCTTGTATTTACAGAAAATATCCGCATTTTAAATTGCAATGCAACTACTTTATACAGAACTGGTTGGGGCTGTTCAGCACTAAGTTCACAATGGTGTCAGACAAGTACTGGCATAGGTACAATTAACTTTCCTACAGGTGTTGGAAGTTTATCCTCATTTACGGCTTCAAAAGCTCCGGGATTTGTAGATATGTGCGGAACCGGTAATAACGGATTTATAAATATGCAGGCCAGTTACAATTGGTCGGGCAGTGGCAATAATACGGTTGCATCGGCTTATAATGTTGTACTACGCTTAGGCGGAATCAGTCAAGGAACTTCCCTGACAACTTTACAGATTGCTTCTTATTCTTTTATTGGGAATGTAAACATCAACGGCAATTCAGTGCCAAGCACTTTCAGCGGAGGCATACTCAATATTGGCACTGCCAATTTCTTCAGCTTCGATCCTGATGGGCCAGGTGGTCTTGAAGATATAGATGCCGATGGTTTTTTCGATGATTTGGCTCCGGGTAATACTGTTCAGATTAATTTTCAGATACAACCTAACTGTAATGCCCCCTGCGGACAGGGAATATCAACAAACAGTGGCATAGCTGGAGCAATAAATTACAATGACATTTGCAGAAATGCCCTTCAGTCTCAGAGAATAAATGGCCTTAGCTGGTCGCAGGATGTAATGATACCAAATGGCTATGCCCCTGCAAATATAGTACCGGGAGTGCCCTTTACAGTACGTTTAAGTAGCGGCATTAATGGAAATAACAACCCTTTCAACTCCGTAAATACGCGTTGGAGTTGGTATGTTGTGCTCCCCGCAGGTGTAACAGTAGCAGGGAATTCCATATGGACAAATGGTGAATACCCTGCTACTAGTGCAGCATCAAGTATCGGTTTTACAGTTTCGAATGATACCGTTTGGATTCAATCGCCAAGTAATACAACTGGATTTGCACAAATTGATTTAGTGTACAATTGCACGGCAGGTAACAATGCGTTAAATTTTACGCTCAGATATGGTTTTGTACAAATTAATAACCCTGCAACATCTTGTCTTTGTTTTGGAAGAAGAAGCTGTGGCAGTCTCCTTGTTCAAACATACTGTCCCATGCCCTGCAGTTCGGGTCCTGTAAATCTAGTCCCAACGCTGAGAAGAACCAATGGTTGTTTGGGCTGGACCAATGCAAATATGACCAGCCGCCAATCCATTAGCAGTATAAGTAACTACGATTTGAGTAAAGCGCTTTTTCTCGACACCATTCAACTCAGCGGCAGTGCAGTTCAATCAAATGCAGCTTCGAACCTTGGGATGCAACTCGAGGTTCTGAGTCAGGGCACAGCATATCCACTTCTTGCACAAAGTGTTTATGTCGAAATATGGAGATCGGGTGTCTTGCTGAGCAGTGGAACCTATAACACTTCATTCAATTCAGGCAGTACAAATGGCCGTCAAAGAATTGGATGGAATTTAAATGGAGCCCTGCCAAGCGGTGGTTTATTGCAAAATGACAGTATTTTTACGCTGTCGCGTTACATTGTGCAGACCAATACACTACCGCTAAACGACACGCAAAGCGGCCTTGCATGGTACCTTTACAATACCATATCGGGAAATAATATCAGGTGTAATGAGTTTGTTCCTGAGTTCTATCTGGTTGGCACAACTTCTCTGAACGGCTCAAACACCTTCAACACCTCTCAATGTTCCAATAATTCATTGGGTGGAAATACAAATTACCTGGCCCGACGATTCAACACTGCTGGTGTAAAATACCGAAATGAATTCAGACCGGCGATGTATATCGATTCTTTTCAGGTTGTTATGCCAAATGGCTATGAGTATGTAAGTTCAACTTATATTTATACGGCATCTTTCGGAACTGCAGGGTATGGCCTTACACTTACACCAAGCTCCGTAAACGGAAACGTCTTGACCTTTGTAAATCCTGGCAATTGGCTTCCTTTTGAAATCACTGTAACAAATACCTATGGGACAATGATCCCGGTAACAGTTAGGCCTACCTGTGGCACAAGAACCACCGAAACAATAACATTTAGGGTATTTGTTAAAGATTTTTACTATGCTTTTGCAAATGCCGCAACATATCCTGCTGTACACAGCGGAAACCTATACGGTGCAAACAGGCCAATCAATCATAGTAATAAAGGCAATCTGACACTATCTAATTTAGTAGGTGAAGTACAAGCTGTTGCGCCACAAGAATTTTTCGATATCAGTTTGAGCAATGATGGCTCCGGAGTTGCGCCATTTACATGGTTGGCATTACCAAATAGTGCTAACTATAATATCATATCCGTTACAAATTTAACCACATCGACAACACTTAGCCCAATCAGTTATCCCGGAGGTATTTGGTACCAACTTAGTAATGCTGGCTTAAGTTCAGGTCAAACAAGTAATTATAGAATCAGGTTTAGTTACAGCAATTGTAGTATTGATAGTATCAGGGTTTTAGCAGGTTGGAACTGTGCGGCCTACCCGTCGAGTCCCGATACTTATAGCTGCCAGCAAAAAAATATTTTTCTACGTTTTACACCCGCAGCTTCAGAGATTAGCATAAATAACGTAACCGTTCCTTCAGGAACTATAAGTTTGTGTACTAATGGCTTTTATGAATATACTGTAAATTCCGTTCAAGCAGGTAACACTGTAAACAATCGTTTTGTCATTCAGGCTTCAAATGGTTTATTTCCTCTTAATTTTCAAGCCGAATACCCCAGAGGCTCAGGTAACTGGCAACCAATAAATGCTATTCAAAGTGGAAATACTTACAGTTTTATCCTGAGCAACCATATCGCCTATCCATTATCTACAGGCTTATTGGGCACCATCAGTGCTGCCGGAAACAGTTCACTCAGACAAATTGGTGTTCGTTTCGAGATGCAGACTAATTGTAATTTTGCGCCAAACAGCTCATTTAATGTATTTGCAGCTGCAAACAGCTCTTGCGGCTCAATATCAAGCGGCAGTAATATTCCTTTTTCGGTACCAAATATCAGAATTACAGATTTAGAACCCGAATACTTTACCGACCACCTTATCAATGCAGCAACTACTTCAAACTGTGCAAATAGAAGCATTGATATTACGACAACTATCATTGGCGGTGTAACCGGATCAACTGCAAGCATTGAAATTGTTTTGAATAATGGTTTGAGATTTGTCAGCGGCAGCTTAACCTGCAACTCGGCCTCCTGCGTTTCACTAAGTTCTGTTACTGTCAATGCAAGTGGTCAGCAGATAATCAGGTTGCAGATACCGTCGGGATTACCCAATGCAACAAGATTGAGATATAGTATCGATGTATCTGAAACAGCGGTGCCTGCCTGTGGTTTAAGTCAGATATCTGTTCAAGGTTTCGATATTAACGGGCCTGTTTCCTGTGTCACGGAACTATCAGGACAGTGTAATATAGTTCAATATTCTACAGGGTTTAATAGTCAAAATATTTTGGTGGAGAAGCCTATTGCAGATCTCAGACTATCAAGTCCTGTGGTACTTTCGGGCAGTAATTATTTAGTAAACTTTGAGGTTGAAAACAATGGTACACAAGCAACAAATAATCCTCTTAGCATTGATTTTTACTGTATCGATAATCTGGGCAATATAACTGGCAATCCAATACAAACTTCAATTATCAATAGCCCGATAGCTCCAGGAGCAACATTGACACAAAATGTTCAAATCAATGCATTCAGTTGCAATTTCTTTGGCTTTGCAGGGGTTCTCAGCAATGTGTCAAATTGTGTTTGTGACTCAGTTGGTTTCAGAGAGTTTACACAGATTTTACCTGTTGCGCTTATCTCTTTCGATGCAAACAGTCAAATCAACAGGACCGTTTTACTTGAATGGACTACGGCATCTGAAACTAATAATGACTTTTTCAGCATCGAACGCAGTGGTGATGCTATTCAATGGCAATATGTATCTGATGTTAAAGCTGCAGATGAATCCGCCGGGGTAGAACTTAATTACAGTGCTATAGACTACAACCCCTTCGGCGGAATTTCCTATTACCGTTTGAAACAAACCGATACGGATGGAAGTTTCAGTTATTCACCCATAAGGTCGGTCGAAATCGCAGCGGATAACAAATTTTCATTTTACCCGAATCCGGCAGATGATTTTATTCATATTGAATCATCTTCAGAAACGTATAGTGTAGAAATTCTAAATGTTTTCGGACAGTCGAAAGGAATCTATAACAATATCAAGACTATTGACACTAAATCTCTATCATCGGGCACTTACTTTATTAAAATTTCAGAGAATCATAAGAATGTAATTAGCTCAAAGTTTCAGATAGCACATTAGTCTAACTGCTAATCATTAAATATTGAAAGAGGCTTTCCAATTTTTGGGTAGCCTCTTTTCTTTTTAGTTCTAATAGCACTTTCATTCTGAATTATTTATCAAAAAAGATGCATGCATAGTTAAAAAATAAGTTTTTCTCTTTATCAGTAAGGATCAAACTGTGTTTTTCTCAATGGCAG
>CAMDAB010000006.1 GCA_945888475.1 Saprospira grandis DSM 2844 | reverse complement strand
TTTAATTGAATGATTCGTTTCAACAAATTTAACGGCAAAATCAATATTCTAGTTTTTGAAAAGGCAACCTTAACTCAATTTTAAATTTTATTAAGGAATTATAAATGTTAATTATGACCATTTTCGGCCCTTCCAGCTGTATTTTATTTTAAACATTGAAACAAAACCTACCGTAAGAATGTAGATCCAGTGTAAAAAAACGGATGGTAGAAAAATTTTCATCAGTTTTTCCTGAGAGAAATAGGCAGTTGCCTGAGCCAGCAAAATATAATCGGATATTATTTTTAATACGATGAGTGTTAACAATAAAATGAAGAAATATGGATTGAAAAATCCTGCAATTAAGTTGAGTAAAATAAAAAACATAAAAAGCCATACAAGGCCTAATTGCAGCGTTGCAGATTTTTGTGGATAATCTCCCGATTTTGATGCCCAGCGCAGCCTTTGCCGCCAAAAAGTCGCCAAAGAATGCTCAGCTTCTGTCATTACAGCAGCTTTGGGGTGTTTCAGGTAAACAATATTATCGGGGTACTTTTTTGCAATTTTTTGCATTAGCAGCATATCATCGCCCGATGCTTTAGAGTCAATTCCTTCGAAGCCGCCCAGCTCCTCAAAAACCGATTTAGGATAAGCTAAATTAGCTCCATTACACATAAACAGGTACTTGCCTTGTATTCCTGCGCCTGTAATGGCCATCATTCCAGCAAAATCGAGGGCTTGAAATTTTTTGATAAAAGCTTTAGATTCGTTGAAAAGCACAGGAGCTGCAATAAATTTTGCATTCTTATCGGCATAAGCTTTAACAAAACTTTTTATCCAACCCTGTGGCACAAGGCAATCGGCATCGGTACAGATGATCAATTCACCCCATGCATTAGAGACAGCAAAGCTCAGCAGTTGTTTTTTGCCTTTCAATGCCCGATTTCGAATGATTTTCAAATTTTCGATGCCCAGGCTTTTGGCAATTTCGGCTGTTTCATCATCTGAGTCATCGTCTGCCAGTACAATCTCGAAAAATTGAATTGGATAGTTTTGAGACGCGATGCTTTTAAGGCAGGCTGCAATATTGGCCGCCTCATTTCTTGCCACCACAATCACTGTTACCTTTGTAGTGTAATCTTTTTGCCCTGCTTCAAATTCCTCCAGACTAGTCCAATCGCGTGCATAGCGCAACATCAGCAGCAGATATGCAAGACCAAAAAAAATGGAAAAAGCGGTAATCGGGTAAATAAGCATCTTTGCAAACAATCAATAATTTTTTCTAAAATAGGCTTTATTTTTAAAATCCACTTGATTTTGTCTTCGAAATTGTGTAAATTTGGGGTTGCCTAAAAACGAAAATGGTTTTTTTAGGGCAAAATCCTCATTTTTAACTAAAAAATAATTAAAATATGTTCCCCGAGGCATTATTGCATTATGTATGGAAATTCAGACTATTTGATCATTCAGATTTAAAAACATCGGATGATGAGGTTGTAGATATTTTACAGCCGGGTATACACAACAGGAATTCGGGACCTGATTTCAGTGAGGCTAGAATACGCATTGGCGATAAGCTTTGGGTAGGACAGGTGGAGCTGCACCTTTCAGCATCTGATTGGCACAAGCACAAACACGATGGCGATGGTGCATACGACAATGTCATACTACATGTTGTTTATGAAAAAGATACAGAGCTGATTCGGAAGGATGGGAGCAAGATTCCGACCTTAATTTTAAAATCAAGAATTTCGGAAGAAATTATCCGTAAAAGTCTGTACCTCTTCAACAATCCTGAGAGTATTCCCTGTGCAAAGCACTTTTCGAAAGTTCCTGAGCTGACAGTTTATATGTGGCTCGAAAGACTTGCCGTTGAAAGACTAGAATATAAAACCGCATATATCGGCAGAGAATTGGTTAGCAGCCGATTTAATTGGGAACAAACCTTTTATATGTTTTTGGCGAGAAATTTTGGCAGCCCAATAAACACAGAGCCTTTTGAGTTACTTGCCCGTAGTCTGCCACTGAAAATTTTGGCCAAACATAAAGAAAATTTGATACAGATAGAGGCTTTGCTTTTTGGTCAGGCTGGACTGCTCGAAGTCGATTTCGTTGATCATTATCCAAAAAAATTGCAGGATGAATACCATTTCCTGCAAAACAAATACGGTTTGATGCCAATGCTGGGATCGGCCTGGAAATTTGGCAGAATGCGACCTGCGGCATTTCCGTCAATTAGAATTGCGCTGTTTGCACAACTTATTTACAGGTCGAATCATCTTTTTTCTACATTATTGGAAACAATAGACCTACCTGAGATTGAAAAGAATTTTCATTTAAAGGTTTCGGACTATTGGCTCGAACATTACCGATTTGAGGACAATACTCAAAAAAGGCAGCAGAAAAGTCTGGGCGATTTGGCAATACAAAATATAGTTATCAATACCCTTGTGCCTTTTTTGTTTCATTATGGCAGATTGATGCAACGCGAAGACTTGTACGACAGGGCATTGTCATGGCTGGAGCAAACCGGAGCCGAGGAGAATTCAATTATTAGAATCTGGAAAGGCCTTGGCCTGAGGGTGGAGAATGCGCATCAGACCCAGGCACTCATACACCTGAAAAGACATTATTGTGAACCAAAAAATTGTTTGGAATGCGCTGTAGGCAATCAGATAATGAGATAAATGTCTATTTTTACATTATAAATGATAGCCAAAATGTTGTTAGCTTTTTTAGACCCTTTACTTATCGAAGCCGGCTGCGATGAAGCGGGTAGGGGCTGCCTTGCAGGACCGGTCTTTGCCGCTGCAGTAATTTTGCCCAAAGATTACAGCAACCCACTTTTGAATGACTCCAAAAAGTTAAATGAGAAACAACGGCAGAAGCTAAAGCCACAGATTGAACAGGATGCAATTGCGTGGGCTGTGGCAGAGGTTTCTCCGGCAGAAATTGATAAAATCAATATTTTGAATGCGTCTATATTGGCCATGCACAGAGCGGTCGGTCAGTTGATAGTTATGCCAGAATTGTTGCTTATTGACGGTAACCGCTTCAAAAAGTACCAAAATGTTCCGCACCATTGTATTATCAAAGGTGATGGAAGATATCTTTCTATTGCGGCAGCTTCTATCTTGGCCAAAACCTACAGAGATGAATCTATGGACAGATTACATATAGAATTTCCTTTTTATAGCTGGAATGAAAACAAGGGATATCCCACCAAAAAACATAGAGAAGGAATAAGGAATAATGGCATTACTGTTCATCACAGGCAAAGTTTTACGCTGCTTCCGCCAGATGTTGAACAGGGTACTTTGTTTTGAATTATAATTATTTAAAAATTAGGTTTTTTTTAATATGAAATCGATTCAAAATACTTGAGTTTTTGTGGGCTGAAAATTAACTTTTCATTTTTAATTACTTATAAAATTGTCAAATGTCCAAAAAAATCAAAATTCATAGGCTATAAATTTTCTTTTTCTGAAAAAAGTACGACATTTGCAAACACTTTCAGAAAAATATAAATTTGTAGAACCTTTTTAAAATAAAAAGAAGAGAATGAGAAAAGCTGATCTTGTATCTCGTATTTCAGAGAAAACAGAAATCTCTAAATATGACATACTCCTAACATTGGAAACTTTCTTCAAAGAAGTTAAAGAAAGCATCGCAGAAGGCGAGAACGTATATGTACGTGGATTTGGAAGCTTTATTGCTAAAAAACGTGCCCGCAAAGTTGGTCGCAACATTAAAGCCAATAAATCTATCGAAATTCCGGAACATTTCATCCCGGCTTTTAAACCTGCTAAAGTTTTCGTTGACAAAGTAAAATCTACTTTGAAATCCGAAGAAGAGAAGAAAAAATAAGTTTCATCCGCCCCATTTCTCCAATTTAATTTTGCTCGAAAAGCAATCGGTTGAAATTTCTTAGCCACGCTTATGCGTTTGAACATAACACAAATCCTTGTAATTGCCGTTTCAGTATTGCTTTTTATTATGCTGTTGACCTTTGGAAGAACCAAACCACTGCATAAAAAAGGGGCTGAGGCTGCTACTGACACACTACCGCCGCTCAATGATCAGGCAATGCTTGCCGGAGCTAAAGCTGCCTTAGACAGTGCTCAACTCAATGTTTTGTCGAACCTAGAACAACAGAAAGCACAAGCTAGAAATCTAGAAGAAGAAGTTTTAATTTTGAAATTGATATCAAGAACCTGGAACGAGTTCGGCAATTTTTCAGCAGGAGGTTATTTTGCTCAGAAAGTTGCCGAACTTAAACCAAGCGGTGAGGCTTGGGCGATCAGTGGTTCAACTTATGGCATTGCCTTTAACAAAGAGATTGTCGACCAAGCACTGAAAAAGTATTTGGGGCATAAAGCTGTTGATGCTTTCAAAAAAGCATCGGAGCTTGAGCCTGACAGCATACATTATGCAATTAATGAGGCAGTGATGTATGTAGAGTTGAGTATGGCAGATCCAAAAGTGATGCCCATGACCGGTGCACAGAAATTGTTGGAACTCGATAAAAAACATCCAAACAATATCAGTATTAATTTGCAGCTAGGTCGTCTGTCTTTCACCAGATCAGGCGATATGCAAAAAGCCATACCAAGATTTGAAAAAGTTTTGAAATTGGCTGGAGATAAAAATACTGCCGAGGCAGCTATAGTATTGGAAGCTCATTTTTCTTTAGCTGAGGCTTATGCCAAAGTTGATGACAAGGTAAAGTCTGCTTTTCATTACAAAAAATGTATTGAGCTCACTGCCGATAATCCATCGGTTCAGCAGGAACTCAAAATGAATTTGGAAAAACTTGAAAAGAAGTAAAGATAGTATTGCTTCTTGTCAAAATAAAAATGATTTTTTTAACTTTTAAAAACCTGCACTATGCCCTGCGGAAAAAAACGTAAGAGACATAAGATTGCGACACACAAACGCAAAAAGCGCCTTCGCAAAAATCGTCACAAGAAGAAGAAGAAATAATTCTGACTTGTAGTAAAAAATAATTCGAAATTTTTTCAGAGGGTGAGCCCGTAAGTGTCTTGCCCTTTTTTTTTGAAGTCCTATTTATACCTACCTTGATTTCCTGTAGCCTGTAAAAAGTACGGCTTTATTGCTTGTTGTGAAAATCTAATTTTTCTCAATCAACTCATTTATGTCCTATTATTAAATTAACGAATTCAAATCAAGGCCTTGGAAAAAGAACTTATCATAACGTCGGGTGCTAAAGAAACGCAAATCGCGTTGCTCGAAAATAAAAAACTGGTTGAACTGCATAATCAGAAACCTGTCAGCGGATTGGCTGTGGGTGACATATATCTTGGGAAAATCTCTAAACTTTTACCAGGCTTAAATGCAGCATTTGTTGACATCGGGCTGAAAGAGAAAGATGCCTTTCTGCATTACACCGATTTGGGACCAAAATTGCGCTCAGTACAAAAATTTACAAATAACGGAATTTCCGGTGGTCAAAAAAATGGTCAGCTTACTGATTTCATTGTTGAACCAGATATACCTAAAATGCCCAAAGGTAAAGTATCGAATGTACTAAAAAAAGGGCAGCTTGTATTGGTTCAGGTACTCAAGGAACCCATTTCTACAAAAGGGCCCAGACTTTGCTGCGAAATAACCATTGCAGGAAGATACCTGGTACTCACACCTTTTTCGAGTACAGTTGCAGTTTCAAAAAAAATTAGTACTGAAACTGAAAGAACACGTCTGAAGACTATGGTGGAGAATCTGCGCCCCAAAAACTTCGGTTTTATTGTCAGAACTGCTGCCGAAGGAAAAAATGTAGCCGAGATACATGATGACATAAAGGATCTGATTAATAAATGGGATCAGATGTACCTGCAGCTACATAATGCAATTGGTCCTTTGAAATGTTTGAGCGAAGGTAACAAAACTCAAACCATCATTAGAGATTTCTGGAACGATACATTTACAAGAGTTGTGGTCGACAGTAAAGAAATGTATGAGCAGGTCAGTGATGAATTGGAAAAAGTAGCCCCAGGTAAAAAAGATTTGGTAAAACTGCATCCTGGCCCACGACCTATCTACGACCATTACGGCGTTACAAGACAAATTAAAGCTTCTTTTGGTAAAACTTCCACCATGGCAAGCGGTGCCTATATAGTGTTAGAACACACGGAGGCTATGCATGTTGTAGATGTCAATAGCGGCCACAAAATGGTGAGTTCCGATCAGGAGGAAAACGCAACCAGAGTAAATACAGAAGCTGCCGAGGAAATCGCTCGTCAACTCAGATTGCGCGATATTGGCGGTATTATTATCGTCGATTTTATCGATATGCGCATTACCGAAAACAGGAATCTGCTCTACCAGGAAATGAAAAAATTCATGAGCGGCGATAAGGCCAAACATACAATTTTACCCATTTCGAAATTTGGGCTCATGCAGATAACACGCGAACGTGTAAGGCCTCAGGTAAATATAGTAACTGCCGAGAAATGTCCTACCTGTATGGGAACAGGTAAAATTCAGTCTTCATTATTGGTAACGGATGAAATAAAAAGAGATTTGGATATCATCATGGGCTCTCAACGCCCTCAAAAACTGAGTCTGATCGTTCACCCATTTATTCACGCCTACCTTAAACGAGGCTGGTTCTTCAGTTCATTACAGATGAAATGGTGGAAGGAATATAAAAAATGGATTTATATAAGTCCTGATAATGACTATGCCCTTACCTCCTACAAGTTTATCAACGAAAATAATGATGAAATAAGACTTGCCTAGTTAATTTCCTCGAAAAGCCTCAGAATTCAGTTTTTGAGGCTTTTTTAATTTTTTTAAAATAAGTGATAGTTTCGGGCATTTTATCATCGAAAATCGTGTTAGTGCTTTTTCACAAGTTAACCTAACAAAAAATAACAGATGATGAGTGAAAAATTTAATCATTTAGAATCGGCTATTGCCCACAAAACAACTGCTACCGAACTTGTTCTTAACTACAGAGAAACCCGCGATTTAGAGATCTCGAAAATTTTAAAACTAGAAAAACTAGAAAAACTTATCTTGCGCGACTTCCCCTCGCATTATTTTTTTCCAAAACAAATTTATGAATTAAAAAGTCTGAAATCACTTACCCTTAGTGGATGTAGTTTTAGCAAAATTCCCGATGGTATTTTAGTTGCATCAAATCTAATGGAGCTGAAACTGATAAACTGTAAAATTGAAAAATTTACCGAAGATATTCTGAAAAACAGTTCGATCAAATGTTTGTACATCGAAAATACCGATTTAAAAAATCTTCTGGAGACTGATTTTTCTGAATCCAACATCAAAGAGCTTATCTTTTTAGGCGCTGATCTCACTCAATTTCATGCTATGATTGGGAAGTTAAAGACATTAAAATCGATTGTACTCAAGGAAAATAAGCTTCGTAAAATCCCTGATTCGGTATTAAAATACAAAAAGCTAGAAAGTCTTTCCATTGTTCATAATTGTTTTAGCGCCTTACCTGAAAATATTGCTGAGTTAAAAAATTTAAAGCGAATTGATTTCAGCTTTAACCAATTGAAAGATATTGATTGTAACTTCGTTTCATTACCAAAGTTAGAAGAACTGAACCTAAGCAATAATGAGTTTAAGGCCTTTCCAGACAGCATTGTGGAAATTGAAAATCTGAAAAAGTTATGTATAGGGCACAACGCATTTAACAGCCTTGATGAAAAGGTTTTTCAGCATCAAAAATTAAGATACTTAGATATCGAGTCAGATTTTAAAATTTATCTTCCTCTAAATGCACTGGATTGGATTGAACAAAAATCGAATAAAATAATTTGTTTCAGGCCGCTAATGGATTTTATTTCATCTAAATCGTTTAAAACTGCATCGAGCAATCTTAAAAATGAGTTGGCTTTGATTCATTTTCTGCATCCAAATCGTACAAAGGAATTTAAACTGAACTGTATAACTGAGTTGTTAAAATTTGATTTTCATTTTACAAGAGAATTTGCTTATGTTCATGCATTAGATAGTTTACCATTAAAAAAAGATGATATTGTTTATTTTTGGGATTCATGGTCTGGTTTTAAAAGTGAGCTCAGTAAATTGGCTAGAACGAAAGGAATTAAAATAGCAAGAGAACTGAATGAAAAAGTCGATGTTGTTATCATAAGTCCTAAAATTTTAGAAACAGAAGATTTATATGAAATATTTTCGGGGAAATGGCGATTGAAGACCGAATTCAGTCTTTTGACCTCGATAAATGATGAATTGCCTTACCTGATGAATGCTGATGAAGATATTGCAAACGGACTGCTTGCCATCTTAAAAAGCAAAGATAGTTTAAACTTGAAACTAGGGTTCGAAATGATCAATGCCGGTGGTATACCTGATTCAATTTTACTAAATCTGGTTTCAACACTTTTTTATAGCGGGCACAGAAAAGACCTGCTTGAAAAAGTAATTAAATACCTGAAAAGATTTGCCGAGCCTGGTTGGGATATAGCCCTATATAAAATACTGCAGGTGATTGAAAGTAAAACATATTATCACGATCGACTCAAATTTATTGAACGCTATGTGAATCCTGCTTTCATGAAAATAAGGAGAACAGATTTATACATGTATGTCCGACACTCAATTTAGGTTTCTTGAAACAATGATTTATTAGAAACAATAACGTAAATGCCGAGTCATTTAATGCCAAAATTAGAGTCTTCAGAACTAACTTAGCAGCTGTAACTGATACTACTTTTTCCGCTTTAGACTTGAGAAAATTTTTGCTTAGGGCAGATATTATTTACTTGATCCATTTATTCCTTTTCTGAATTTTAGAAAATAGATTTCGAACCCTATCATAATAAAAAAATCCGACACAGAGGTCGGATTTTTTTATTTTGATTAACAGGATTAATCCTGTTTCGGATTGTCATTGCTTCTGATATTTCTTGCTCTGTTTCTTTCTGGAAGTTGACTATTATTTACTGAGTTTTCAGTTTCCTCAACGGTTTGCTGTTCTGTAATTCTGTTTTTCTTAAGCAAATCGGCAGGCAGTAGCGAATTTCCTTCAGAAATTGTGTTATTGTCCATCGATTCGATATTATCAGAAAAAGAAGACTCGATTGGATAGCTGTATTCCTCGCCAAGATGGTCACCTGTGCTGCCGCTTCCTTCTTCGGGCAGCAGGCCAATACCTTTTATATTCAATTGTGTCGTATTCTGAGCAGCATGGTTTTGATTGTTTTCAGCTCCGAATGTTCCTGCTTTCGGTACAGTGTTAACATCAACTGAGCGAGGTGTGCAGCTCGATGATGTAATCCTATAACGTGAAGAAGCTTTTACAGGATGTTCGATATGTGGGGTACAGGCAATTCCATCGTTAAATCTACCTGGTTTCATTAAAACGGAAGTAGTAGTGCAAATGCGGTTGTTGATGGTATCGATACCTGTTACTTTAAATGAAGGAATTGAAATGGTTTCGATTTGTTTAACTGATTTAGCAGCAATGACTTTGTTGGCAACCAATCGGTTTTTTCTTAAAACGATTAAATCACCTTTGCTTGGGCTATAATCTGCCGGAAGTTCGTTCCATTGCAAAATATCTTCAATGGTACAACGATGGGCACGGCAAAGCCATTCTAAATCTTTCTGAGATGATATGCGGCGAACGGCTCGAATAGGATTGTTTTTCTGAATAGTTTTGGCTCTTTCGAAAGCCGATTGATAACCTCTTACCTGTGCAACAATTCTTGCAGGAAGTACCAAAATCTGACCATTTGGATCTTTGGGAATGTAATTTCTTTTGTATGCCGGATTTAAAATTTTCAGCGTATCGAGATGTAAATCTAACTCATTAGCGAGATCAATCATAGACACAGCACCGTCTAGGTGAATGGTATCTGTCAAGGCTAAATCGCTTGAAATAGCTGTTGGAATTAAATCGTGAGATTCGAAATATTCACCAACATAAACCATTGCCATAAAGTAGGGAACATAATTTTGGGTTTCCTTGGGCAGGTACTTTCTCACAACCCAATAGTCGTTGCTTTTAGCAGCTCTAACAGCGTTATCAACACAGCCGGGACCGCAATTGTAAGCGGCAAGTGCAAGTGACCAGTCATTGTATCTCGAAAAAAGAAAACTCAGGAGATTGGCAGCCGCATCTGACGCCTTATAGGTATCACTTCTTCCATCAACATAAGTATCACTACTCAGACCATATATTTTTCCTGTACTAGGTATAAATTGCCATAAACCTACAGCGGCAGCCCATGATTTTGCAACCGGATTTAGATTAGATTCAATGATTGGAAGGTATTTTAAATGGTGCGGTGCATTGTATTTTGCCAAATATTCCTCAAAAACAGGAAAGTACATATCACTTTTTCCAAGTATGAATTCAGTTGAACTGCGGTATGTTTCGGTTCTGGCAAGGATTCTTTCTTTTACGAGCGGTTCAAGCATATATTTAATCTCGACAGAGATTTCCTGAAGTCTTTGTCTGTACTCTTCGTCTGTATATTCTGGATAATCATCTAGGAATCGAGCTATTATAATATCTATACTATCCAGCGGATTTTCATTGTTGTTAAACGGAAAATTATTTCCATTATTGGCAACAGCTTTCTCAGTAAAAAGAAAAATTAACAGCATTAACATTGCTGCAATAGAAGCCGATATTCTCATAATCGTATGTTTTTTTATAACCGCAAATGCGGAGAATTCAGTTTTTCTTTGTATAAACAACTCAAATACAGCACTTTGTATGTATTTTTCTGATGCTGTACGGTCTAGGTCAGCCGTAAAATTAAGAAAAATTATTTATTTTTCTGTTAATTAGTGTTAAAAAGCAAAGATATGTAAAATGCAGTGAATCAATCGGGAGCAGTATTTTAAAAAATAAAACAGTCTATATCTTAAGATATAGACTGTTTTATTGATTCAAATACTAAAAAATATTAATTGGTTTTTTCCAATTCTTTCTTTTCTTTATTGTTGACTCCTTCTTCGATTTCGGTAGAAACTTTATTGCGCGCATCGTTAAACTCGCGAATACCACGACCGACGCCACGCATCAGTTCAGGAATTTTTTTTCCGCCAAATAATAAAAGTACTGCGAAGAAAATCAACAGCCACTCTGATCCTCCGGGCATTCCTAAAATCAAAAACAGTGGGCTCATATTTTGTATTATTTAAAATTACGGAATTTTTTACAAATCTAAATTGAAAGCACAAAAGTATAAAAAATTCAGATGAAATAATTAATTATTAGAGGCTATATTTTAAATAAAAGAAAATTTTAACGCTTTGCATCATTTGAACGGTAATAAATCGTTGAAACTTTGTTTGGATCGAATAGCTCAAGCGCTCTGCTTTGTAAGTCTTTTACGCTAATATTGTGGTACTTTGTGCCCTCTTCATTGATCCATGCGGCATTGCCCAATAATTCATAATAACCAAGGTTTACCGCCTTATGAAAAGCAGTAACTTCGGCAAATTCTAGATTATGTTCAATACGATTTTGAAGTCTGAGCAGTTCTTTTTCTGCCAGGGGTTTCGATTTCAGTTCCTCGAGCATTTCCCAGAGTGCTCTTTCTGCTGTCTCAAAACTAATCTGTTCATTCAACTTCCCTTCAAGGATAAAAAGCCCAGGATCAATTGTACCAGTTATGTAAACATCGGCTTCCGAGAAAATTTCTTTTTCCTTAACCAGTTTTTTATAAATCAAAGAGGCTTCACCCTCTCCCAAAATATCCGATAATACTTCATCGTGGTAATATTCATCGGTCTTTCGCGCTGCGGAATGAAAAATCATAAAAATTGCCGGTGTAGGCACCTTCGATTCAACAGTTAAACTGCGTGGAGTTGCTTGTTTTCGTTCTTCGGGGATTTTTCCTAAACGAGGATTGCCTGCCGGAATTTCGCCAAAATACTTTTCAACAAGCTTATAAACTTCAGGAGCTGAAATATTAGCACTCACGGTTACTATGGCATTGGAAGGGCAGTAAAAATTTCTGTAAAAAGATTCAATGTCGGCGAGTACTGCATTTTCGATATGGCTGATTTCTTTTCCGATAGTAGGCACGCTGTATGGGTGGTCTTTGTACAGTAGCGGACCTATATGATGCCAGATATCACCATAGGGTTCATCCACGCAGGTCTCTTTAAATTCTTCCACAACTACTTTGCGTTCTCTGTTGAGCGATTTTTGTGTAAGCTTTAAATTTTGCATTCGGTCTGCTTCAATCCAAATAGCTGTTTCGAGGTTGTCGAGCGGCACAATGTCATAATATACAGTCATATCCTGATTTGTAAAGGCATTATTTTCGCCGCCTGCATTTTGGATAATATCGTCAAAATTTGGAGCATTTTTAGAACCGGAAAACATAAGGTGTTCGAATAAATGAGCAAACCCTGTTTTGTCGGGGTCTTCATTCTTAGTGCCCGTGTTATAGGTGATACATACCGTTGCCATTGGTGTTGTAGGATCGGGATGAAACAGCAATCTAAGCCCGTTGCTCAGTACAAAACGTTCAAAATTTACCATATTTTTTTAAAATTTAGCCCAAAAGTTTTAAAAATAGTTCATCTTTAATGCTTAGGTATTTTCCACCTTTTATATTGAACCTATCACCTAAGGGTGTTTTTTCGATGCTAAGCCATAAGAGCGAGCTAAGTCCTGTGATTTTATCGGTTCCGGCCAATGACTTAGGCAGCAGTTCAATATTATTGGCCTCGAGGCAAAGCCATTTCAAATTGTGTAACATGCCCAATTTTTCGGGAATAGCCTCGATAAAATTGAAATCGAGCTGGAGTTTTTCTAAATTTTCCATTTCCCCGATTTCCTGAGGCAATTCCTTCAGAAGGTTGTGATTCAGGTTTAATACCTCCAGGTCTTTCAATAGTTTTATTTCTGGAGGCAGTGCCCTGATGTTATTTGATGACAAATCAAGTTCTTTAAGTTGCGTCATCCTGATAACCCACCAGGGAACAAATTCAATATTCATGGTCGATAGACTCAAACGGCTAATCGGCACCTGCGGCAAAATCTCCTCAACTAATTTTAGTCGTGGCAGTGGTTTATTTGCCCTGATTTCATGGGCCAGTTTTTGTGGAAAATTAATAAAATCATCCAAAACCACCCTGGAGAAAATGACTTTGAGCAAGTCCTTGTAATGTTCTTTTACAACTTTGTGTAAATCGGAATTACCTTTCAAAATTTCAAGGGCAAGATTAATATTATCATTGTTCCAGGACTCTATGAGTGTGATAATACCCCTTTTTTCTAGTTCGAGATTTTCTATCATTTCTCAAAAAGTATAACATTGTCCAATAATCTAACTCCGTCAATGACTATAACGGCACAAACGACTGCAAAGTGGCTGTCTTCGAAACTGTGCAGCGTTTTGAGCGAATTTCCATCAACAATCTCGAAATAATCTATCTGTTCAATGCCATGTTGTTTAAATAGATCAAAAGCAAGTTCTGTTGCTTTATGAGGAATTGGGAATGGCTGACTGTTGACATAATATTCTACCTCCTGCAACACTTTGTGTAATATAGGGGCATGTGCCCTTCCTTCTTTACTGAGCCTTACATTTCGCGAACTCATTGCCAAACCGTCGATCTCTCTTACTATTGGCACCATCACCAGGCGAATTCCTGAGTTGAGCTGCCTTAGCATTTGTGCAATAATAGAGTATTGCTGAAAATCTTTCTGCCCCATATACAAACTGTCTGGTTTCACAATATCGAGCAGGCGATAAACCACGCGCACAACTCCCTTGAAGTGGCCGGGACGCTTTGCACCTTCCATTGGCGTGTCGAGTCCATTCAGGTCAAATTCGGGTTCAACAAGTCCGGCCGGATAGATCTCTTCCACTTCGGGTAAAAACAAAACATGGCAGCCAACAGATTCCAGCATCTGTGTATCTTTTTCGATGGGTCGGGGATATTTTTTCAGATCATTTGGGTCGTTAAATTGTGTTGGATTTACAAAAATAGAGCAAACCACGATGTCGTTTTCTTCCATTGCATCAAGTATCAGCGTAAGGTGTCCCTCGTGCAAAGCGCCCATTGTGGGTACAAATCCAATTTTTTTTCCAGACCTTGTCAGTTGATAAAGATGCTGTTGTAAAGTTGATACGGTATTAAATATTTCCATTTTGATAATTTAAGTTCATTTAAAACTCCACATTTTTATAAAAACGGGTTTCAGGATAAAAATAGGTGGGTGGATAGGTGCTGAAATCGGGCTGATGGTGTTTTTCGAACCAATCGGAATCGAGCAGGGCAATTGGAAGTTTGTAACCCTTGTGTTTTCTCAGTAGTTTTTCCCTAGCCTCAATGCTACCGCAACAATGAAAAAGCAATTCGATATAAGCAGGAATATGAATTGTCCTGGAATCGAAAAAATAGTTAGCCGATTCATCGCTAATAAACAGTAAAGGATTGGGTTTAAAACCAGATCCCGTAAAAGCAAGAACTTCAAAATCAATATTTTCTTCAAATTTAAGAAAATACTTACGAATTTCTTCTTTACTGATTTCAGTGCCGTACAAAACAATTGAGGAATTATTTACTATATTTGTAGATGGCTTACTTCCGTAAAGCTCCTCAATGCCTGGAATTTTGAACATCCCATCTATGTCAAACAGCTTTTTAATTTTATCTGGGTTTATAAAACGCCATTGAATCGACATTCCGTTACATTGGCTATAAAATCTTTTTAATGCTTTATCGAGCGGCATCCCAATATTGAATTCTGTATTCTCAATTTTTTCAGGATTTGGCGCTTTAAAATCAAACTCAATGATTTCGATATTCTGAAAGCTGCGCAAATAGTCCAGCATTCTGCCAAACCGCAGGAGATAATAAAATTCTGAGCCGGCCTCTTGTGATTTGGCCAGATGATAAGACAGTTCAATATTTAATTCACCTCCGCTACGCAGTAGGTCGATAATTTTTTCCGAATGTTCCAATTCTAGTATCCAGATTTAAGATATTTTCAACAGATTTTCAAAATTAGTGCTTATTTTTCAAATTTGCCAATTTGATTTCAACAGTCACATAAATTTGCTGTATTTTTGAATTTCTAATTGTTTTGCTTTTTGAATTTACCCCAATTTCAATCAATATCAAAAAAAGATGGAAGCTTATATTTACGACAGCATTAGAACTCCTCGCGGACGCGGTAATAAAAAAGGAGCGCTCATA
The DNA here is from genome assembly GCA_945888475.1 of Saprospira grandis DSM 2844. Lineage (GTDB taxonomy): Bacteria > Bacteroidota > Bacteroidia > Chitinophagales > Saprospiraceae > Saprospira > Saprospira grandis_C. The sequence continues at coordinate 39,916 of CAMDAB010000006.1, read as the reverse complement.
GGCACTACACCCACGCAGTTGATTGTCACGCTTACAGATGCGCAGAAAAACCGATTGCCGCTCGATACGGGTTTGGTAGAAGATATGATTTTGGGTTGCGTTACACCCATTATGGATCAGGGAGGCAATATCGCCAAAACTTCTGCACAGCACAGCGGCTATGGCGAACATCTCTGTGGAGTAAGTCTAAACCGTTTTTGTGGATCGGGTCTTGAGGCAGTCAATCAGGCAGCTGCTTATATTGCTTCGGGTTATTCAAACCTTATATTGGCAGGCGGCGTAGAATCGATGTCACGCGTACAGATGGGCAGCGATGGAGGCGCAATTGCTATGGACCCTACAGTCGCATTAAAAGGTCATTTTGTGCCACAGGGTATCTCGGCCGATCTGATAGCTACCAAATATGGGTATAGCCGCGAAGATGTCGATAGATTTGCCCTGGCTTCGCAACAGCGCGCTGCCAATGCACTTAAAAACGGATTTTTTGCCAATTCGGTCGTTCCGGTCAAAGATCTAAATGGTTTTACGGTCCTGGAAAGAGATGAAAATCCTCGTCCCGATACAACTTTGGAAGCCCTTTCTAAACTCGAACCTGCTTTTGCAGGCATAGGCGAGTTTGGCGGATTCGATTCGGTGGCGCTGGATCGTTATCCTGAGGTAGAAAAAATAAACCACGTACACCATGCAGGCAATTCCTCCGCTATTGTAGATGGGGCAGCACTTGCGCTTATTGGCAGTAAAGGCGCTGGAGAAAAAATGGGCATTAGGCCACGGGCAAGAATTCGGATGCTAGCAACTTACGGAACCGATCCCACTATGATGCTTGTGGGGCCAGCCCCTGCTTCGAAACTTGCCCTTAAAAAAGCAGGCATGAATATATCCGATATCGACCTTTTCGAGGTAAATGAGGCTTTCGCAGCAGTGGTTTTACGATTCATGGAGGATATGTCGGTCCATCATGATAAGGTAAATGTAAACGGTGGTGCTATTGCACTAGGGCATCCCCTTGGCGCAACAGGTTGCATGCTCTTGGGCACCGCGCTCGACGAACTGGAACGCAGAGGTTTAAGTACCGCCTTGATAACGCTTTGTATTGGCGGAGGTATGGGTATTGCCACAATCATTGAAAGATTATAATTTGTTATACCATTAGAACAACAGATATTTAAATTGACCTAAATTATGGTCCTTTTTTCTGCGTACCGAAAAAAATTGATAATTTCGCAGCGTACAATCTTGTTAACTGCAAAATTTAGCCCTCTAAAATCATTATGAATTTTATACTGAACTATATACCCTGGGCCCCGGATCCTGTCATGATTAGTCTTGGGAGTTTTGAAATCCGATATTATTCACTGTGTTTTGCATTGGCCTTTATCTTGGGCTATGCCATCATACATCGCCTGGTTGTCAAAGAAGGAGAAAATCCAAAGCTTTTGGACAGTTTTCTTATTTATGTGGTGGTTGGTACGATCATCGGAGCACGTTTAGGGCACTGTCTTTTTTACGATTGGGCATACTTTTCTAAAAATCCATTAGAAATATTTTTGCCGGTACAGTTTAAACCAAACTTTCAATTTACAGGTTTCCGCGGACTGGCAAGCCATGGTGGTGCGGTAGGTATCGTTTTAGCATTGATTTTATTATCTTACCGACAGAAAAAATCGATTTACTGGTACCTCGATAAGCTGGCGGTGGTGGTTCCATTGGCGGGTATGTTTATCCGTTTGGGAAATCTTATGAATTCCGAAATTGTTGGTGACCCAACCAATCTTCCCTGGGCTTTTCAGTTCAAACTGATGGACGAGAGCGAAGGCGACCCAATGGCACCAAGACATCCAACACAGCTCTATGAGGCTATATCTTACTTGGCTACCTTCGCCTTTATGTTTTGGTACTATGGCAAAAAGCATGGTAAAGTGCTGCATGGTCATCTCTTCGGAATTTTTCTAATTATAATGTTCTCTTTTAGATTTATTTTAGAATATACCAAAATAAATGAAGGTATATCTGAAGAGGCTGTATTGAACATGGGCCAAATTTTGAGTATACCTTTTGTCCTTGCTGGTATTGCAATTGCTTACCTCAGGCACAAGCCTCTTGCACCCACCGAGCTTAAAAAATAGTGGCTTCCTGATATTATTAAAAAAAAGCTGCAAAATCTGTTTTTGATTTTGCAGCTTTTTTAATTTTTGAGACTAGTTTAAAAGCTTTTTATCTTTTAAAGGAGATAAAAAAGCACTAGAATGTCTTTTGTAAGAGACAAAAAAGCGCTAAAATGTCTTTTGTAAGAGACAAAAATGGCATTTAATGTCTTGTTTTTAATATAAAAATGCAGGAGATTCCACTCAGTCAGTGGATGTTAGAAAGTAAATATTAGGCAAAAAAAATGAGCCCATTTTTCGAATGGACTCATTTTTAAAATAGCTGAATTTAAAATAGCTTATTTCTTTACAAATTTATGGTTCGATATGGAGCCGTTTTCCAACTGAACAGTTAGGAAATAAAGACCGCTGCTGAGTTCTGTCAGTCCAATCTGAATGCTGTTGTTGCCATTTGCATGGATGCTTCTGATTTCAGCGCCGTTCAGACTTTTCAAAGATAGTTTATCAATAGCAGCACCTGAACGGATTTCAATAAAGTCTCCGGCAGGATTCGGGAATAGGGTCAGTTCATTTTCCTTATCTAAGGATGTCACAGCTACCGGACCATCAGCCACCGTTACATCCTTTATCACTGTACATCCGTTAGCATCCGTTAGCGTAAGGGTATAGGTTCCGGCAGCAAGGCCACTAAGATTTTGTGTGCTGGCACCATTGCTCCATGCGTATGTATAAGGTGTGGTTCCGCCACTGACAGTATTATTCACCGAGCCATCTGAAGCACCTGCCGCGCTGGCAGCTGTAGGAGAAAGCGCAGCATTTAATGCTGTTGGTTGGTTGATTGTCTGACTATAAATCCGCTGACAACCATTGGCATCGCTGATGCTTACAGTATAGGTTCCGGCTGCTAAGTTTGAAATTATAGCTGCACTGGCTCCGTTGCTCCAGGCATAAGTATAAGGAGAGATTCCACCAAGAACCGAAATGCTCAAGGCACCGTCGGCATCACCGTTACAACTCACCGATACATTGCTTGTGGTTGAAGCGCTTAAAGAATCGGGTTGAAAGACATTGAGGGTAGTGATGTTGCTGCAGTTGTTTGCATCGATAACAGTAACGTTATAGGTATCGGCAGGCAGATTGGCCACACTGCTTCCGCTTGCACCGTTCGACCATAAATAGCTGTAGGGCGCAGTACCACCCGAGCCTGTAACCGTAGCTGAGCCAGTTGAGCTGTTATAACAGCGCGCATTAGCAACACTGTCGATTGTAATAAAAGGTGGATTGGGATTACTAACAATGATATTGTCAATCTGTCCCTGACAGCCATTAGCATCAATGATTAAAACGCTATAGTTGCCTGTTGCAAGTCCGCTTGCTGTTTGACCAGTGGCGCTGTTACTCCATACATAAACATAAGGTGCAGTACCGTTAGATGGGGTAGCAGTAGCTGTACCCGTAGCAGCACCGCAGGCCGAGTTAGTGGTTTGCGATGTAGCGGTAATTGTGATGGAAGATGTAGCTACGGTTACCGAAGAAACACTTCTGCATGCAGTGGCATCTGTTACCGTTACGGAATGTGTTCCTGCTCCATAACCCTGTGCAGTCGCCGTGGTTTGCCCATTACTCCACTGATAGCTGTAAGGCGCAGAGCCCCCGCCCGGCGTTATTGTTGCTGTTCCGCTATTGGTACCGCAAAGGGCATTTGTTGTATTTGAACTGACCGGAAAGGTACAGCTGCCATAAACTATAAAAGGAAGTGACATTTGTAAAGTAGATCCAGCATCTACCAGATTTTGCCAGACAGAGCCCAAATACTGAAGGGCATTTCCTGTAACAGGGTTTGGCTGTCTGTTGAGCACAATACACCATGGCCCCGAAGCCAAAGTTCCGCCCTGTGACCATTCTATCCAATAGGTTCCGGCATTAAGAACCAAAGGGCTTGTAAAACGGATACTTGAAGACATAATAGGACGTGCCACTCCAAGTGTGTCAGTTGAGGCAACCCTGTAAATGCCTGTAAATGAAGTGCTGAACAATCTGTTGGTAGTGGTATCTCCATAAACAAGAGTTCCGCCGGCATTTGGCGGGCCATTAAAAATTCTAACTCTTAGGTCATTGATAGTGGAGGTAGTCGTTGAGCTTGTCTGATAGGAGAAAAAACGAATAGAATCGATCTGTGCAGTTGTACTTACTGTAAAATCTTCGGCAACGCGATTGTTATTTAGGATCTGATGCCCCGCACCCAAAGTTGTAGCTGGAAGCGCAAGCATCGAAACGGGAGCGCCGCCAAAACCATTGATACCTGGTGTTACCATACCGCCAAGTCCTGAGCCACCTGCAAGCGTACCGTTGTCATGGAGTATCTGCGCAGATAAAAGTACTGAACAGCATAAGAAGAGAAGAAAGATAGTGATCTTTTTCATGCAAAAGGTTTTGGTTTTTAAAGGTTTATAATAGGTAATAATGTTCAAATATAAAAAAAATAGATTTAAAACATACACTTCCTAATATTTTTTATTAAAAAAAGTAACTGCTGCTTTTGGCAAGAGTGACTTTTATTTGTTTTGGTTAAATTACTGATTTACAAATCCATCAATAATCTTGTTGGATCTTCCAGCAATTGTTTTACTTTTACCAGGAAGCTAACCGAAGAGCTACCGTCAATCACGCGATGGTCGTAGGAAAGGGCAACATACATCATTGGGCGTATAACTACCTGTCCTTCAATTGCAATAGGGCGTTCGATGATGGCATGCATGCCTAGAATAGCCGATTGAGGTGGATTAATAATTGGCGTACTCATCATTGAACCGAAAACGCCACCATTAGTAATCGTAAAGGTACCTCCGCTCATTTCTTCAAGTGTGAGTGAACCGTTGCGGGCTTTTTCTGCAAGGCCTTTCAGTTTTAATTCTATTTCTGCAAAGTTGAGTGATTCAACATTATGTATAGGTGGCACAACCAAACCGGTTGGCGTGGAGATTGCAAATGAAATATCGGCATAATCGTGGTAAATGATACCTTTTTCATCTTCGGTCAATTGCGCGTTTACTTCAGGCATTTCCAAAAGAACTTTGGCGCAAGCTTTAGCAAACAAAGACATAAAACCGAGCTTCACGGTATATTTTTTAACAAAATCGTCCTGATATTTTTTGCGCAGCTCCATCAGGCCAGTCATGTCAATCTCGTTGAAAGTAGTGAGCATGGCTGTTTCGTTCTTAGCAGAAACCAAACGACTAGCAATAGTACGACGCATACGCGACATTTTCTCCTCGCGCTTGTTTCGACTGAAAGTTTTTGAGCCACTTGCAGCAGGTGCTTTTACTTCAGCAGTTTTAACAACTGTTTTTTCTTCTTTTACGGGAGCTGGTTGAGTCTTTTTGGCCTCGATTGCTTTGAGGACATCTTCTTTGGTGACACGGCCATCTTTGCCGCTTCCTTTTACATCGGAAGGATTGATGCCATTTTCATCCATCAGTTTTTTTGCGGCAGGGGAGGGGTGACCGTAGGCATAGCTGAATTCGTCGGCAGTTTCTTTAACTTCTGGAGCAGGAGTTTCCGTTTTAACCGCTGTAGTCTCAGTTTTAGCCGGAGCATTTCCTTTTGTACCGGAAGTATCAATTTTTGCATAAATACCACCAATTGGAATATCATCGCCTTCATTGGCAACCCAGATAAGCGTTCCAGCTTTCTCGGCAGGCGCTTCAATCGTTGCTTTGTCAGATTCGAATTCGCAAATCGATTCATCCTGTTCAACGTAGGAACCATTTTCTTTCAGCCAGCTCGAGAGCGTAACTTCTGTAACCGACTCGCCGATTACGGGTACTTTCAATTCTATAATGCTCATACTAATTATTTATATGTTTATGTTTATCAAATTTTTAGCTCAAATTCAGAGAAACAATTCTCTTACAATTCCCAAAGATAAGTGCTCGGCTTTAAATATGAAATATTTTCGATTAGTTTTTGATTATCAGATTTTGAGGTTATTATACAACTTACTATCAGAAACCAGATTTTTGAGGATGTACTTGCAACTTCATTTCTTAAAATCTTTCCTCTTCCGCTCTTTCAAATCTTTCCTATTCAAATCTTTCCTCTTCAGCTCTTTCAAATCTTTCCTCTTATGCATACCGCGCTCCTCTGCTATTTTTTTTCACAAAGGCCCCCCGATAGCTATCGGGGCTTTCGAGGGCCATTTGGAATCTCGTCTGGATGACGTGACGAATTGGAAATTTTCAAATTACCATCTTTTCTCTTCCAATCTTTTCTTCTTTCCTCTGCTAAATACCGCGCTCCTTTGGTATTGTTTTTCACAAAGGCTAAAGCCGTTTGGAAAAAATCTTCGAATTGAAAAATTTTCAATCCGATAGCTATCGGATTGCCTCATTTTCAAATTTTCAAATTTTCAAATCATACAAATCTTTCATCCTTTCACCCTTTCACCCTTTCACCCTTTCACCCTTTCACCCTTTCATCTTTCATCTTTCATATTCATATTCTGCCGATTCAAACAGTTGCATACCATTTTTGGTTTTCATATATGAGCGGATGCTTTTTGGATTCGATTTTTCATCAAAACTTTGTTCGGTCCGGGTCATTATTTCGCCATTCAGTGTTTTTTCATCCAGAATGATGTTTTCATTTTTGTCGTATACACTGGTAACTAGGCTATGCGGCTTGTTGTTGAGGTAATTTTGAGTAATTTTTGTTAAGGGTTTGTTATTTTGGTCATATTCAAATCGAGTCTCATAGTTTTTTTCAGCCCTTTTATAATGAACCATACTGCTAATCAAAGAATCTTTATGATAGCAGATTTCTGTTCTGTAAATTTCCTTATCGTTCGAAATTTGTTTTTCGAGTGTCAGAAAACCGTTTTGATAGTTTTTGATTAACTTATCTTCGCTGAGATTATATTTGCCTTTTTTGGCCCTTTCCGATTTTGTATTTTTTGTTTTTTTGCTTTGCAGTTGAATGAATTCAGTCAACTTTCCATTGGAATCATATTTGAATGTTTCCAGTTTTGAAGTACTCCAACGCTTTCCACTAACTTTGACGAGTTTGTTAGCTTTATTGTATTTGTATTTGTAATCCTGCTTTTTTTCTCTTTTGGTAACAGGTTTACTTTTCTTATTGACTGTTGACCAGTAGCTGTACCATTTCCATCGTTTGAGTCGGTTCTTTTTGTCATAGATGTATTCATCTGCACCCTGTGAGGTATTACCTCTGTAGTCGAATACCATTTGGGAAATCAGGTTGCCAGCCTTGTCATAGCTTAGCGTATCTTCCCTTATCATTTCTTCACTCGCATCGTAATTCTGTCGCCAGATATATTTACTTTCGGATTCTTTGGCGTTATAAATCAAATATTTGGTTTTGAGTCTTTCGTGATCTGTAAGACCATTTTTGTAAGAATAGATATGGACATCAAGTATCATTTTGCTGCTGTCAAATCGAGCGTTGATTTCTTTGGTCAGGTTACCTGACGGTTGTCCGTAAAACAATTCATGTTTTGACAAAAGTGCCCCATCTTTATTGTATTCATAAGTTTTAAGGGCGCTGAGTACACTATCAGCAACACTCAGATGACGATAGTTTTTTTCAGTTTTCTTTTTAATATTTTGTCCAAAGGAAAAATTCACAAAAGCTGATAAAATCAAAAGAAATAGGAGCAGCGTATTTTTCATAATTAAAGTTTGTATCTGCGAATATAGTCATTCTAAGCATTTTGTTCAAGAACTAACAAAAAATAAAAAGGCAGACCTTGCCGAGTCTGCCTTTTTTTGCCTTTTATTTATATATAATACGGTGCGAAAAATTGCCTTTTAATTGAAAACGCATTAAAAATTCAAAACGCTGCCTCAACTATAAATATTTTTTATAATTTTTTATCCGGCCAAATAACTCAATGCCACAAATTGAGCCAAAAAGCCAATTGCATAGCCCCCGTAAATTTCATTCGGTTCATGTGCCCCCATTATCAATCTTGAACTGCCAACCAAGCCGGCAGCAATGACAGCCAAAATCAAAATAAAATCGTTGTTTGAAATACTATGCCCCACACAAATCATCATCATGGCCAGAAAACCACCCATGCCTACTGTATGCATACTGATTTTCGAAAAAAGATTGATAACAAAGGCGGCAAAAATTCCGATAGTTGCTCCTAAAGAAAATATAGCCATTTCTAAGGGTATGGCACTATTATTTTTCATATTCATGAATATAACAATGTATAGCAGCCCCACAATTATATAAGGACCAATTCGATCGGTTTTGTCAGACATTACCAGATCTTTAATGAGTCCCAGCCCTTTCATCATAAGGACTGCAAGGAGCGGCACCAAAAATGAAAAAATCAAAAGCCAAATCAACAAAATACTGTTTATCTTATCGGCAAAAACATCGCTAAATTTTGAACGTCCGAACAGATAAGGATTGCACCATGCCAAAATGATAAAACTATAGAGCAGAAGCAATAGTGGGTGAAAAATCACAGAGCAGATTTTTGCCATTATAACTACGCCCGAAGAAAAGTCTTCATTAGCCTGCTTTGCTTCTTTATTTTGATATGATAGCTGTTGATCCATCGCGCTATTTTTTTCTGAATGGTTTTACAATACTGCCCAATAACATCCAAAGGCTTACAAAGATAGACAATCTTCCTATCAGGTCGCCATAAAGGGTAAAAAAGCCGGGTTTTTTAGTTTCGATTTTGATTTCATTGACGCCAATAATCTCTTCACCCGATTTCAAAAATAAACTTGAATGACCTTTTTGTACAAAGAGGATATCTATATTGTTTTCAATAGCCCTTGACCTTAAAATTTGACGGGGAATACTTGCTGCTTCAGTGTAACATATTAAGAATGCACATTTTTCCAGGGCATAAAGCCTGACAAGATCAGCTCTGAGCATTGAATTTGCATTCAGAAGACCTATACGCCTGTTATCGAAATCTGCAATAATTAGATGCTGATTTTTGATGCCTCCAATATGACCAACACGGAGTATTTTTGACAATACAGCAGTTTTTTTGCCCTCTTTATCTCCGATAGAGGCATTTCGTACCGTATCGAAAACACTATTGTAAATGCTATGATCAATTTTTAATTCATTGGCAGAAAGGCTCTTATCGTTTTCAGAAAGCAGCAGTATTTTACCATTCACTTCTTTTGTTGTTGCCGAGCTGTTGCCACTTTTTTCAGCATCTGGCCAAAAAAAAGAAGCCAAAACAGGCAAAATCATAACCAGAATGCCATTTATGATAGCATGTTTTCTCGTAAAAGACTGAGCGGGTAAAATGATTCTCGAAATATGGATATTAATGGCCAGTATCCATAAAGAACCAGCGCTTACCCCCAGGAAGCCGAACCATTTTACAAGATAAGGTACGTTTGTAAAACAATGCCCCAATTGAAGCCCATGCCATTTTCCAAAGTATTGTGCAGCAAGCCATTCTAAAAATATCCAACTGCTCACGAGGGCAAGATAAGCAAGTTTTTCATTGTGCCGGATTCTGATATGATGATAGAAAACCCAGGGTAATGAAAATATAAAAAACTGTCCAATAGAGGCTTCGAATGTAATTTCTGTGCCAATCAGCCTCATCAACAAAACTGTTAGTGTAGCATTCAGTGCCGCCATAATTACGGTCAGCAGAAAACTGCTGCTTTGTTTTAAAGCGATCATCATTGGTACAAGGGCTACGAAACAAAGCATCGACGACCAATTGTCCACAAAACAAAGTGCAAGCAAGAGCGCCCCAATCAGCGACAAGCCCAAAGTGAATAATACAGATTTTTTCAAGCGTTTGATTTTTTTAGTACAAAAGCGTAATAGTCAAATATGGCAGTTCTTTTAATCAAAATTTCCCGATCAATTTCGAGATTTTTCTCAGCGATCATTTTTCGATAGTCTATGAGGCTATGCTGTTGAGGGTGAAGAATATCACCCGGTAAGAGGCGGAATATTGTTTTCAAAAATTTATGGCGGTGAACATCGGTCGAAAGCAACAAGGTCCCTTCCGCTTTTAATAATTCCGATAGTTTCGAAATACTTTTCCCCAAATCGGCAACATGGTTTATTGCATTCAAACAAAAAATATAATCATATTGCGTTTCAAAGTTAAAATTTTCGATAGAGGATTTTATAAAATTTACATTAGCATAAGCTGTTTTATCGAAAACATCGAGCCCCTCATATTTATCTATCAGTGGATCGCAGGCGTGTACAGCATTATTTCCCAAAACAATGAAAATTCCTGCAGGACCACAGCCAGCGTCCAGGCAACCAGCATTTTGGGGCAGGCCGATAGTGCATTTTTGCAAAAAATCTATCCAGTATGTTTTTTTCCATTCAAGATAGGTCTTTGCATCTTTGTTTTTCAGATAGTTCTGCCACCATTTAAGTTCAGCAACCTGTGCTATTTTCCAGCGAATCAATTTATAGGAATTTTATAAGCCTTTCATTGAACTGATATAGATTCTTTCGGCAAAGTCGAGTAGCTGCTTAAGTGCATTTTCTTCTTTGTTTTTCAAGTCGAGAACAAAATTCTGAGTGATACAGTTATCTTTTTTCTTGGGTCTGCGACTGTGAAGCGTCATATCACATACGCCATCTTTGATGTTTTTAAGAATTTGTTTGGCATCATTAGGCGGATTTGAACCCAAAATAATATCAGCAAAAGCGGCAGTATTTATGTACAGGGTTTGAAAATCGCTTTTCATAAATCGACTATGCTTTTTCGGCAAGGCTCTGTACTTTTTATTTTCTTTCATGCGTTGTTCATCATTGCTCAACACCATAAGACCATTATCCATTTTAACATAAATGGGTTCGTTAAAGGTGGGTAGCGAAAGCTGATAGAGATTAGTGTTAATTTTTTTTAATAATCCGGTCCGCTGTACTACACGTATCAACTTCAGCATTTGTTCTTTTTTGCCGTATGAAAATCCGGCAGTAAGCAGTGGTACTTGTTCCATTTTTTTACTTTCAACGGGTATATACTCATCAGTTTCCTCGTCGTATTCGTATTCTGTACTAATTTTTTCAACAGTTTTTAGCCCATTCACAGCATAAAAAAGATCTCCTTTCAGGAAGTTAAATGCATCCTTTTCGTCAATAAAAATTTCCATAAAGCCAAAAAGGTCCTCAACGGATGCTTTAAAGCCTCCCGCTTTTTCGCCTAAAAACTTTTTCCAGCCCTCGTATACGCCTTTGGGACTAGTTGCCATGGTCATATAAATTCCTGTTTTTTGCCCATCTATGTACTTCAGCATTTTTTTATTTGCCTTGTTCGAGGTTGCCGATTTTGAAAAATCTATCAAATCTTTTCCTGTGTAGATATAGGTGTCTGAAAGAAATTCACCTTTTTCAAAACTGATATCCGATGCAAGGGATATTTCACCGTAGCTATTTATTAAAATTTCAAGAAGGTTACTTGCTATTCCCGGTAATTGAGCCGATCCCAGGCTATTTTCTAAATTGAGTCGCATGATTTCTTTGTAATCGACCCAGATTCCCGCATCTCTCACTTTGTTATACCAGCTGTAGAAAACATTATTGTTTAGCATGCTTTCAGAAGCGTCGGTTGAATGTATTTTGTCGAGGTAGTTATTAAGGAAAATGCGTTGCTCATTTTCATTTTCTTCCGACGTTTTGTTATTGAAGTTTGCTAGCCTCATGGTTAAAACAGCAATATTTTTGTTCCAGCTGACTGCAACACGCTCGTTGTGAATAAAAATCAGTTGTTGACCTTTGACAACTATAGAATTGTTGAAACCGGGTCCAAAATATTTAGAGAGTTCGTTCTTGAAAAGAGCAGCATCTGACAGCGGCAATATTAGATTTATGAATTTCTGTTCTGAAACTGTTTCTCCAAAAGCCATCAGTTCTCCTGGAAATTCAATCCCCTTTGACTTAGGATTTTGAATCATATCCAGAAAAAAACGGCTGTCATTTATCCGAAAGCTTTTTCCTGCTTGGGTTATAAGTTCTTCACAAACACTCAGTTTGAATATATTTTCCCAGCTCATCTTCGATTCAATTGCATTGGATTTTATATTGGCTGCAAAAATTGCATCGGCCGGAATAAATTCCAGCATTATTCTACTGAAATCTTTTTGTTGGGCATAGAGGCCCGACAAAAGAAAAAAAGTCAGTAAAGCCGTTATAGTTGAGCGGATATTCATATGTTATTCTTGATAATATTATTTTCTGAATGCAAAGTTAGCCAATATGAAATAAAATCAACAAATAAAAAGCATTATCCGTTTACTTACACTCAATTGATTCTTTGCAACTGTGAGTCTCTAAAATGGTGAATCACATAAAAATACCATTCATATAATTGTATTGTGGGGGCATTTTGAATAATTAACTGTTTACGGGCTTCAAAAAAACACAAAAAAATATTTCGATTTTCTCAACTTAGTATAAAAATGTTGAGAATTGTCATATTTTTGTCACGAAATTACGATGCTGCCATTTAACAAGAAAGTTCAAATTTTATCATTGTTTCCATTCAATTGCTTTAGTGTTCGCTTTGATAAAGTTATCAAAATATGATAATCCATTACAAAAGCATGATTATCAATTGAAACACAAATTTGTATTGAAATTTGAAATTTTGATTTAGTTTAGACTACTTCTAAATAAAGATACTGCACTGCAAAGTTTTTGGAATATAGTCACAACATTGTAATTTTGCCACAACTACAAAAGTTGTTTTCTCGATAAAACTTTTTTCACATGATATTTCGAACCTTTTTACGCTGTTTAACGCTTGCTCTGATTCTCACTATGAGTTTTAACCGGGCAAATGCACAAGATCCTAAAAAAGGAGAGGCCATATTTAAAGATAATTGTGCTTCTTGTCACGTTAAAGACATGAAGACTAAAATGACAGGCCCTGCTCTTGGTGGAGTTGAAGAACGTTGGTCTAAGTTTCCCAAGAAAGAATTATACGATTGGATTCGTAATTCTTCTGGGGTTCTTGCAGACGCATCTTACAAATCAAACCCTTATGCCAAGTCTTTGTACGCTGAGTACAAAAACACCAACATGACGGCTTTCCCGAACCTTACAGATGAAGACTTGGTGAATTTGCTTTTATACATAAACAATATGTATAAAGACGGCTGCGCTGCTCCTCCATGTAAAACGCCGGATGTTGCAACTGCAAAAGGTGCTAAAACTGAAACTAAAGAAGCCGGAGACAACGGCTCTATGATACTTTGGGCCCTGGCATTTGTACTTGTGCTTGCTTCGATCTTACTGGCAAGGTACATCAATAGTCTCAATCGTCTTGCACAACAAAGAGCAGGAGAATCGCCTGTAGAAGAAAAATCATTCTTACAGATTGCCCTTAACCCAACTGTGGTTCGTATACTTATTTTTGCATTGGTTATTGTTGGAGGTTATACTACGGTGAACAATGCAATCGGATTGGGACGTCAGCAAAATTACGCACCCGAACAACCAATCAAATTTTCACACGAGGTACATGCTGGTAAAAACGGCATCGATTGTCAGTATTGTCACGACGGAGCTCGTCGTTCAAAACATGCTGTTATTCCGGCAACCAACACTTGTATGAATTGCCATACTGCAATTAAAAAAGGTCCTGAATATGGTACTGCTGAAATCTTAAAGATTTATGCCGCTTCAGGTTTTAACCCACTTTCTGGTACTTACTTCAAAGAATCAGTGCCAACTGATGAGCGATTGGCTGAATACAAAAAGTGGCTCAAAGAAGCAAATGCAGATAACAAAGCTATAACCGAAAGCGAAATTAGCGTTCAACTTTCATTTGCAAAACCAATGATTGGCAAACCAGTAAATTGGGTTAAAATTCACAACTTGCCAGACCACGCATATTTTAACCATGCGCAGCACGTTACTGTTGGTAAAGTTGCATGTCAGGATTGCCACGGCAAAGTTGAAGAAATGAAATTGGTGAAACAACATGCGCCACTTTCAATGGGATGGTGTATTAACTGCCACCGCCAGACAAAAGTCAAATTTGACGAGAATTCTTACTACAGTTCCGAAACCAAATCTCACAAAATGTATGAGCAATACCACAATGAAGTTAAATCCGGAAAACGCACAAACGGTGTAACTGTTGAGGAGATTGGTGGTTTGGAATGTCAAAAATGTCACTATTAAAATATGAAGGCTTGGCAGGAAAATTTTTTGTCAATCCTTCTTCTATTACAAAATAATAATTGAAAACAAGGGAATTCTTCCCGATAATATATACCCGATAAGTTTATGAACAATCAGGAGAATATCACGAAAGTATGGGTTGGCGTTGAAGACCTCACTCAAGACCCGGAGTTTTTGAAATCACAGGAAGCTGAGTTTCCAGAGTTTTCTGAACAGGAAGGCAATACTGAGGGGCCCAACCGTCGCGACTTTTTGAAATACGTCGGTTTCGGAATCGGAGCAGCAACATTGGCAGGTTGTGAAATGCCAGTAAAAAAGGTAATTCCTTACCTGGTAAAGCCTGAGGAGATTGTACCGGGAGTTGCTACATATTATGCTTCAACTTTCGTTAAGGGTTCCGATTGTGTGCCGGTTTTAGTTAAAACGCGTGAGGGTCGTCCAATCAAAATTGAAGGTCATCCCGAATCTTTTACAAAAGGTGGCACTTCGGCTCGTTCACAAGCATCGGTGCTCGATTTGTATGATACGAACCGTATCAAATCTGCAGGTAAGATCAAGTCAGGTGATAACAAATCGTGGAAAAGTTATAGTGTTCAGGAGATGAGTTGGGGCGATCTTGATAAGGAGATCATGTCAAAACTTAATGAGGGGTCACAAATTCGTATTGTATCGCACACTACGATGAGTCCAACATTGGCTTCTGCTGTACAACAATTTAAAAATAAATTTCCGAATAGCAAGCATATTCAATACGAACCGTTTTCTACTTCTGCATTGCTCGAGGCAAATGCAGAAATGTTCGGTAAAGGAGTTGTTCCCAACTACCGTTTTGATGTTGCAAAATGTATCGTATCTATCGATTGTGATTTTCTTGGAACATGGATTTCTCCTGTGGAATATTCTGCTGATTACATCAAAAACAGAAAGTTAGGAGATGAGCAGATTGGAAAAGCAACTAAGGAAATGTCTGTCCACATTCAGTTCGAAGGACATATGTCACTCACAGGTTCAAATGCCGATCACCGTGTATTGTTAAAACCATCAGAGCAGGCAGCAGCTGTCAAAATGCTTTATAATGAAGTAGCCTCACTTAGCGGTAATGGCGGATCTTCATCCTCTGCAAAATTTTCATGGGCCAAAGCGAATGCTGCAATTAAAAATGCTGCTAAGAAATTGGTTGATAACAAAGGAAAAGCATTAGTTGTATGTGGTATCAATGATGTAAATATCCAAAAAGTTGTCAACGGTATCAATGAGATGCTTTCAGCTTACGGAAGTACTATTCTTTGGGAAGGTCACTCGAAACAACGCAATGATAGTGACAAGGCAATTACCGAACTTACCGCAGAACTTGGTTCAATCGATGCGTTGATTGTTTTGGATGCTAATCCTGCTTTTGATATACCAGGCCTTGCATCAAATTTTGCAAAAGGATTGGAAGCAATGAGCAAAGCCGGCAAGGTTACGGTTTCATTGTCTGGTTCTATTGATGAAACTACTTCGAAATGTACTTATGTTGCACCAAACCATAATTATTTAGAGTCTTGGGGCGATGTAAATCCAAAACAGGGACAGTTTTATCTTGTTCAACCTACTATCCGCCCACTATTCAAAACCCGTGCGGCTGGAGAAAGCTTCCTTACTTGGGCTGATGTTAAAGTAGAAGGAGATCAGCCATACTATGAATATCTCAAAGCATTCTGGAAGAAAAATTTCTTCACAGCTCAATCTAAATATCTAACTCCACAGTCTTTTTGGGAAAATGTTCTTCATGATGGCAAGTTCTCATTAGAACCTTCGTCTGAGCCTAAATCTTATGCGTTGCCTGTTTTTGTTGCAGCTGCGCTGACTGAAACTAAAGAAGATCAGAAAGAAGGAAAGAAAGATGAGAAAAAAACTGAAAAGAAAGAAGAGAAGAAAGCTGAAGTAAAAGCTGAGGAGAAAAAGCCCGATAATAAGAAAACAGAAGATAAAAAAGAAGATAAATCAGCCGCCTCCGGAGTTCTTGCACTTGCAGCTGCCGCCCTGGCAAATCTTGGGGAAAGCAATGGAGATGCATGGGAAGTGGTTTTTTACGAAACAGTTAACATGGGTTCAGGACAATATGCAAACAATCCTTGGATGCAGGAAATGTCTGACCCTATCATGCGTACAACTTGGGATAACTTCCTATCTATTCCAATTGAATGGGATGGAGACAATAACTACAAAACGCCTTTCGGTAATCTTACTGATGGTGATATCGTTGAACTAAAGATTAATGGTACTTCTTATAAATTACCTGTAATTCGTCAGTTTGGTCAACACAAAAAAGTGCTTTCTATTGGTTTGGGTTATGGACGTACAATCGCTGGTATTGCCGGTAGCCTTGTAGGAAAAAATCTATTCCCCGAAGCAAAGGAATTTAAATATGCGTCAATTAAAGTTTCAGATGTTAAGAAGGTAGGTCGCGACAGTCAGTTTGCTGCTGTACAAATTCACCATACTTACGGTCTGAAAAATAAAACAAAACAGGGCAAAGAAATCAATGTGGATGAACAAGTACTCGGACACAGAGGTTTCCAAGGTTCATTGACCAATCGCTCTGTTTTCTTCCAATCTACTGCTGCCGATCTTGAAAAAGGTGTAGAATCTTTGAAAGAAAAACGCAAAGAATATCAATACCTCAACAGCAAAGGCCTCTATCCTTCAAGAGAGGAGGTTTATGGAATGGCTCACTGGTGGGCTATGTCAATTGACCTTAATGCTTGTACCGGTTGCGGTGCTTGTACCATTGCCTGTATGGCCGAGAATAATGTGCCAGTTGTAGGCAAATTCGAGGTTTCAAAAGCACATGACATGGCTTGGTTAAGAATCGACCGTTACTATTATGGCGACGAAGAAACTCCAAATACAGCCTACATGCCAATGATGTGTCAGCACTGTGACAATGCTCCATGCGAGAATGTTTGTCCGGTAGCTGCAACTAACCATAGTTCTGAAGGTTTGAATCAGATGACATATAACCGTTGTATCGGTACACGTTATTGTGCAAACAACTGTCCTTATAAAGTACGTCGTTTCAATTGGCTCGATTATACATCAGCAGACCTTTTCCCTGCCAATGAGGTAGACATGAACAGAGGTATGGATAACGATGAGTATTACACTTATATGACTGATAATCTCACTCGTATGGTGCTTAATCCCGATGTAACAGTTCGTTCACGTGGTGTAATTGAAAAATGTAGCTTCTGCGTACAACGTTTACAAGAGGGCAAACTTACTGCAAAAGTGGAAGGCCGCAGACTTAAAGATGGCGATGTAAAAGTTGCTTGTCAATCAGCTTGTCCTACTGGCGCGATTGTTTTTGGTGATCGTAATGATAAGGAAAGTCAGGTTTCTAAATGGATGGGTTCTCAGCGTGGTTACCTCGCACTTGAAGAAGTAAACGTTCGTTCTTCAGTTACTTACCTGATGAAAGTAGTCAATAAGGATTCAAAATTCAACGCTTAATCCTGAATATAAAGATTAAAACAAGATTTAAAAAGTAATCGTAATAAATACAAACTTTTATGAGCGCAGTCGTATCAGATATCCGTCCGCCGTTAATAACCGGGAACAAAACTTATCATCAGATAACTGAAGATATCTGTTCTCCTACCGAACAGCTGCCCGATAGAAATTGGGTATTGATGCTTCTTATGACACTTGGCCTACTTGGTTTCGGCACCGTTTCCATGATTGTAACAGTCTGGTTTGGTATCGGTTCCTGGTATTTGAACAAGACAGTTGGTTGGGGTTGGGATATCACTAATTTCGTTTGGTGGGTAGGTATCGGTCACGCGGGCACCCTAATTTCTGCTATCTTATTGTTATTCCGTCAAAAATGGCGTACAGGTGTGAACCGCGCAGCTGAAGCGATGACAATATTTGCGGTAATTTGTGCCGCTATTTTTCCAGGTATCCACATGGGCCGTATTTGGTTGGCATTCTTTGTATTTCCTTATCCAAACACACGTGGTCCTTTGTGGGTGAATTTCAACTCACCACTTTTATGGGACGTTTTTGCGATCAGTACTTACTTTACGGTATCATTGTTATTCTGGTATACAGGATTGGTGCCTGACTTTGCAACCATTCGCGACCGTGCTAAGGGATTCAGAAAAAAGATTTACAATTTTGTATCATTCGGATGGACAGGTTCTGCCAAACACTGGCAACGTTGGGAAGCACTTTCATTGGTACTTGCAGGTCTATCAACACCTCTAGTATTATCTGTACATACCATTGTATCTTTCGACTTTGCAACTTCAGTTATTCCAGGCTGGCACACAACTATCTTTCCTCCTTACTTCGTAGCGGGTGCAATCTTTTCAGGATTTGCAATGGTACAGACACTAATGATTTTAACGTCAATCGCAATTCCACAGCTCAAAAACTATATTACTTTACAGCACATCGAGTCAATGAACAAGGTAATTGTATTGACAGGTTCAATCGTTGGTGTTGCTTATTTGACTGAATTATTTATTGCATGGTATTCCGGTTATATTTATGAACAGTTTGCTTTTTACAACCGTGCACTTGGCCCTTACTGGTGGTCATACTTTGCAATGATGGGATGTAATGTAATCTCTCCCCAGTTTTTCTGGGTTAAAAGTCTACGCCGAAATCTTGTTGTTACTTTCATTTTATCTATAGTAGTAAATATTGGTATGTGGTTTGAACGTTTTGTAATCATTGTAACATCTTTGCACCGCGATTTTCTTCCTTCCAGCTGGGCTTATTACAGTCCTTCATGGGTAGAAGTTGGTGATTATTTATTTACATTCGGATTATTTGGCACGCTATATCTGATTTTTATGCGAGTAGCTCCTGTTGTTGCAATTGCAGAGGTTAAATCAATTCTCAAGTCATCAGGAAACCAGTATGTTGAGGCACTTCAAACAAAATCTGAAGCCAAGACTGAAGAAGCTCATCATTAATCAACCCATTTGAAAAACCGCACTGCGAACTCAAATATTCAGCAATGAAAACACTTAATAAAACAATACTCTACGGCCTATACCTCGATGATGAAGTATTAATGGACGCCGTAAGGGAAATCCGCGAAGAAGGTAATGAAATTTGGGATGTTTTTACTCCATTCCCTGTTCACGGTTTAGATCCTATATTAGGCCTAAAAGAATCTCGCATTCACATAGCGGGTTTTGTTTACGGAATGTTTGGAACAATTACGGCATTCAGTTTCATGACTTGGGTATTTACACGCGATTGGCCTATTATTTTCGGTGGTAAGCCTTACTTTTCTGTACCTTCTTTCATACCAATAACTTTCGAGTTTACAGTTCTTATGGCAGCTGTTGGAATGGTCATTACATTTTATCTTGTATGTGGATTAGGTCCTGGTGTTACCAATCCTTATCTAGATCCAAGAATTACAGACGATCATTTCTGTATAGCATTTGATGTTACAGGTAAATCAAAAGATGAGGTGGAAGCACTTCGTGGTTTACTCCAAAAAACACATGCTGCTGAAACTAACATTAAAGATATCTAATTAAATATATAATAGTCCGTTATGAAACGCAGGAGTATAATAAATCTGTTAACAATCTCAGCACTGGTGCTTCTTTTCGCTGCCTGTCAGTCTAAAGACAATTTTACTGGTAGAGAATACATGCCTGACATGGCACACTCTATTGCTTATGAGGCCAATCAGAACACATACTATATGTTCAATCATTGGGGAACAAAAGATGATTATCAAAAATTTGTTCAACCTCGTACGCCTCAGGATGGAACTGTAGCATATGGTCGTACTAAAATCGCAGATAGTCTGAAAAATGATCTTACCTATCCTCGCTATGCTTTTGCCAACACTGATGAAGACAGAACCAAAGCAACAGAAATGATTACTTCAAATGCATTGAAACCTAAAAATGCTGCTGAATTGGAAAATGTATTGGGTCATGGTAAAGAACTTTATGAGATTTATTGTAGTTCATGTCACGGAAAAGCAGGAGACGGAAATGGTAAGCTCTATGAACTTGGAGTCTATCCAGCAGCACCCGCAAATTTCATGTCAGATCAATTCCTTAGCTCTAACGACGGTAGATACTATCACGCTATTATGTACGGTAAAAATGTAATGCTTGCTCATGCTGATAAACTCAGCCATGATGAAAGATGGAAAGTAATTCACTACATCCGTTCAATGCAAGCTGCTAAATCCGGCGCTGATTATTCCTTAGAAGCTTCCAGAGGTGAAAAATCAATCAAACCTGAGGCAAAAAAAGAGGAAAAGAAAGACGATAAAAAGGATGAAAAGAAAGGGAAATAATCCCATTTCTTAAGAAAAAATTGACGTTAACCACATAGAAAAGAAATTATCAAATGGGTGCTCATCATCACAACCAACCAATACAAGACAATTCTCAATTTGTATTCACTGGTAAGCTTAAACTCTTTACAATCGCACTGATTATTGTCGGTGCAGCATCACTTGCCCTTACTTATTTTACTGGCAGCGAACACGCTCATATTCGTTTTTGGACAAATTTGTTGCATAACTCCGTGTTTTTCACTGGAATTGCATTTGCTTCACTGTTTTTTATTGCAACGCATACGGTAGCATGGGGTGGCTGGCAAACCATTTTTAAGCGCATTCCTGAGGCCATGATGATGTTTTTACCAATAGGAATTATTCTTTTAGGTCTGGTCGCTTTAGCAGTATCTTTGGATGCTGAAGGCACAGATTTCCTATACCTTTGGAGTGATGAAGAAGCATTAAAAAATGATAGATTAATTATCCATAAGTCTTCATTCCTTAACCCTTTTAATTATCTGCTTACCCTTGTAGTTATTGGGATTTGGACTCTATTTGCCTTAGCAATACGCAGGTTGTCAATTCAACAAGATGGTGACAGAACGCTCCGAAAGAAGAATTATGAAAAAATACATATGTGGTCGGCTATTTTCTTACCTATCGCAGGTTTCTCAAGTGCTTATGCAATTTGGCAATGGGTAATGTCTGTTGATCCACATTGGTACAGTACACTTTTTGCTTGGTATGCTACTGTAAGCGTTTGGGTAAGTGCTATCTGTATAATTTATCTTTTGATTCTTTTCTTACAGACCAGAGGTCATTTACAGTATTTTACTAAAGAACATACACATGACCTAGGTAAATACGTTTTCGGTTTCTCTGTTTTTTGGACATACCTTTGGTTTTCTCAATTTATGTTAATCTGGTATGCCAACAATGGTGAGGAAACACAGTATTTCTTTTTAAGATTTGAACAATTCAGACCTGTATTTTTTCTCAATCTTATCATTAATTTCGTAATACCTTTCCTTTCATTGATGATGAATTCTGCCAAAAGAGCTAAAGGAACACTTGGTTTTATGGCTGGTTTGGTTTTATTAGGACATTGGTTGGATTACTACCAAATGATTAAGCCTGGTGTTTGGTACAATTGGGGACATGCTCAACATGCAAAACATGAACATAAACACGAAGGGGACCACAAACATGAAGGAGACCACAAACATGAAGGGGACCACAAACATGAAGGGGACCACATACATGAAGGTGATGCCCACAAAGGAAATCACAAAGAACACAGTGATACTTACAAGTTGAATTCAGATAATAATGCAAAAGCAGTACTAACTGATTTTCAAACACCAAAAGAAAAAGAACAGAAGGATGACCTCAAAAATTTAGCACTTGATAGTGCAAAGGTTAAAACTGATACTGCACATCATGCGCACGATTCAACTACACACGACCACGATCACGGAACAGCTGGTACAAATGGTCACGATCACGGAAATGACGATCATGCAAAAGGTCACGATGAACATGCTCATGCAGCCCACGATCACGGCCCCTCTTTTGTGATGGGTATTCATTTTCCGGGTTTGTATGAATTAGGAACAATGATAGGTTTCTTAGGCTTGTTTCTATTTGTAACTTTCAGTTTCCTCGAAAGAGCTTCATTGATGCCTAAGAACGATCCATATGTTGATGAAAGTAAAAATCATCATGTTTGGTATGATTTGTAGTAATTTAGAATAATTCTAAAGAGGAGACGGTTGCTGAAAACTAATGATGATTTGATTCAACTTGTCTTATCTTTGTAAATAAGAATAAAGCACAACCTTTAACATTAAAAATTTTAATCATGACCTTTCTATTTATAATTATCGCCGTCCTGGTTGCCGTATTCTTCGTGCAGATCGGAAAGGCCCGTGAGTTGGCCTCGGCAATACGGGAAGATAATTCTGAAGAGTATGAAAACAATAATTTCCAAGCCGCATTTGGTATGGTCTTTATGGTTGGTTTTCTTGTAATTTGTGTTGTTTCATTTATCTATTACATTCCCTACATATTGGGTTGGGGACCGAATACCGCAGCCTCGAAGCACGGTCCTTCTGTAGATTATATGTTCAACATAACTTTATTTTTTACTGCCATCGTATTTTTCGCTTGTCAGTTCCTTTTGTTCTATTTTGGATGGAAATTCCGTGGAAGAAAGGGTGTTCGTGCTATATACTGGTCACACGATGAAAGATTGGAGATGGTATGGATGCTAATTCCAGCCATTGTGATGACTTTTCTCGTTGTTGGTGGTTTGAGAGCATGGAATACTGCAATGGCAGATGTTACAGACAAAGAAGTAATCGGAAAAGATTACATTGAAATTGAAGCTACAGGTATGCAATTTGCATGGATGATTCGCTACCCGGGTAGAGACAATAAATTAGGAACTAAACACTTTACAAAAATCACCGGTACAAACCCTTTAGGTCAGGATTGGACGGATGAGAAAAATATTGACGATTTTCAACCATCAGACATTGTTCTACCAGTTGGAAAAAAGGTTAGAGTGCGCATCACTTCTCGCGATGTATTGCACAATTTCTATCTTCCTCAGTTTCGTGTAAAAATGGATGCGGTGCCAGGTATGCCTACATACTTTGTATTTACGCCAACAGTAACTTCAGACTCCATGAGATCACGTTACAAAAAATTCGACCATTGGAACATTCCTGACAAAAAGGACGAAACGAAAAAGCGATACGAAGTATTTGAATATGAGCTTGCTTGTGCTGAACTTTGTGGTCGTGGCCATTATTCAATGCGTCGAGTTCTAAAGATTGTTACAGAAGAAGAATATGAAAATTGGTTGGATGAGCAAGAGAAAACTAGCCACTATATGGCTAATGTGTTTGAAAAAGATAACTCTCCTATCAAACAAAAAGCTAATGATTTCAAAAAATTATTGGTAAACAAGGAAAAAGTTAAAGATGCCCTTGGAAAAGTAGTTGCACTTGCTGCAAAAGCTAGCCCTACCGAATCTGACAAACTTAATAATGCTGTTACAGAGTTGAAAGCTGCTCTGAAAATAACCAGAAAAACGCTTAACCTTCAGGAATCTGAAAATGCAACTGCTAAGGCATTATCTGTAGCTGCGGCAGTCTTACCAAGTGAAAATACTGAAGAAAAAGATAAAGCGCCACAGGATTCCGTTAAAACAGAACCCAAAAAAGCAATCTGATTTTTTGAACATTTGTTTTGAATAAGTATTAATAGTCTTGAAATTTTGTTAACTCAACTATAAAAACTAGTCATTATGGCTGATATCACAATCACAGAAAAAGAACAACTTGTACATGGCGAAGACCATGGGCACGATCATGGTCACGGTCACGACGAACACCATGGTGATAAATACCAATCCTCTTTTATAGACAGATATCTGTTTAGCTTAGACCATAAAACTATCTCTAAACAGTTCCTCATTACAGGTATGTTTTGGGCTATTATTGGTGCTGGTATGTCAGTAATCTTCCGTCTTCAATTAGGATTTCCTGATGCTGATATATCATGGCTTCAGCCTCTTCTTGGCGGTTGGATTGATATTGATCCTTCTACAGGAGCAGGTAAATTAAGCCCGGATTTTTACTACGCTTTAGTAACAATGCATGGAACTATTATTGTATTCTTTGTATTGACAGCAGGTTTATCTGGTACTTTTTCCAATTTACTCATACCACTACAAATTGGAGCTAGAGATATGGCATCACCTCTATTGAATATGTTGTCATATTGGTTCTTTTTCCTTTCAGGTGCTATTCTTCTTTTTTCTTTGTTCCTCAACACTGGTCCTTTTTCTGGTGGTTGGACAGGTTACCCGCCGTTGAGTGCATTGCCTCAGGCATCTGATGGGTCAAAAGGTGGCATGACACTATGGTTGATAAGTTTGGTCTTTTTTGTTGTTTCTGTGTTACTTGGTGGTATCAATTACATTACAACTGTGTTGAATATGAGAACTAAAGGGATGACCATGTTCCGTATGCCACTAACCATATGGGCATTCCTTGTAACTGCCATTTTGGGTCTACTTTCTTTTCCGGTAATTGCATCAGGTTTCTTCATGGTTCTTTTTGACCGTGCGCTTGGAACAAGTTTCTTCTTGGATGAGATTTATATTGCAGGCGAAGCACTCACAGAGCGTGTTGGTGGTAATGCAATTTTGTTTCAACATCTTTTCTGGTTCCTTGGTCACCCCGAAGTTTATATAATAATACTTCCAGCTATGGGTATTGTATCTGAGGTACTTGCAGTACATGCTCGTAAACCTATATTTGGTTACAAAGCAATGGTTTTCTCAATATTAGCAATCGGTGTACTTTCATTCTTAGTTTGGGCGCACCACATGTATATGACTGGTCTAAATCCTTTCATTTCCAATATATTTGTATTATTTACGCTTATCATAGCTGTTCCATCAGCTGTTAAGGTGTTCAACTGGATTGCTACAATCTGGGGAGGTAATTTCAGATATAATTCAGCTTCGCTATTCTCTATTGGTTTTGTTTCTCTTTTTATATCTGGTGGTCTAACCGGTCTTTTCCTTGGAAACTCCATTATCGATATTCAACAACATGATACTTACTTTGTAGTAGCTCACTTTCACGTTGTGATGGGTGTTTCTGCAATGTTTGGTATGTTCGCAGGTATTTATCACTGGTTCCCTCGAATGTTTGGTAGATTTATGAATGAAACCCTTGGTCAAATTCATTTTTGGGGTACTATGATCGGTGCTTATGCCATCTTCGGCCCAATGCACTATCAGGGTATGGCAGGTGTACCAAGGCGCTATTATAGCTTTGACACTTTTCAAGCATTTGACCAGTTTGATGCGATGAACCAATTCATAACAGTTGCTGCTATAATCGTATTTTTCCTCCAGTTATTATTTGTGATAAATTTCTTTTATTCAATCTACAGAGGTAAGGTACAAACAGAGATGAATCCATGGGGTGCTACTACTCTTGAATGGACTGCACCTATCAAAGCCGGTCATGGTAACTGGGAAGGTGATATTCCTCACGTACATCGCTGGCCTTATGATCTTAATAGATATCCCGACCGTGAATTTATATTACAGACAGAGCCTTTAGCTGAAGGTGAGGTAGATGGTGGCAGCAGTCATTAGTCCTGTTAAAAAATTTTAAAGAATAAAACTCAAGGTTTTTAGTTTTGAAACCCTACATAACATCCGATAAAGCGACCGGTTTAGGTCAAAGAATCAAAGACATTCAGGCTTTGGTAAAGTTTCGGCTTGCTTTATCGGTTGTTTTTTCTGCTTGCACAGCATATTATCTTGGTTCTGAAACCATTAGCATTCAAGGATTTTTACTTCTGGCTATAGGAGGTTTTTTAGTTACCGCTTCAGCAAATGCTTTAAATCAGGTTTTGGAAAAAGAAACTGACAAGCTGATGCAGCGCACTCAAAATCGTCCACTTCCTGCTGGCAGAATGGAAATATCCGAAGCAGTTCTCATTGCAGGCTTATCCGGTGCCTCAGGTATTTTAATACTTGCAAGTTTTAATGCACTAACAGCTGTGCTAGGTGCTTTTTCCCTTGTTAGTTATGCCTTTATTTACACACCAATGAAAAGGGTATCACCTGCTGCAGTTTGGATAGGTGCAGTTCCGGGTGCCTTACCTATGGCAATTGGTTGGGTAGCTGCTACACCAAATGGAACACTCGAAACGCAAGCAGTTTTTTTATTTACCTTACAATTCATTTGGCAGTTTCCTCATTTTTGGGCTATAGCCTGGTTAGTTTATGATGATTATGCCAAAGCAAATTTTTACCTTCTCCCAAGTTTGAAAAAAGATGGTAGAAATAAAAGCTCCGCGCTACAAATTATATTTTACATTATTTGTCTATTAGGTATCAGTTATACACCATTTTATCTTGGTATCTCGGGATTAATAGCATGTGTAATTATGTTTTTATCAGGCTTAATGTTTCTATGGTTTGCTATCAACTTATATTTTAAAACTTCAAATGAAGCTGCAAAAAAATTAATGTTTGCATCTCTAATATACCAGGTAATTGTTTTCATTGCATTAATGGCTGATAAATTATAAAAAATGAGTACATTAACAGATGTAAAATTGAAAAGAATTCACCCGAAAAAGTTTGCACTTTGGATGGCCATAGTCAGTATGATTATGTTCTTTTCTGCATTTACCAGCGCTTATATCGTAAGAAAATCTGCCGGAAATTGGTTATCTTTTCCTTTGCCAGTCGAATTTTATATAAGCACCATAACTATTTTGTTAAGTAGTTTATGTTTTTACATTTCAAAAAAAGCATATCTTGAAGCCAATATAAAACTTTTTAAGATTTTATTTTATAGTGGTTTTGGCCTAGGTTTGCTCTTTGTTTTACTGCAATATCTGGGATGGCAAAGTTTACACAGAATAGATATTAGCATATCTACAAACCAATCAAGTTCTTTCTTTTATCTGATAACATATGCGCACATACTTCATGTTATAGGTGGTATAGCAGCATTGTTAGTAACATTGATAGGAATAATTCGTAAAAGATTTGATTATCCCAGTGACAAAAGAACTTTAAAGTTAGAGTTAACTTACACTTATTGGCATTTTGTTGATTTACTTTGGGTTTATCTTTTGGTTTTTTTAATTATACAACAATAATTCTTTCGTTAAATAATAAATTGATTTACAATGGCAAACGAGACTGTAATCGAAACACAGGAACATGAGCACGGCCACTCACACGATGTAAAGGACAATGAGCTTTGGGGTGGAGGTAAAGAACCTTTCCGCGCTAGTTATGGTAAACTCATGATGTGGTATTTCCTTCTATCAGATGCCTTTACTTTTGGTGGATTTCTGATTGCTTACGGAGCATTAAGATTCAGTATGGATACCTGGCCTGTTCCTGATTTTGTTTTTCAGACTGCTCCATTCGGCATTTCTCATGCCCCTCTTATTTTTGTAACTTTTATGACTTTTGTTCTAATTGTTAGTTCTGTTACAGTTTTGCGTGCGGTACAGGAAGGTAAAAGAGAAAACAAAAATGGTGTTATAAATTGGTTGATAATAACAGTCTTTGGTGGTGCTGTTTTCTTAGGCTGCCAAGCTTGGGAGTGGACAAACCTTATGTACACAGAAGGTATGAATGTTTATATCAATCCCTTTTCTGCGCATGTTGAAAAAGGCAAATATCTAACTTTTGCTGAACTTGAAAAAGAAGCAGCTGCAAAAGGTTGGTCCAAAGAGAAAGTATCAGATCATGAAACTTATTACTTTAAGGATAAGGATGGTACTAAATACTTTGAGAAGAGAGATCATGAAGATAAGTTGCCCAAAAAAATGGATATTGAAGTATCTACTCCTTATCTGATTACCTACAGCCATCATTTTCACGATTATGCACCTGGCGCATACAAAACTGAAGCAGGTGTTGTAAAAACAGAACAATATGGGCCTAAATCTTTTGGTACGCTATTCTTTTTTATTACTGGTTTTCACGGTTTCCACGTATTATCTGGGGTTGTATTTCTCTTAATTATTGCTATACAATCGTGGAATGGTACCTACGTAGCCAGAAAAAATGGATATGAAATGGTTGAAAAAGTTGGTCTTTACTGGCACTTTGTTGACCTTGTATGGGTATTTGTATTCCTTGCATTCTACCTTCTCTAATACTAATTTTTAAATCGTAAACTGTAAAAAAATGGGACATCATACTACCGTAAAAGAAGATCTAGGAGTAGCCGTTAAAGGTTTTATTATTCTTTTGATTGTAACATTCATTGAAGTAGGTATAGCCTTGGTTGGAAACGGACACATTATAGAAGGGTTTAAATTGCCAAAAATCATTTTGATGACACCTATAATGATAGTTTTTTCATTGTATAAGGCTTATTACATTGTTAGTATATTTATGCACCTTGGACATGAGACAAAAGGTATGGCAGCTTCTGTAGTACTACCTATGCTAATTTTTATCTGGGCAATTACAGCTTTTCTTTGGGAAGGTAAATCCTGGAACAATAATCAAAACTATGTTAATGACAAAAACAAGGAGTCACAAATTGTACCTAAAGACAAAAAAACTTCCTTGATACAACCTAAAGAATATATTTCAACAGAAATTAATTTTCTTTAAAATTTACTACATAATTTAATGAGCGTCTGGGATATTCTCAGACGCTTTTTGTTTTATTCATTTAAGGGTTTTATCTTTGTACCTTTAGGAAAAAATTTTAAACAAAATGCGCTATTAGGCATTATATAGTAATTACCAACCGTTCAATTAATGAATAATTCTGAAAGCAATAGCAATACTAAGTCACAAAAGAATCTAATTTTTAGAATTTTTTCTTTTGTAATATTTCCCTTACTAGTTATTTTTCCGCTTTTAACAGTTTACCTTTCTAGTTCTGGTCTTAAAGCCAATAAAAAACTGAAAGCAGAGATGATTTTTTATAAAGATTCAATAAGAATACCATCCAATAATTTCTTGTCACTCTATAAAAACATTGAAACAAATATTTCACTTTATAAAGAGAAAATCATTGTAGTTCAGTTTTATGATAACAATTGCAAAGATTGCGACTCTGTTTGGTATGAGATGAAACGAATTCAGAAAGAGTTTGCCAAAAAAACTAAAAGGGTTCAGCTTTTAACTTATGTCTTGAACGATGAACCTTTAGATTCTTTAAAGAAACTAATTGACAAATACAAACCCGACACATCAAGTTGGGAAATATTGGTCTCAAATGACGATATGTATGATTTCTTAAAAAAATTAAAGGTAGACAGTATAAAAGCAGTAAAAACTATTCTACTAGCCGACAGAAAAGGTATAATTGCCAATTATTATGATGCTACCAAATCAACAGAAATTAACAACCTAATGCGACATTCTACCATGCTACTACCAGCTAAAGAGGATCGAAAAAAAATAAAATATAAAAGAGAAAAAGATTTGTACCAATAAATATGCCTTCACTCAGCGAATTGCAACTCAAAAAATTAAATCGTTTTATAACGATTATATCAATTGCCCTTCCATTGGCAGTAGTTATATTATTCGGTATCAGATTAAAGGTAGACTTACCCTTCGACCCACATATTTTGCCAAAGATTAATGCAGTGTTGAACAGCATATCGGCTGTAACGCTAATAGGCGCTTTGATAGCCGTCAAACAAAAAAACATCAGAATGCACAGTAGACTGATTTATTTTGCGATGGCTATATCCCTATTGTTTTTATTATTGTACGTTTTTTATCATATCATAACCGATTCGACAAAATATCAGGGCACAATTGGTTATATTTACTACCCCTTGCTTATCAGTCATATAATTCTAGCTGCGGTACAGGCTCCCCTGGTATTGTTTGCTTTTTTATACGGATACAGTGGACAGATTGAAAAACATAAGAAACTTGTTAAAATTGCCTATCCGGTTTGGCTCTATGTTAGTATAACTGGAGTTTTGTGTTACTTAATGATATCACCTTACTACACATAAAATATATTGTATGAAATACAGCTTAATTAAATTTCTTTTAGTTGCAATTCTATTTATTTCAAGCGGAACGCATAGCGATTTAAATGCTCAATGCCCAATGTGTCGTATGTCAGCTGAAGCAGACTTAAAGTCGGGTGGAACAAAAGCAACGGGTTTGAATGCAGGTATTATGTACATGCTTGGATTCCCATACATTTTGCTTGGGACACTTGGTTTTATCTGGTACAGAGAACGAAGGAAGATAGGAGAGGCTGAGCAGCTTTCAGATTTAAGATCATTACTGGAACCACATGATTGGAAATAAAATAAAAATGCAGCAAATCTCCTCAGATTTGCTGCATTTTTGATAATCAACTAAAGTATCGGAAATCCTTTTTGTATTCTAACTTTTGAACCGTTTCATATATTAGCCGAATCACATTTTCAACATCTGCCTTGTGGGCCATTTCCACAGTTGTATGCATATATTTTAATGGCAAAGAAATCAGTGCAGATGGTACTCCTCCGTTGGAATAGGCAAAAGCATCGGTATCAGTACCCGTAACCCGGGAGGAGGCACTCATCTGATAAGGAATACCTTTTTCTCTGGCTGTTTCAATAATCATTTTAAGTAGGTTGTTGTGCACAGCAGGGGCAACTGTCAGATCGGGCCCAGCACCACCTTTTATGTCGCCTAGTTTTTCGGCCTTCATCAGTGGTGTGTTAGTATTGTGCGAAACATCGGTGATAATCGCCACATGGGGTTTAATGCTGTGGGTAACCATTTCGGCACCACGAAGACCAACCTCTTCCTGTACAGAATTGACTATATACAATCCAAAGGGCAATTTGATATTGTTTTCATGCAGTAGGCGAGCTACTTCTGCTATACAAAACCCTCCAATACGGTTATCTAAAGCACGGCCGGTATAGTAACGGTTGTTGATGATTTCAAATCCGTCGTCGAAGGTGATGACACAACCTACATGAATATCCATTGCCTCTACTTCTTCCTTGCTGTCTGCTCCAATGTCGATGAAAATATTATCCAGCGTAGGTGCAAGATTCGCATCCGATCCTTGACGTACATGTATGGCAGGCCAACCAAAAACACCTCGAACCAATCCCTTGGCTGTATGAATATTTACCCGCATTGACGGTGTAATAACTACATCGGAACCACCGTTTCGAATCACTCTGATAAAACCGTCTTTTGAAATATGATTTACATACCAGCCAATCTCATCGGCATGTGCTTCGATGACCACTCTGTAATCGGATTCCGGATTAATAATTCCGTAAACTGTACCATAATTATCGACTTTATAGTCGTGAATATAAGGTTTGATGTATTCGAGCCAGAGTTGTTGCCCCGGCATTTCGAAGCCAGTAGGGGCCGTATTGTTCAAATATTTTGATAAGAACTGTTCTGATTGTTCGTTGATAATAGACATAGGCAATATAATTTTAATTAGAAATGTATTGTAAGTTATAAAAGTTTTAGTTCATTTCGAATTTGAACTATAAAAAAGAGAAGATATCATAGCAGAAGCTTGATCAAATTAGTGATTTCTGCTTCGCTATTGAAGTTGTGCAGACATATTCGTAATCTTTCTGTACCAGCAGCAACACTTGGATATCGGATTGCTCTGACATCGAAACCATTTTCCTGAATGTTTTTAGCAATTTTCAAGACCTGCTCGTTGCCGGGAATAATGATTCCCTGTATTGGCGAAATAGAATTCAAAATGGAATATTTATGACTTATTTTTTCAATTTCAGATCTAAAAAATTGAATCTTATTGTGTAATGAATGGATAAGTTCTGTTCCATTTTCTTTTAACAGGCGATAAGCTTCAGTTGTATGAACAATGTCGTAAAGTGACAATGCAGTTGAAAAAATTAAAGGACGGGCAAAATTGATAAGGTATTGTTTGAGTACATCTGAACCCAAAACTACTGCACCATGTCCCCCAATTGCTTTGCCAAAAGTATGCAAACGCGCAAAAATTTTATTTTGCAAATGGAGTTCCTGCACACGGCCAACCCCATTATGTCCAAAGACTCCCGTAGCGTGGGCTTCATCGACAATAAGCGCTGCGCTGAATTTTTGACACAAATCGGCAATTTCCGATAAAGGTGCAAGGTCACCATCCATAGAATAAAGCGATTCGACGGCAACAAAAACCTGTCCATTTATCGAACTGTTAGCATCGAGCAATTGTTTCAGAGCTTCACTGTCATTGTGCTTGAATGCCTTTGTTTCGGCCTTGCAAATGCGCATTCCATCGTGAATACTCGCATGTACAAGGCTATCGTAAAGCACAAGGTCACCTCTTTGGGGAATGCAGCCAAAAATACTTAAATTGGCATCGTATCCTGAATTAAAAAGCAAAGCCGAATCAGCCTGATGAAAATCTTTTAACTGAGTTTCTAAATTTTCCATCAACGGATGATTGCCACTCAACAAACGTGAGCCGCCTGAGCCCGATTTACCGATTTGGCTAAAAGATTCCAATACACGCTCATGAAGTTCTTTCGATACAGAAAGGCCGAGATAGTCATTTGAACAAAAATCGACCATGCCTTCACAGTGTTTTAGACTCCTCAGTGCCGATTTTGTTTCGAGCTTTTTTAAAGTATCGTTCAGCCTTTGTTCAATCATATCTTTTTAGAAACCTGTTTGATTTGATAATTAAATAAAAAATGAGTTAATTTGTTAGCCAATCCAAAAAATATTCTCAAAGAATGATAAGTATTTACATCAAAGAAAAGCCTATTTATCTCACAGACAACAAAGGGCATTTTGACAAAGCATGTGAAATGTTGGATTTTGATTGTTATCCCGATAAGCTCTCAGCATTAATCGAAGCTTTTGAAAATGAAAGTACAAAATCGAATATGGCATTTGTTTACAGCTCAAATTTAAAAAAACTATTCAGTGATTTCTGCCAATTTTACAAAATAATAGAGGCCGCAGGTGGTTTAGTTTTTAACAAGGAAGATAAAATATTGGCAATTCTGCGAAACGGTATCTGGGATTTACCTAAAGGAAAGGTTGAAAAAGGCGAAAGTTGTGATGATGCTGCATTGAGAGAGGTGGAAGAGGAGTGCGGACTGAAAAAAATTAAATTGATAAAATTTCTCACTAAAACTTATCATACTTATTTCGATCCAAGAAAAAACCGCAGGGTTCTGAAAATCAGTCATTGGTATGAAATGAAATCAAAATCTGATAAGCTAATTCCGCAGGCTGAGGAGGGTATTGAACAGGCAGTTTGGCTAGCGCTGAATGAACTAAAATCCAAAAAGCCCATTTATAATAACATTCTGCTAATTTTGGAAAAATGGCCCAACTATGAAAGCTAAACAGGTATTTATTTCGCTGGGATCAAATATGGGCGACAAACTTCAGTTTCTTAAAAATGCCATTGAAGAAATCCGCATTCGTTTGGGCAAGGTTGTTAAAGAATCAAAAATTTATGAAGCTGCTGCCTGGGGACATACCAAACAACCCAATTTTTTCAATCAAGTAATTGAAATTGAAACAGAACTTAGTCCAATGCAACTATTGCAAGGCTGTCTCGATATTGAAAAATCTTTGGGGCGTGAGCGAAGTATTTTATGGGGTGAAAGAACAATCGACCTGGATATTTTGCTCTATGATGGGCGTTCGGTTCAATTGGAAAATCTCAGCATTCCTCATCCATATTTACATCTTCGCAATTTTGTATTGGTTCCCCTCTGCGAAATAGCACCCGATTTAATACATCCTACCATAGAATTGAGCATCAGGCAGTTATTGGAGCGTTGCGCTGATAAACTCGACATAAAAGCTATTGATTAAATATGCAGATTGGAAACGGAAATTACCTGGTTGTAGAGGGCAATATCGGCGCGGGCAAAACTTCCTTCAGTCAGAAAATTGCTGAAGTGCTCGATGCAAGACTGATTTTGGAACAATTTTCGGACAATCCCTTTCTGCCGCTTTTTTATAATAGCCCTGACCGATACGCATTTCCGGTGGAATTGTTTTTTATGTCGGAACGTCACAAACAGTTGCAGGAGCTTCTGCTGGAGCAGGACCTTTTCAGACAGTATACTGTATCGGATTATGTTTTTTCTAAAACGCTGCTCTTTGCCGGGCAAAATCTTAACGGCGAGGAGTTAAGGCTTTTTCAACAATTGTTCAATACGCTCAACGCCTCTTTCCCAAAGCCCGACTTACTGGTTTATCTGCACAGGCCTGTAGATGAATTGCTCGACAATATCAAAAAGAGAAACCGAAGTTACGAATCAGGAATTTCGGAATGTTATCTTCAGAAAATTCAGCAGGCATATTTCGAATTTTTTAGAATTCACCAGGATAAAATGGCTATTCTTGTACTCGATGTCAGCGGCTTTGATTTTATTCAATCTGAACGGGACTTTAAAATATTAACGACTACTTTGGAAGAGAAATATGAAATTGGGATTCACCGTAGAACTGCTGACGAGTTGAGGGGTTTTTAGATGGAGAATTCCTCAATCAGATCGTTCAAAATGTCCCATTGATCCTTATGTTTGGGATTTTTAAGCATTGTATAGCAAGCAGTTTTGATTCCTGACGAGAGTTGTACTTTAGTTGCACCTAATACCCTGGCTTTCATATAAAAGTCGAGTGCATCTGCCGGTTTTTCAAGTTTCAAAAACACATTTCCCATACGGAGGTAGCATTCGCATTTTAGCGACTCATGTTCGGCGGCAGCTTGTTCGAGCAAATGCAGACATTCATGGTAAGCGTTGTTACTAAAGAGCGTATCTGCTGTTTCGAGATAATGAGCTTTTGATTTGTTCTCTTTTTCGAATAGCTTTTCGAATTCGTTTTTTAGCAGTGCGATGCCCACTACAAGACCATCCTTTTCTTCGTTCCAGGTATATAGTTTGATTTGGGCATCGGCCAAAATCTCAAATGAAACTTGCGGTGGAAAGTCATCGGGCCTGAATTTTTTTTTGTGCAGATATTTCATCCCAAGGTTCATTCCTTCGAGCAGCAATATAAAATCGTCCAAACTTTTCAATAAAGCAGCAGATGTGCTACCCTCTGATTTTGTAAAAGCCTGCAAGGCTTCCTTGATATTTATAAATGCAGATTCGCTGAAATCATTTTTTTCGAAAACTGGCAGCTCGGCTATCAGTTTAGCTATTTCAACAGCATCGAAAATTGTATTGAAAATTTCATTATCAATTTTTACGAGATATGCTGTTTCTATAGTTTCAAACGCTTCTGAAAGATGCTGAATGGCATCGAAATAATTACGCGATTTGAAGGCAGATACTGCTTTAGCAATGCTGTTGATAAAAGCGCTCAAAAAGTTTTGGTTTTAATGTTCAATAAAGTTTTTGAGCATGGGTATATAATTGTTCAATCCCATAAGGCCCGGAACATTGCTGTGCGCAGCGCCATTAATTCTATTTTCAAATTTGTACGCTCCCGAGTAGTTCCTCGCAATTATTTCACCATCTGCTATTTTCAAAAAGGTATCATCTGTACCATCTAACCAAAGAAAAGCAAACTGCCGGCATGGATATAATCCGTATAAAAAGTTAAATTATTTACAATCGCTGATCACTTTTGCCAGTTTTTTGATATCCGATTTTTTTACATTGATACTCTGTGGCGTATGTCTGTGGTAAACAATATTTCCGTCGTGACCCTCCATTACTGAAAAATATTTGTCGCTGTTGCTGCGTACAAAAAGCAGATAATAAATTTTACCTTCCGATTCTGAAATCATTTTACTGAGTTCATCGCTTTTTACTACCTTGTATTTGTAGGGATAATCTGCCATCATTTCGGCTGCGGGTGTGTAACCCAGTGATTTTTGGTTGGAATTGTGTTGTTCGAATGCGTATTCTGGGATGTAAAGTGTTTGATCTTTCAATAGTTTTAGTTCTTCAACTACTGTTTCAGCTTTGGCTGCAGACCTTGTGATGCCTTTTGAAATATCGCGGCTAATGAGTTGCATATAATTTTTGAACATACCGGGCGACCAATTAAAAATATGCCCCTCGGTACTGTAGCGATAGTCATAAATAAGCGATGGATCGAAAGTGGTTTCGGGGTCGGGGTATAGCTCCATCCTAGCCAATTGTACTTTACGGCGTTTGTCCCAGTTGTCTTTATCTGTATGCCAGTGCCATAATTCGAAATAAACATAGCTGCTGAAAGAAGTGCCATCGTTGATAAAATCGTCGCCAAAAAGCATATATGAATAACCTTTTTTGTATTTGTATTCGGTGTATTGACTGTAGGATAGGAATTTCATTGGAGTAATTTTCCAATGTTCCTCCATCAATTCCCGGTATATTTGATGTTTGACCGTGTCGGATACCGGCATAAAGACCAGGGTAGTAGTATTCTTCAGTTCATCGAGCAGTTCCAGATTGGTAATTGCAAGCTGTGCTGAAACTTTGGAAACAAGTAGGAAAGAAATAAAAATACTGAATGCTAAGGTTTTCATAAAGTAAATTTGGGTTGGTTGAAAAATAAAAATCAAATATATGCTTAGTTTTTCAAAAATGCAAAGGAATTGACCTTGTCGGGCATATCAAAATTACCTATCTTTGTATCAAATAATTTAAAATAGGAGATTTGGACCCCAAGGAACTGAAATTAATTGTCGAAAATCTTAAGAATGGAGGCACCCTGCTTTATCCTAGCGATACCCTTTGGGCATTGGGCTGCGATGCTGAAAATGATTCGGCAATTGATAAAATATCTGTATTGAAAGGGCAGCAGGGGCCAATGGTGGTGCTGGTGAGCAGCCTTAGAATGCTTTTGCATTATGTACCGCAATTACCCCCCAAGGCAGGCGATATGATTGAATATTATGAAAAGCCGCTGACTATTTTGTACAGTGGGTACCGTTTTATTTCTGATAAATTAAGCGCTGCTGATGGTACTGTGGCAATAAGGGTAGTAAAAGAGCCAGCCTGTGTTTCCATGATAAATCATTATGGTAAAGCAATTGTATCAACAATGGCCACGAAAAAAGAGGGTAAATTACCTTTTACCTTTCGGGATGTACCGGTAGATATAAGAAAAGCAGTTGATTATACAGCAGCTTTCAATATGGATTTTAAAGGAAGCCGAGCTTCTATAATTGTTGGAATTGATCCAAAAAATGAACTTTTTTTTATTAGAAAAGACAAAGCCTAGCATTAGGATACCACAAAAAACGATATGAAATTTGACATCAAGCCCCATGAGGAAGAAGTTTTCGGACTCATTAAAAAAACTGCCGGTATACTCAATTTTCCTACCTTTCTTATCGGAGGTTATGTGCGCGACAGGATTTTGGGCAGGTCGACCAGTGGTAAAGACATGGACATTGTATGTATTGGCAGCGGAATAGAGTTTGCCGAGACGCTTGCAGGTCTTGTGAAGCCAAACCCCAAAGTTTCGTCCTATGCTCGTTTTGGGACTGCGGCTGTAAGTATTAGGGGCTGGCATCTGGAATTTGTCGGCGCAAGAAAAGAGTCATACAATCCCGATTCGAGAAAACCTTTGGTAGAAAACGGGACACTCGAAGATGACCAGAACCGCAGAGATTTTACCATCAATGCCCTTGCGGTTTGTATGAATGAGGAAAATTATGGAGTGCTTATTGATCCCTTCGACGGCATTTCGGATATGGAATATAAAATAATTCGTACGCCACTCGATCCGCACATCACTTTCAGCGATGATCCGCTGCGAATGATGCGTGCAATTCGTTTTGCCACCCAGCTATGTTTTACTATAGAAGAGAAAACATTGAAGGCAATTGCCGAACAGCGCGACAGAATTAAAATCATTTCTCAGGAAAGAATCAGTACTGAACTGAACAAAATATTGGCAGCGCCGAAACCCTCTATTGGTCTTGCGCTCCTACTTCAAACTGGTTTGCTTGAAATTATTTTACCTGAACTCTTCGAAATGCAGGGAATCGAGGAAAAAAATGGCATTTCGCACAAGGACAATTTTTGGCACACCCTCCAGGTGGTAGACAATATGGCTGCGCTGAGCGATAATTTATGGCTGCGTTGGGCTGCAGTGTTGCACGATATCGGCAAACCTCCTACCAAGAGGTTTTATCCCGGTCAAGGCTGGACCTTTCACAGTCACGAGGTAGTTGGTGCAAAAATGACAGCCAAAATATTTCAGAGAATGAAATTACCGCTCGACCATAAGCTGAAATTTGTTCAAAAAATTGTTGAACTGCATCAGCGGCCTATTTTACTGACCAAAGACCGTAAGGAAATTACTGATTCTGCTATCAGAAGGTTACTTTTTGATGCAGGCGAAGATCTCGATGAATTACTTACCATGTGCGAGGCCGATACTACCACGGCAAATCAGAAGAAGAAAGCTATTTATATGGAAAATCTCAAGTATCTGAAACAGATGCTGGATGAGGTGGAACAGAAAGATCAGCTTAGGCTTTGGCAGCCGCCAATTTCGGGCGAGGAGATTATGGAAATTTTTGGTATAAAACCATCCAAGGAAGTGGGTATTATTAAAAATGCCATCAAAGATGCAATTTTGGACGGTATTATCGGTAATAACAGAGACGAGGCCTATGATTTTATGCTGCAGACTGCTGGGGAACAGGGGCTGAGACCGAAGTAATAAACCCTTTTTTGCTAAGATTTCGAAGATAGGTAATTGAATTATGCAATTTTTAGGATTAGCTTTCATCTTTCATATAATTTAAAGCACCGATCTAGACTTTGTCTTACGCAGATTTAACAGATGCACACAGATAGGGGCAGTACTGATCCGATAGCTATCGGATTAGACAGATTAACTACGTTAATACAGATCCGATAGCTATCGGATTTCACGGATTGACCGACTTGGCTAACAAGACTTTGTGACCCTCTGTGTAACCCCGAAAGCTTTCGAGGGTTGTGGTCTCTGTGGTAAAAAAAAACACATTGTGCAGCGGCATTAAAATACCGCGCTCCTCTGGTACTGTTTTTCTCAAAGGCCCCGAAAGCTTTCGAGGGCCGTTTGGAATCTAGTCTGCATGAGGAGACGAATCTGTAAGGCATATATGTATCAACAGCTGAAAATCTGATATCTGGCATCTGATAATCAAAAAAAGTTAAAAACTGACGCAGGTCATCTACCCTTTGGTTTTCCGTCATTGAATTGGGGTTCACAGCGGCCTACCTTTGTAACATCAAATAATCAAAACGAATTTAAAAATCATAAAAATATCAACGTCATGAAAAAGTTATTCATCCTCACAATCGCAATCACAGCTTCTCTTCTTTTTGTTCAGTGCAAAAAAACTGAAGTACTTACTGAAAAAATCGTAACAACTGAAAAGTCTTTGACCGGCAACGTTCTTGAAGGTTCTAACTGGGAAGTACTTACAGTTGTTTCAGTTCCAAAAAATGTGAACATCAGCTTTACAGTGAAGCATCCAAAAATGAATTTCTACAACGACTATATCGAAATGAAATTGGGTCGTGATATTTGCAGCAAGCACTATTTGTTCGCAACTGACAATATCACAGTTGATTTCGCAGCTTGCACAATTAGCAATCCAAATCATCAAGCTTTGTCTGATTTGTTGGAAGGCGATTTCCAGTACATCATCTCTGACAATGGCAATGAAATGATCTTGAAAAACAATGCTGAAACTGAAATCACACTGCGCAGAGTGGCTCAGTTGGGTACTACAACTCCGGTTGCTGCTAATCTTCCATCAAACCTAAATGTTCAGTAAATTTAATTATCAATAATATTCCAACAATAACAAAT
>CAMDAB010000005.1 GCA_945888475.1 Saprospira grandis DSM 2844 | reverse complement strand
CTGAGGAAGAAGCTATTTCTCTACCCGAAGATTCATTCGAGGCTTTTGTCCCGGTGAGCACATCTAAATACAGCAAAGCTCTTTTGCGCGAAGCTGAAGATGACCTAAAAGAACCCATCAGTAAAAAGGTTCAGGTTGTTGAAGAAGATACGGAGGAAGACTACGAGAAAAATACTGACGAAAATGAGAATTAATTATCCGATCAGGGCTTGAGATACAGCGATCTGCTGATTACAGCTTCGTAATATGCCTCATAATGCGGCAAAATATTTTCAATTGAGTATTGCTCAGCATTAGCCAGCGCAGCTGCACTGAATTTTTGGTGGATTTCTGGATTTTCCAAAATTAAAAGTGCATTTTTCGCCATATCTTCAACATCTCCGATATTGCTCAAAAAGCCCGTCACACCATGTATATTAACCTCAGGCAATCCACCTGCGTTGGTAGAAATTACCGGTACCTGACAGGCCATCGCTTCGAGTGCCGACAGGCCAAAACTTTCACTGGCCGAAGGCATGATGAATAGGTCGGCAATAGCCAATAACTCTTCCACCGCATCTTGTTTACCCAAGAATCGAATACTGTCGCAAAGGCCCAATTGACGACAAAGCATCTCTACATTTTGTCTTTCAGGGCCATCTCCTACCAGAAGTAATTTGGCTGGAATTTTTTTGACGACCTTTTCAAAAATATGCACAACATCTTCAACCTTTTTCACCTTTCTGAAATTGGAAACATGAATGAGGACTTTTTCGCCCAGTGGCGCTACCGCTTTTTTGAAATGTTCCTTATTTGTTCTTTTAAATCGTTCAAAATCAATAAAGTTGTAAATTACCTTTATATCCCTATCTATATTAAAATTATCATAGGTATCCTGCTTCAGACTTTCCGAAACAGCAGTTACACCATCCGATTTGTTGATGGCAAAGGTTACTACCGGGGCATAAACAGGATTTTTTCCAACCAATGTTATGTCAGTACCATGTAATGTTGTAACTGTTGGAATGTAAATTCCCTCCGATAAGAGAATTTTCTTGGCCATGTATGCAACCGATGCATGTGGCACAGCATAATGTACGTGTAGGATATCTAACTTATCGTACTTTACAACATCAACCAATTTCGAGGCCAATGCTGTCTCATAAGGTGGGTAGTCGAAAAGCGGATAGTCGGCAAAACGTACCTCATTGTAGAAAATATTTTCGTGAAAATGCTCCAGACGGGCGGGAGGCGCATAAGTGATAAAATGAACCTTATGACCACGCATGGCCAAACCCTTTCCAAGTTCAGTAGCAATAACTCCTGAACCACCATAAGTAGGATAGCACACGATGCCTATTTTCATGAGTGTCTTAATTGAA
The DNA here is from genome assembly GCA_945888475.1 of Saprospira grandis DSM 2844. Taxonomy (GTDB): domain Bacteria; phylum Bacteroidota; class Bacteroidia; order Chitinophagales; family Saprospiraceae; genus Saprospira; species Saprospira grandis_C. Next base: position 62,625 of record CAMDAB010000005.1, on the reverse strand, counting down.
AAATTGCATAAAGATGCGAAAGATAATAATTAAATTTTTACCAATCCGTTCTTGGATTGAAAAACTACACTATTTATCGCTTGATGCAGTTTCAACATTCTTCGACTCAGCTTTGTTCAATATTTTGACGTAGTTTTTATCATACCCGACGTATATATTGATCCAAATTACTCTTGCAAGGCGCGCAATCAAAGGAAAAATAACAATTCCACCCAAAATGCTTACTGCAAAAGCAGCTTCAACAGACCAATTAAGAAAAAACAGCATGGCACTAACTGTACTGAGCATATATCCGCCGCTGAGTCCGTAGCCCACATACATTGCCCCCCAGTAAAAACCCGGTTCTAGCTCAAAAGCTTGTTTACAGACCGGACACTCTTTGTTCATTTTGTAAATGCCCTGTGTAATTGGCGCATAAAACATATCACCTTCGCGGCATCTTGGGCATTTCATGGCTGCTATGGCAGCAATTTTATTTCGTTTTGCCATTTTATTGTTCTTTGTAAGCGCTGTTGTAGCTGTTTTATAATATATATTTTGCACATTTAAATTATTTGTGCTTAATTTTATGCTTTATTTGTAAAACAATGCAAATCTAAGCTAATTTGCGTTGAAATACTGTGACAACTGTCACCAAACATATTTTGTTTATATTAATAATTTATTCATAAATCCTATTAGATGGAAAAGATTGCTACGCTTGAACTTGAAAAGTTTATAAAAGAGGCACTTTATGAAGACATACGAGAGGGTGACCATACCTCGCTCGCATGTGTGCCTGCTGACGCATACGGCAGGGCTAAACTGCTTGTAAAAGATCATGGTGTAATCGCCGGTGTATCAATTGCTAGAAAGATTTTTGAATATGCGGTTCCTGAAATGCAAATGACCATACATATTATTGATGGTGCAATAGTAAAACCCGGCGATGTCGCTTTTGAAGTCTATATGCCGAGTCAAGCAATTCTTAAAACGGAAAGAGTGGTACTGAATACCATGCAGCGGATGAGCGGAATTGCAACAATGACCCGACAGTTTGTCGATAAGGTTGCCGATCTTCCGGTTAAAATTCTAGATACGCGGAAAACCACTCCATTGCTGCGTTTTTTAGAAAAACTGGCTGTGAGAATCGGTGGTGGCACCAATTACCGCGACGGCCTCTATGATCGTATCATGATAAAAGACAACCATGTTGATTTTTGCGGCAGCATTGAACTGGCAATTAAAAAAGCGCATCAATATCTCAAAGATAAGCAGTTAAACCTGAAAATAACAGTAGAGGTTCGCAATTTGAACGAATTGGAACAGGCCATGAAAGTGGGTGCAATTGAAAGAATTATGCTCGATAATTTTGACCCCGAAACCATGAGAAAAGCAGTCGGAATTATCAATAAACAATTCGAAGTTGAAGCATCGGGCGGTATAACGCTCGATACTGTCAGAACCTATGCCGAAACCGGAGTAGATTTTATATCTGTTGGTGCACTGACGCATTCATTCAAAAGTCTAGATTTAAGCCTGAAAAAAAAGTAAGATGACCATTGCTCAAATATTCGATCTATTAAATACGCTTGCACTCCTTGCATGGATACCGCTTTTTCTTCCACCCAAAACTCCCTTCAGAAATTGGTTTTTGGAACAGAAAGCTGCCACAGTACTTTTAGCGGCAGCCTACCTTTTGCTCTTTGTTGGTTTTCTGTTTTCGGGCGAAAACCCTGAACTGGATTTTAGCTTCGAAGGCATAAAGCAGCTTTTTGCCAACGAAAAGGGACTGCTTGTGGCATGGATTCACTATCTGGCCTTTGATATGATGGTGGGGATTTACGAATGCGAACAAGCACTGAAAAGAGGCATTCCGCACTGGCTGCTGCTACCCTGTCTTTTGTTTACCTTCATGCTTGGGCCTATTGGCTGGCTGATGTTTTGGACCATAAGTAAAATTTATCCATTAAAAATCCCTGATTGAATAACACTTACATAAAATCTATTATTTGGATTTGTTTTACAAATTCAGCTTTTTATTGTAGTCTCAGTATTATTATTAAATTCATTAATAAAAAGTTGATTTTTCTTCTTTTTTAAAATGATTTGCGTTAGCTTTATAGCCTAATTAGCATTTGTTTATTATCAATTAACACAACAATCTATGAAATTGAAGACTTCTACACTATTACAACTTTCTATTTTTTCAGGTTTTTTTGGAACATTGTGCGCCCAGCATAATAATGAGTTATACAATAATGGCTCTTTAGTACATGTTCAGGCTGGTGCCGAAGTACACGTTTTGGGTGATGTGCACAACTACCAGTCAACCGGACGTTTAGAAAACAACGGTTTAATTGTCTGCCAAGGCGATATGTATTCCGACAATCTTTTCCAACAGCGTGGTACAGGCACAACCCGCCTGAGAAACAACAATGTAAACACTACTCAGACGCAGTTCATTCAAGGATCTTACGCAGTTCGTGGCGGTCAGTCTCAAATTGGAGTGAATGACGGATCTTTTTACAATCTTGAACTTTCAAACAGCCAGGGTATTGTATGGCTAAATGGCTCTGGCAATGTTGCCGATGTGCGCAACTCAGTTGACTATAATGGTACCGGTGCTGCTGTTGTTAACAGAATTATTACAGCTAATCCTACTGCATTGCCTGCTAATGGCAGTGCTTATCCCGCAGTATTTGGTATTATGAACGCAACTGCAGGTCATACATCAGCAGTTGACAATACTGTTGTTACAAACGGAAACAATTCGGGTGTTGACAACGGTTATGTACAAGGAAAACTTCGTCGTGCAATCAATGCTGCCGGTGGCATTTACAACTTTGTACTTGGGCTAGAACCAGCAGGAGCAAATGCCAAAAGAGGTATGCAGTACATTCACCTCGATTTTCAAGCCAACAACTACGACGTAGTTGAAGGTTTCTTCCAATCTGCTGAGGCTAATAACCTTGGTGCTCCACTTGAGTGCAGCGGTTGGGTAATTGACTACTACGGTGGTGCAGACCATGGAAAATGGAAATTCGAAGATATTGGTAAAGCCTTGGGAACTCCTGGCGCAGGTACATATACCGTAAAAATGTGGCCACAAGATCATACGTTTCCACCAAACACTATTTGGGTAATTTCAAAAGATAACCAATTGTTGGGCACTCCAAACCAGTGCGGACCAACCTGGGTTGGTCTTGAACGTGCAGGATACAATGGATTTTCTGAATTTGCTGCTAATAGTGCAACAGTATTCCTTAATACTAAACTGATTGACCTGTACGCAACTCCAATCGAAAATCGTTTCATTGAAGTTGGTTGGACTACTGAAGACGAAGACAACGTATCTCACTTCGAGATTGAGCGTAGCACAAATAATATGAACTTTGAGTACCTGACAACTCAAACAGCTGCAGGCAATACACAGGGTCAAACCAGCTATGCGATTGCCGATAACAATGTGTTGCCAAATCAAGACTACTACTACCGTATCAAAACAGTTGATAACGACGGTAGTTTTGAACATACGCACACTGTAGTTGCCAGAATTACAAGAGACAATGCAGGCGAAACAGTAAATGTTTATCCAAATCCTGTAAACTTTGGCAATGCAACAGTAGAGATTACCTCACTGCGTGGACGTAAAGCAAATATACGTGTATTTGATGCAATCGGTCAGTTAGTATACAGTCAGAATACTCAGATACAAACAGGTATCAACCAAATTTCAATTCCATCTTCTGAATGGCCAGCTGCTGTTTACATTATTCAGGTATCAGCAGATGATTTCAACAGTGTAAAAGAATTGATCAAAATTAAATAGGCCAAAACCAAACATCTATATTCAAAGCGCAGTCTCACAAGGCTGCGCTTTTTTTATTCGGGTCAGGTGGCTGTAAACTTTTGAAACCTGCTTTTGTTCTCTTAATAAAATAAAAACTAGTAGTTGTGCAAAAGAATATTTTAATTGTAGGTGCCTCATCTGGTATAGGACGACAGACAGCATTACAACTTGCCGAAGAAGGACATCGTGTTTATGGGACATTCAATAATCACGAATGCCCAAACACCCAAAATATCAGTTATCACAAAATGAACGTTCTTGCCGATAATCAGGATTTTGGATTCCTGCCCGAGCAACTTGATGGATTACTCTATTGCCCAGGTTCTATCAGCCTGAGACCCTTTGGTAGAATAAAACCTGAAGAATTTGCAGCCGATTTTCAATTACAGGTACTAGGTGCAGTAAAAACGATACAAGTGGCGCTTCCCATGCTCAAAAAATCTGAAAATGCCTCAATTGTTCTTTTCTCTACTGTTGCTGTTCAATTGGGCCTTGGTTTTCATAGTCAGGTAGCCGTATCGAAAGGCGCAATAGAAGGCTTGTGCAGATCTCTGGCTGCCGAATTTGCTCCAAAAATAAGGGTAAACTGTATTGCCCCTTCGCTTACCGATACTGCGCTTGCTGCAAATCTGCTCAATAGTGCAGAAAAAAAAGAAGCCAATGCCCAAAGACACCCATTAAAAAAAATTGGTCAACCCGAGGACATTGCAAACCTAGCCTGCTTTCTGATCAGCGATAAATCGGGCTGGATGACCGGACAGATACTGCATCTCGATGGAGGTATTGGAAGCATAAGGTCTTAACTCAAATATGTTTTTAAAAAAGCATGGCAGTCAATGCAATTATAAGGAAGCATTTTTGTAATTTTGCAGAAATATAGTTTTACTTTGCTTTACTTCGACAGGCACATTTTATCTTTTCTCAAAAAAACCACTATCAATTGCTTCATGCTTTTGATGGTATTTCTTGCTGTGCCAACCCTTCTTACTGCTCAAAGCGGTGAAGATAAAATGCTGGCAGAGGAACTCTCCAAGAAGGGCGAGGTTAAAATTGCCGCAGTTCCTCAGTTAATTTATTCGCAAAATCAAAGAACTTTAGCTGAATACGATTTTGAAAATTTTGAAATCAGGAAAGCATCCTTTAAAGATGATATAAGCTACAAAGCTGGTTTTATAGACCGTTCCTTTGCGGTGAATAATCCCTTCGACATGGAGGACCTTAACAATCCATTTAACCTGTCAAGATCGGGCAGCAAAACAGGGGCTAAGGTAAAGAAGAAAGATTCGCAGAGTATGCAGAAGTTTTTCGGGGCGCTGTTCGAATACAGACAAATGCCTAAAAAGACTGTTGTCAACAAAAAGCCTGAGATGGTAGCACCCGCTTGGATACTCTTTAGCTTAATCGCCGTTTTATCTCTTTTTGCCTATCAGACTGTGCTTTTTAAAGCCGAAAACAAAAAAACAGTACAGGCCTTTGTTAGTAGCAGTTCGGCACTTCAACAGTTTAGGGACCAAAAAACTTTGTTGACTCCATACAAATTATTGTCTGATTCATTGTTCGCAATTGCAATGGGACATTTTGTTTATGTCGGATCAAATGTATATCTGCATAGTCTAGAAACTGATTACAACTGGAGTTTTGCAAACCTGTTGCTCTCTATAGCTGGCATTTCAGGCCTTATGTCGCTTAAAAATTTGCAGTCAAAACTTTTGGGGACTGTTTTTCCATTCAGACAAGCACTTAGTTACAATCATTTTCTGATGAACAATGCTTTCAGGGTAATGGCACTTGTGCTGACTCCTTTATTGTTTTTTCTTACTTACTCTCCCGAGTCCATTAAAATTTTTAGTCTTTACGCCGGATTATTTCTATTTATAACAACCGGTATCTATAGTTTTTTAAGAATGACAATTGCTTCGACGGAATTAATTCTCGAAAATAAATTTCATTTTTTTATTTATCTTTGTGGCGTAGAGTTAGCCCCAGTTTTAATTCTACTCAAGTTATTATCTGTAATTTAACAAAAATCGGCTGAGCATGCAACCGGCAAAAAAGAGAGACAGATTTCGTCCAGTGTCGAGTATTTTGGTAACCCAACTTACAACTCCAAATAATCAGGCACCTTATGATAAGCTGGTTGAAAAATATGGCGTTAAGATCGACTACCGATCATTCACCGAGGTTCAGGGTGTATCTTCCAAAGATTTTCGCAAACAAAAAGTAAATCTCGAGGAGCATAGTGCTGTTATTTTTACCAGCAAAAGTGCTGTAGATCATTACTTCAGGGTTTGTGAAGAAATGCGTTTCAAGGTACCTGCCGAGATGAAATATTTTTGTATTACCGAGGCAATAGCGCTTTATCTACAAAAACATACAACCTATCGTAAGAGAAAGGTATTTTTTGGCGCCAGATCACTGCAGGATTTGAAACCGCATTTGATTAAGCACAAAAAGAAAGAAAAATTTCTGCTGCCCTGTTCCAATTTGGGCAAACAAGCCTATGTAAGTTTTTTGGAGGAAAATGAATTTAATTTTTCTGAATCGGTGATGTACCTTTCGGTCAGCTGTGATTTATCAGAACTAGAAAATGTATTCTACGATATTTTGGTATTTTTTAGTCCAATCAGTATTGATTCGCTTTATGAAAACTTCCCAAATTTCAACCAAAACTTTACAAGAATAGCTGCTTATGGCGAAACTACCGCACAAGCGGTACTCGACAGGAAATTGCAATTAGATATCAGGGTACCCGATCCCAAAAATCCAAATCTAAGCTCAATGGTGGAGGCAATTGACCAATACATAAAGGAAGTAAAAGATTTACAGGATTAATTTTTTCGAATTGCCTACTGTGTAAAAATTCCCTAAGGTATTTTACTTCGTAAAAAAACTCCTGCAATGGTTTGCGGCATTAAAATACCTGCGCTCCTTTGCTATTTTTTTTCAAAGGCCTCCCGATAGCTTCCTCGAAAGCTTTCGGGAGGGGCATTCGAGGGCCTTTTGGAGAAATGCTCCGCAAAAATCGCTTACAATTGTAAGAAGCAACATTCAAATAATCCAACACAAAGTTTCTGTATCTTCCAAAAAATACTGATCTTTAGCATCTTGATTTTTTAAAAACGAATCCATGAAAAACATTTTTGCGATCCTTCTGTTGCTCAGCTGCAATCTGCTTCACTCACAGACTTATAACGGTCCCGAAAGCGTTGTGTACGACTCTTCCGGCAAACGCTATTTTATATCAAATAATGGGGCTAACCAAATACTGCAGCGCGATTCAAGCGGACAGCTTTCGGTTTTCAGCACTTCCATCAGCAGCGGGCCACATGGGCTCGAGATTGCAAATAACACCCTCTATGTCTGCGATGGAGGCTCTGTGAAAGGATTCAGTCTTGCAAACGCTGCGCAGGTGATGAACCTCAGTACAGGGGGTACCTTCCTAAACGGTATCTGCTACGATGGCGGCAATTTTCTTTATGTGAGCGATTTTTCAGCAAAGCGGATTTATAAAATAAATATCAGTGCTCAAAGCTCAAGCCTTTATATTAACGGCCTTGCCAAGAGCCCCAACGGCATCATCTTCGATGGCAACAATCAACGCCTTATTTGGGTTACCTGGGGTACTAATGCGCCAATTATGCAGGCTTCCCTGGCCGATTCGGCAGCAGCTCAACTAAAGGCTACAACTCTGGGCAATTGCGACGGTATCGTACGCGACAACAGCGGCAACTATTATGTTTCGGCATGGAGTACTCAGTCGGTACATCGTTTCGACAGTACATTTACAGCTGCGCCTACAGTGGCTGTGAGCGGCCTTAGCAATCCAGCTGATATTTACTACAATACGGAAAATGATTCCTTGGTTTCACCAAATTCAGGAAACAACACCGTGACTTTTCACTACCTGGGGACAACTGCACCAACGGCAGTTCATCAGAACACAGAAAATGATCTAAGATTTTATCCGAACCCTGCAATCGATTTTATCCATATTGAAAACAGTACAGGAGAAAATCTTACTGCGGAGCTTTATGATTTAACAGGGCGCAAACTGCTTAGTTTTGAAAATCTTAATTCTGACAGGCCGCAAGTTGATATTTCGGGATTGGAGAGTGGGCATTATGTAATGAGGGTTTTTGGAAAGGGTGTGGAAAAAGTGGGGATGCTGAGGAAGGAATAGCTTAACCTGTCTTATCCTAAAATAGGTTTACACAAATTTATTTGCTATTATTTTTCCTTTTTACCCTCAACCCATATTTCATCCATAAAAATCCAGCTCGGACTACCAGCAGCATCGTGCCAATCGGGGCAGCGGCCGATAGAGTATCCTTTCACATTGATGTATCGGATTTTACGGTTCACAGCAATACTGAATTCCTGAGTCATTTCTCTTTTGTCGCGGGCATCTATTTTAGTAAAAGCCTGCCCTACCGAAATATAGTTTTTCCCATCGGTTGAAACCAGAAAATCTACCTTTTTGGGGAAGAAAATCCAAGCATTGTTGTACTGCAAAAAACCGGCACCCAAGGCTTTTACATCGGTCATTTTACCCAGATCAATTACAACATTGACATCATAACCGAAGGTACCCTGCCAATTCCCGTCTTTAAAATTATTGCTGCCCCTTTTTCCATCTATGATATCGGCAGTGTATTGTTCGCTGATTTTATAATTCTGCCATATTCTTTTGCCTACGCCAAGATGCGGATTCAATAACTGATTGATACTAAAATCTATCTCTTTTTGTCCCCTGCGGAACCTTACTTTGAGACTGTCTTTTTCGGTTATTTCAAAGGGTTTGCTATAAGTTTTCCAAACGCTTTTCCCAAAACTGTATTCTGCAGTCAGACTTGAATCGCGATTTTGCAGTTCGACCAATAATTTATCATCTGCAGCCTTTGTAGCAATACTAACCGGGATATTTTCCATACCATAATTTACACCCAATTTATCGAGGATGCTGTAATGTTTGCTTACTCGGTCCTTAAAATCGACAAAATTCTTCTTTTTGGGATTCGACCAAAGTACTTCGGACATTGCCAATATTCTTGGAAAAACTTTAGAGTCAATCTTTTCCTGCGGAGCTCTTTCCGACCACATATTACATTCAGCTCCCAAGACTAGTTTTTTTTCTTTTTTACTGAGGCCTTTGGGAATGGGGTCAAATTCATAGACCTTTTGCAGATCAATTTCATTAAGACCATAATCGAAATAAGCGTGGGAAGTGGGCGAGACAATGGTAGCATGTCCCGATTTTGCGGCCTTTTGTGCGGCATCGAATCCTCGCCAGCTCTGTACAATTGCCCCTTCTACCAATCCGCCTTCCATAATTTCGTCCCAGCCGATAAGCTGTTTACCCTTTGTTTTCAGAAAACTATTGATTCTTCCAATAAAGTAACTTTGCAGCCCATTTCCATCAACCAGTCTTTGTTCTTTGATTCTTTTTTGACATTTGGGGCATTTTTCCCAGCGGTATTTTGGCACCTCATCTCCGCCAATATGAATGTAGGGAGATGGAAACAATGCTATGACTTCACTCAAAATATTTTCGATAAAAGTATAAGTACTGTCGTTTCCGGCGCAATAAATTTCTTTAAAAACACCCCATTCCGTTTCCACATCAAAGGGGCCAGCTGTACAGGAGTGCTGCGGGTAGGCTGCCAAGGCTGCCTGCGCATGCCCGGGCATTTCAATTTCGGGAACAATCATTACCCCTCTACGCCCGGCATAGGCAACTATTTCTCTGATGTCATCCTGCGAATAAAAACCGCCATATTTTCCACCTTTACCATCTTTGCGCCAGGCGCCTTTTTGAGTAAGCAGGGGATATTTTTTAATCTCGATGCGCCAGCCCTGATCATCGGTCAGGTGCCAATGTAAACGGTTCATTTTGTGCAAGGCCAGTAAATCGATATAGCGTTTTACAAATTCCTTATCCATAAAATGACGGCTGCAATCGAGCAACATGCCACGCCAACGGAACTTTGGTGTATCGTTTATCTCGAAAGCCGGCAATTGGCTTCCGACGCCCTTGTATTCCCTTATAAATAGCTGTCGGATTGATTGAATACCGTGCAGAATTCCATAACGGGAGGGTGCTAGTACAACAATTTCATCCCGACGGCTGAGGAGTTTATATGATTCTACGCTATCGGCACCAATACCTTTGCTTAAAAAGATGCAGCCCTTTTCTTTTTTATCCGATGCCTTAATCTTACTAACAATACCAATTTCTTTTAGATATTCACTTAATAGAAGGGCTTCATCTGCAATCTTACCATTGTAAATAATGAGGATACTGTCCTGCATGATAAAGCCATTATCGGAACCATATTCAATTGAAAATGGCATGGGCAGAATGTATATTTTTTTAGCTGTTCCGAAAAATGGATTTTTGCAGGAAAATAGCAGAAAAAATAAAAGGGGCAATAAGGCAATTCTCATAGATAAGGACGAATCTTGAAATGCGAAAATAAGTTTTTTGTTTTAAAAACTACAATTTATGCACATAGCTTTCAAATATTAAAAAGGGCCGGAGTTTTGCATGCTCCGACCCGATATAAAAAACGTCCTTATAGTGTTGCGCTGTTAAGATTTTTGGATTTTTATTATTCTATATACTCCGTCAATATTCAATCTTGCAAAGTAATAGCCATTGTCTAGGTCCTGCAGATCAATTTTCAATTGATTACTGCTATTTTTAAAGTTGATTTTTTTAAGTAAAACGCCTAAGGGATTATAAATTTCAACCTCTAGTACTTCCTCAAACTGCTTTTTGATATTAAAGGTGAGTACATCATACACAGGATTGGGAAAATAGCTGACTATATCGTCGGGATTTGTATTGCAGCCTGTAACCGCAATTGTGTTACTCACTTTGTTCATGGAATTATAATCGAACTGCTGCAATCTGTAATAAACTGTTTGATTACCTGCAGTATAATCTGTGTAGCTGTAATCATGAGATTCGTTTGTGGTAAAGTTTCCATCCAAAAAATCCAAATCTTTGAAAATCATATCTTCATCTGCGCGTTGAACCATGAAACCAAGATTTTCTTCCTCACGGACGCTGGTCCATTTGAGTATGTTTCCAGTATTTGTGCATTTTCCTTCAAAATTGGTCAATTCAACCGGCAGAAAAGTAAAACTTGTATTGCAGGAACCCGTAAATGAAGGCAGGTTCGGATTGGCAGTGAATGCGGCATTTGTGCTGGCGACTGAGGTAATATTTGAACCGGAAATTACAGGTGCAGTTCCCATAAAAGTAACATTGACAGAGCTGGCCGGAGAAGTGCCATCGCTCATGATATTAAAATTTCTGGTTGACAGAAATCTGCAGTCGCGGGCTGTAATATTACAGGCATTACTCGAGCCGTTTGCGGCATAAATATCCGAACCAGCAGTAGAAGGTGTATTGGAGTCGAAAACACAGGAATCGAGCCGAAGGTTGATAATTTTATTAGATGAAAATGGAGATGGATTGACATCGCTAACAAAACGAGCTGCAATTGCTGCTCCCCTCAAAGTTCCTGCCGATGCAGAATTCGATCTAAAAATACATCGGGAAAATTTAGCTGTTCCGGCAGTTATGCAAAATCCCCCGCCATAAACCGTAGTCGATGTTTGTCCGGCTCTATTACCCGAAATAAGACAATCATAAAATGCCGTGACCCCATTGCGTTGATAAATACCACCGCCGTTACTTGCGTCATTATTGGAAATAACCGAATTGAAAACATTAACAATAGTTGTAGCGTCGCCCTCTACTCTGAGTCCACCGCCTGCAAAGCTGTTGTCTTTGTAATTATTGGAGAGAATATAGTCTTCGATTGTTACATTTATATTTCTTCCCAGTACACCTACGCCACCTGTGTAGGCCGTACCAGTAGTATTGCAAAGGCTGCCACCGCCACTAAGTGTGATCTGCGTGTTTCCATTGATTTGTATGGCAGGATTTCCTCCTGATAAACCATTCAGAAAGAGATTGAGATTTTCGAGCAAAATGCCGCTTATCAGAGAAGCTCCGCCGCCAACTGTAATTGCCTGTCCTGACATTGGGCTCAACTGCGTACCATTATTCTCATATTCTGTAATGGTAAAATTACGCATGATAACATTGGATGCGGTAATATGAACAAACCAGTTTGTGGCCGTTCCTGCATAATTATTATCGAAAAAAGTAAGGTTGGTACCTGCACCGGTAATTGTTAGCGACTTATTGATGACAATACTGATTTCGGTGGTATATGTACCAGCATCAACAAAAATTCTGTCTCCAGCATTTGCTCTCCCAACAGCAAACTTCAAAGTTGCAAAAGGATTGCTTGCTGTACCTGGCACAGCCGCAGCATCTGAACCAGGAACTGAAGCTGCCGTAAAAACATCGTTGACATTTGAATTGTCATCGACATAAAAGTCGGTGGCAAATAGACTTTGTGTAGCAAAAAAGAAAAGGGAAAAGTGTAAGAGTTTTTTCATAGTATAAATTACGAATAATGAAAAATTAATGAGGGCTTAACAAATATACTCCACAATTGAACGCAAGTTTAATTTTCGATTAAATCTTTAATAACTTAAAAATTCATAAATAACTATGTATTTTTATTTTATTTGTTTGATTTTCAGCTATTTTAATAATTAAATCATCACTGTAACCGACTAACAATATCACGTATTTAAAAAAAAACTAAAAAGGGAACCCAATTATAGGATTCCCTTATACTTACCACTAAATACTAATATGAAAACTAAAAATTACTTATTTTTTTGTAAACTTGAATGTCTTGCTTAGAACTGAACTATTAACCTGTAGACAATACTCTCCCGAACTTAGCCCGTCTAGACTAATTGAAAAAGCGTTGATACCTGATTTTCCCTCCAAATTTGATTCTAATACCAAATGTCCAAGCATATTGAAAACTTTCAGAAATACAGTTGAGGCATTTTGAGTTTCAAATCTGAGATTTAAAATGTCATTGGCCGGATTTGGGTAAATCACAACTCCCTCACTAAACTCATGTTCGAGAAAAATAACACTCGAATATTCAACACTATTATCCAAATCAATCATTTTCAATCTGTAATATGATTTTTCTGTTGGACGATTGTCTATATGCATAAAGCTATAATCCTCAGAAATGCCGAGGGTATAAATCTCCCTAAAATCGGAAAAACCATCAGAGGATCTTTCCAATACATATTGGCTTATTTTCTCTGGATGTTCCACTCTCCAGGAAAGTTTATTTGTATTTGCGACTTTTTCGCCCGAAAAACTAAGAAGATTGCCCCCCAAAAGGCAGTTTAGGCTGTAGCACAGATAATCGTTGAGAAAATCCTGATTAAAACATCCACCTGTTACCATTGATATAGGTGAACCAACAGCCAACATTGAGGGAAGCGGATTTGGCGGATTCGAAGTGCTATAATTAAGGGCATACACTCTGTAATCGCCTGCGGCCAGAGATACAGTTGGAAAAACACCTGAATTGTTCTGATTTATAAAACGGCCAACTGCATCGGTCAACACATAAACCTGCTCATAGGCTGTATTTTCTCCGCTAACAGAGGCAACAATATCTTGTCCAGGGCATATTGATGTTAACCTGAAACAGTCATTGAAACAGCTGGTAACATTATAACAGATATAATCGGTAAGATAATCATCGTTGTAGCATCCGTTTTGTGTGCTGCCAATTGAGTTTAAAGGCTGCCCGGCTAAAGGCAGCGGAGCAGGCGGATTGCTGGGATCAAAATTCAGTGCATGAATCTGATAGGAATTTCCTGCAGAGACCTGACCGGTAAAATTACCACTTGAGTTAACAGAAACTATCAGACCATTTGATGCATCCACTAAAACATAAAGCTGTGTATAAGTCAAATTTTCTGAGCTTGTGCTAACCAAAATAGGCGCATTGGCACAAATTGTTCTTGTAAAAAAACAGGATGCACAGCTTCTGTTTACATAATCTGTAAAAAAATCATTGTTAAAACAACCTGCTGTCAGTGTTCCGACCAATGAAATCGATTGCCCGATGAGATTTGCCGGAAGTGGTGCAGGTGGGTTGCTAGGGTCAAAATTGAGGGCATGTACACGATAGGCTCCAGGAGCAACAGCAGGAAAATTACCACTGCTATTCTGTTGTATGATATTGCCGCTAGCCGCTTCCACCAAGACGTAAACCTGCGTATAGGCTGGATTTGAGCCCGAGGAACTGGCTGATAGGTTGCATTGTGCATATAGTTCGGATGTCAGTCCAAACCAGAAGGCAGCAATTATGAGTATATATATATTTTTTTGCATTTTTTCTGTTTTAAAACACCTGTTAACAGGATTCCCTTAAACTGAACAATTTCTAATGGCATGGAACTTAGCTATCTTCAAGTCTAAAGTGTCCAAGGAAATCCTAATCCCAAGTACCATTGTTGGGAGTACAACTCACATTACAAGCAGCTGGGGCTGTAAATAAAGCAGTATTTGTACGGGTACAAGTTGCCGATGCAGAAAAAGCGGCTGTTACATTAACTGCTGCCCCATTAGCCGTCAATCCTGTAAGTGTTACAGTTTGGGGACTTGTGGTGATTGCAAAAGTTTGTCCGTTTACATTCAATGTGCCTGTAGCTGGAGGATTGAAATAAGTTACAGTTAGCTGTTGTGTATAGGTATTGGTTGCAGGAACACAGGCTGTTTGAGTGCCTGCAGTTAATGCAGTTATAGAACAGGCATTACAGGCAGCCGGAGCCGTAAATAAGGCTGTTGCTGTTCGGGTACAGGTTGCCGATGCAGAAAAAACAGCTGTTACATTTACCGCAGCACCATTAGCAGTCAATCCAGTAAGTGTGACAGTTTGTGGACTTGTGGTGATTGCAAAAGTTTGTCCGTTTACATTCAATGTGCCTGTTGATGGTGGATTTACATAAGTAACGGTCACCTGTTGTGTGTAGGTATTGGTTGCAGGGTTACAGGCTGTTTGAGTACCAGCAGTCAATGCATTGATACTACATGCACAGCTTACTCCTGTATTGAAAACAGGGCGGCAAAGCGCATTACTTACCGCTGTGCCAAGTGTTCTAAAGTCACCATCTAATGTGATAGTTTCTACACAACCTTGTACGGTTACCACAACTGTTGTCGTATAATCAGTAGAACCGAATCCAAAGGTACCATCGTTGGTTTCGTAAGTAAGTATATCTGTTCTATTGGCATATCTGGTACTAAAAAAATCCGCTCCAGGCATGCTCGAACCTATAGATGTTCCAGTACGACCAACCAGGTTATTGAAACCGGCTCTCGTTAAAAAAGGTGTAAAAGCTGGACTTGTTAACACAAGAGGTGCTGTGGCAGAGCTACCAAAAATTAAGGCAAAACCTAAACTATTTCCATCGGAAGAACCTACATCAACAGTAAGATTTATGGTATAGGTAGTTGTTCCATTTCCATTATTAACCGATGTTACAGTATTAATAGTAGAGTTGTGACAAGCAAAGCTGTTTTGGGTAAAGTATAAACTTATCAGGGTAAAAAGCAGAATAAATTTTTTCATATTATTTTTCTCTTTAGGCGAACAGGTTAAAAAAATACGTTTTGAAGTAAAAACTTGAATGAGGTTATTGAATATTATTCTTTTATAAAATGGGGTATTTATTATTCCAGTAAATTATTGGATTGTTAATGGCAATACAATTTTTTGATTTGGGCTATTAATAGCAATATAATAAATCCCTGCGGGCAAAAACTCTTTATTGAATCTAAGTTGTTGTAAACCTATGCAATATTGATTACTCAACAAAGTTTTAACAGCTTGTCCAAATGCATTAAATAATACAATATCTATTGTGGCAAATTCTTCTAATTCAAATTCAATAGTTGCAATTTCGGAAACAGGATTTGGAAAAATCAAGGCACCTGAAATATTAGGTTCAATAGGGCCAAGTCCAAGTGGTTGCAGTGATGAACTTTTACAAATAAAAGCATCCGTTCCGGATGAGGTTAATAAGTTCGAATCAAAAAACACTGTATCGTTAAAAATTCCGGCAATAAATATATTTGTACTATCCAAAACGCAAATTCCGGTAGCATAGTCTGTCCCTGCACTTCCTATTGTTTTGATAGATTGATAACTGCCATCGGTTTTATATTCTGCAATAAAAATATCAGAAGGAACATGGCGAGGCAGGCGGGAAGTTGCACTGTCTGTACCCCATCTGCCCGTTCCCTCAAAAAGGCCTACCATATAAATGTTTCCATTTGCTAATGTTGCAATATCAAAGCCCTTGCTGTTGTCTGTGCCTCCTACAATTTGTATCCAATTGACCGTACCCTGCATATCACATTGAGCCAAAAAAGCATCGAATTCACCCTCACAAATCCTTGTCAATGCTCCAAAAGTGGCGGTATCCTGAAAAACGCCGCATATATAGATGTAGTTGTTGCTAATGTGTAGGGCAATGCCTAAATCAACTGATCTGCCGCCCATTTTTTTCCACCAGAGCAATTGTCCAACTGAACTAAATTTAGCCAAAAGAAGGTCATTATTACCATCTGAAAAAAGCTGACCTAGTGTTCCGTAAACCGCATCTCTGAAGTAACCTAAGAGGTAAATATCTCCATTTGCATCTAATTCGATATCTTGAATGTTATTTGTAGTTGCGGTACTGATGGTATTGTGCCATGAGAGTTGCCCTGAGTTATCAAGTTGAATCAGGAAATTATTGTAGTTCGAATAAGATAAAAGTTGTTGGCCGTCAATATTTAAACTATCTCCGAATGTTCCGGAAACATATACTTTTTCATCCTTATCAACAATAATTGCATTGCCAATATCATTGCCGCTATGCCCAAAACCTTTCACCCATTGAATAGTGCCCAAGCTATCGATTTTAGCTACGAAAGCATCAGCACTTCCCCGATTTGGAAGGCTATCATTATTATAATAAAAGGTACTTTTGTAATAGCCTGTTATGTAGATATTTCCTGTTGAATCAATTGCAATGTCATTACCCCAATCATCACTACTGCTGCCCAGTTGAACTAGCCAAAGGATATCGCCCGATTTATTGTATTTAAAAACCATGATATCATTTAACCCATAACTCTGGAGGGAAGAAATGCTATCCTGAAAAGTTCCAATCCCTATCACATTGGCATCTTTATCTAATACAATTTTGCTGATATAATCTTCACTGATGCCATTCAAAGACCTCGCCCAATCTATATTTAGTTGAGCATAAAAAGTTGTTTTAAAAAATATGATGAGAATAAAAATGTAAAAAAATCTTATCATTAATATAAGTTCATTTGGGTAGGTCAACAAATAATTGCTTAGAATTGGCTTAAACTTGTGGGAGTATTCTAAAATGATATTTCAAGGTAGCTATGACTAAAAATCATAATCTTTTTACAGTATCTAAAAAGAATTTAAATTTTATCACTTTAGATTTTACTTAATTTATTGGAATACCAACCCAACTATTCAATGCATTGGCAGTTGGGCTGTTCACTCCGCCGCACCCATCACATAGGTTGCTTGGGAGAAAAGCGAAGAGCTTAAAAATAAAATAAATAATGATGTGTAGCGTTTTTTCATGTTGTCAGTTAAAGATTACTTTACAAATAGGTCCTGTCAATATATTCTTGGGCATGTTCAATGTTATACAAAAGTAAATTTTACGATTCACAATTTTGACAATTACTAAATTTTATTAAATTATATAAAATGTTTTACTAGCTAATATAAACAGTTGTTATATGCTATTTTTCAATATTTTGTGAATTTAAAATTAAGCTGAAAATGACTAAATTATCATTGAAATAATAATTCATTTTGGAGTCGATAGATCAGCAACTTTTAAAATTAACATTTCATAAACAATACAAGCCCATACTATAACTATAGGCAGCGCCTTAAGCGCATAAGGTTTTACAAAATGTTCTCTCAAATAAGCAGGAAAAAGATCGGAGGGCGAAAAACTGCTAATTGCCAAGGTCATTATCAATAGCGCTATCTGCCAATAATTTGCTTTTGGTATCAGCACATACCAGATAGAAAAGCCCATAAATGCTATGATGTATGTTGGCGACTCTGAAGCTGTGCTAAAAATAACCGTAAAAATCAGCACAGATGAAAGCAATAAAAGTCTGAATTTTTCTACTTTGTACATCGAAATACGCAGGTAACAAAGCCCCATCAGTATCATGCCACCCAATAGAAATGGCAGATTTGGCAGATTTGGATTCCCAACAATTTTTCTGATCATACCCATCAGCGAAATGTCCTGCATATTACTCTGGTAGATATTTTCCTTGTTTTTCAAAATCAGCCTTTCGTACCAGTCTCTGTACGAATTGATAATAAACTCAGGTGATGAAATTGCCATAGGCAACACAAAAAAGACTGCCGACCAGAACAAAAGGGAAAGGATAAATTTTATTTTGTCTTTCGAGAAGAAAAAGAAAGCCAGTCCAACAACGCCGTAAAGTTTTATGAAAGTGCCAAAAACAATAAGCATTGCCGCCCAAAAATCCTGCTTTTTATCAATAAAAACATAGGATAGAATTATAATGGCAGATATGGAGGGATTGAATTGAAAACTAAGTGATGTAGTCAGAAATTCATGCGCCGAGATCATCAGAATCAAAGACTTTTGAACATTCGTGAGCGGTAATTTATAAACAGCAAAAAGTAAAAATGCAGCATTTGCTAGATTCCAGAGGCTCATACCCAAAACATCGGGCAGCAGGGCAAAAGGCATTATAATGACTGAAAATAAAGGCCCGTAATGATTCTGATCGATATCTAATTCAGGGTAATGGGCATAAAGCGAAACCTTATCAACTGTATGATAATAAACGTATTGGAAGATTTTATAATTGTTAAAATTATCTGTATAACACTGTTTCAAAGCAGCAACAACTGCAAAAATTAGCCAAAGCGCAGCAAAGAGATTAAGGTTTTCCAATAATTTAAGCGGCCTAAGGGCTGATATCCTGTTCATAAACTTCGTTTAAAGTTCAAATCTAAGCATTTTGCTTTAAATTGCCATAAAAGGCCTCTTTTTGCATTTTAAACTTTTCTTTGCGGTGAAAAAATGCTATTTTCACCGCAAAATCTGCGGCGAAAAATTATGTATATTCATGAAAAAGAAAATTGGACTGATTTCTATTGGGACAATGAGAAAATAATACAGGCACTGGCTGCCGTAAGGCATCTACAGGGTAGATTATTAGGACATATTGAAAAACTTGGTTTTGACTTGGCAGAATCGTCAACCTTAGAGTCGCTTATTTTAGATGTACTAGACACGTCTAAAATTGAAGGAGAATTTTTAAACCCTGAATTAGTTAGATCATCAGTTGCTCGAAAATTAGGTATCGAGTCAGCCGATTTTGTAAAAATCCCAAGAAATATTGACGGGATTGTTGATGTTTTAATTGACGCAACCCAAAATTTTAACAAAGAATTGAACGAAGAACGTCTTTTTGGTTGGCACAATTCTCTTTTTCAGTCCGGATACAGCGGATTATCAAAAATTGATGTCGCACGTTACAGAAGTTCCGGAATGAAAGTTATTTCTGGCGCTTTGGGCAGAGAAAAAATTCATTTTATCGCCCCAGTTGCCGAGAAGGTGCCAGCGGAAATGTCAAAATTTCTTCATTGGCTTAATAAGGAAAACAAACTTGACTTAGTTTTAAAAGCCATGATAGCTCATTTTTGGTTTGTTACAATTCACCCCTTCGATGATGGTAATGGTCGATTGGCGAGGGCCATTATGGATATGTTACTTACAAAAAGCGATGGCAGTAAAATCAGATTCTACAGCCTCTCCAACCAAATTTTCAAAGAACAAAAGCGTTACAACGAAATAATTGAGAAAACACAAAAGAGTGATTCTGATATTACTGCTTATCTGTCATGGTTTATATCATGCTTTGAAAGGGCCTTATTATCGAGCGAGCAAAATCTGGAAATTATTTTAGACAAGGCAACATTCTGGGATAAGAACAAATTTATAAATCTCAATGACAGACAGCGATTTGTAATTAATTATCTCTATGATAATTATGAAAAAGAAGTTGGTTTTTTGAGAACATCCTCCTATGCAAAACTTTTGAAATGTTCAACAGATACTGCTTTGCGCGATTTACAGGATTTGGTATCAAAAAATATCCTAAGTGTCGAGGATGGGGGTAAAAAGACAAATTATATTCTGAATAGTCCTAAAGGCATCAGAATTCCAAAAATAAATTCCATTGACTGAGTGTGAAGTACTCAATCAATTTTCGGCCAAAAGGGAAAAAATTATATCTTTGCAAAATTACAATCTGAGAATCTTCTATATCAAAGTCTGACAATCTAATAATCTGACTTCTGACAATCTGACAATCAATCATGGACAAACACTACAACGCACAGGAAACCGAGAAAAAATGGTACGCACATTGGACCGAAAAAGGATATTTCCATTCCACGCCTGATGAGCGAAAGGCTTACAGCATCGTCATTCCGCCACCCAATGTTACTGGTATACTGCACATGGGGCATATGCTCAACAACACCATTCAGGATGTGCTCACTCGCCGCGCAAGGCTTCTGGGATTGAATGCCTGCTGGGTACCCGGAACCGACCATGCTTCTATTGCTACCGAGGCCAAGGTGGTGCAGTTGCTGCGCGAAAAAGGCATCAAGAAGTCAGATATTTCCCGTCAGGAATTCCTGAAATATGCCTTTGAGTGGAAAGATAAATACGGCGGCATCATCCTCGATCAGCTAAAAATGCTGGGCGCTTCCTGCGATTGGGAACGTACCCGTTTTACCATGGAGCCCAAGCTTTCGGAATATGTGATTAAAGTCTTTGTCGACTTGTACAAAAAAGGGCTTATTTACAAAGGCTTGCGCATGATTAACTGGGACCCGGAAGCTAAAACTGCCCTTTCGAATGAAGAGGTGCAGTACCACGAAGAAGATTCAAAACTTTATAAAGTACGATATAAAATTGCCGGAACAACCGACGAATGGGTAACTATTGCCACCACTCGCCCCGAAACCATTCTGGGCGATACTGCCATTGCAGTAAATCCAAATGATGAGCGTTATAGCGGCCTCAAAGGCAAATCGGTGATTGTACCAATTGTGAATCGTACCGTACCAATTATTTTCGACAGCTATGTGGAAATGGAATTCGGAACAGGCGCGCTAAAGGTGACGCCCGCACATGATATGAACGACAATGAAATCGGAGTCCGCCACAAACTCGAAAGCATCGATATTTTCAATGACAATGGTACGATGAGCGAATTGGCAAAGTTTTATGTAGGCATGGACCGTTTCGAAGTGCGCAAGCAGATTGTAAAAGACCTGAAAGCACAGGGACATATTGTTGCCATCGAAAATTATAAAAATAAGGTTGGACGTTCTGAAAGAACCGGCGCAGTAGTAGAGCCACGCCTCAAAGAGCAGTGGTTCCTGAAAATGGAAAAACTTTCGGCCATGGCACTTGCAGCGGTAGAAGATGGCGATGTGCGCTTCTACCCCGATCATATGATCAATATGTACCGCAACTGGCTCAAGCCCGAAAATGTGCGCGATTGGTGTGTGTCGCGCCAATTGTGGTGGGGGCAGCAGATACCGGCTTTTTATACCAAAGACGGAAAAATGGCTGTTGCTGAAACTGTAGAAGAGGCTTTGTCGATACTTAACAAAGATGGCGGAAAATATACTGCTGAAGACCTGAAACAGGACGAAGACGTGATCGACACCTGGTTCTCTTCCTGGCTTTGGCCAATTGCCGTTTTTGATGGGTTTGAAAACAAGGAGGAGCTCAGATACTACTATCCGACCAATGTATTGGTGACGGGTTGGGACATCATGTTCTTCTGGGTTGCCCGTATGATTATGGCAGGCTACGAATGGGCGCCTGAGCTTTTGGGTGAAGGGCATGAGGCAAAGCCTTTTAATGATGTATATTTTACCGGAATGGTGCGCGATAAATTCCGCCGCAAAATGTCGAAGTCATTGGGTAATTCGCCCGATGCCATTGAACTCATACAGAAATACTCTGCCGATGGCGTACGCTTTGGCATGCTTTCATCAGCAGCGGCCGGCAATGACATTGTATTTGATGCGCCCTTCGATGATAAAAGTAAAAAAATCATCAACGAAAGCAAAATGTGTGAGCTGGGTCGCAATTTCACCAATAAAATGTGGAATGCACTCAAGCTGCTAAAAGGCTGGAACATCACCGAGGAAAAACCTTCGGCGGTGAATCTGCTGGCGATGAAATGGATTGAACAAAAACTGAATGAGCAGATAGCTGAGGCCAATGCAGGATTTGAAAGTTACCGCCTTTCGGAGGTGCTGATGGGGCTGCGCAGTCTTATCTGGGACGATTTCTGCTCCTGGTATCTCGAAATTATCAAACCTGTTTACGGACAGCCGATCGACCGCAGTACTTTAGATTTCACCATCGGTATTTTCGAAAAAATGATGACCCTCTTGCATCCTTTTATGCCATTTATTACGGAGGAGCTTTGGGCAAACCTTCGTGCGCGCGCTACGGGCGATGATTGTGTGGTGAGTCGTTGGCCCGAAGCAGGTAACTGCGATGCTAAATTCCTGCAGGCGGTGGAGAAAATGAAAGTTGTAGTGCAAAACATTCGTGATGTACGCGCCAAAAATCAGTTGCCTGAAAAAGAACAACTGAAAATGCTGGTGAAAGACAGCGAATCTGCCCGAGACTTTCTTACCGAAGCCGGAATGACTGAAACCATTGTCAAAATAGGCTTTTTGGAATCACTGGATATTAGTTCCGAAGAGGCAGATGCCACCTCATTCCTGGCCGGTACCGAGCAGTATTTCCTTTTCTTTGAGAAAAAAGTGAATATTGCCGAGGAAATTGCCCGCATCAAAAAGGAGCTCGAGTATTTTCAGGGCTTTGTTGTCTCAATTGGCAAAAAACTGGAAAATGAAAAATTTGTACAGAATGCCAAGCCGGAAGTAGTTGATGCCGAGCGCAAAAAACTAGCCGACAGTCATGAAAAGATAAAACTGCTGCAGGAGGAATTGGAAAAGTGTTTGAAGGCTGAAGGCTGAAGTATCAAGTATCAAGTATCAGGTATCAGGTATCAAGATTTTTAAAAATTAGAAGTCAGAAGTCAGAAATTTTTATGAGGTAGCAAGAACCGATCTCGTCCCTAAGACGAGAGAGCTCTACAAACGGAGTTCCGCGAAGCGCATCAAGTATCAAGACTTTTTATTGGACTTAAGATTATGTGACGTCAGACTCTAGACTTTTTTAAATGCATTAGATTCGCTTCGCGTAATTCTCTCGTCTTAGGACGAGAAGAAATATGAAACTTGAAATTAGAATTTGAAAGATTTACTTTGTGGCCCTCTGTGTTTGTCTTTGTGTACTTTGTGGTAAAAAATTTATTGCGAGGCATCTTTACGCTTTCCTCTAACAGGGCTATCTCACGCAGAGACAACTCATTGGTTAAGATATAGAAAGAACTTTTAAAGATGTAATTGGAAAAGCTAAATGTTTCTTTTTTTCGAAATAGCTTCGGAGATGCGCAACATTCATAGCACCAAAGGTGCGGTGGATTGGATAAAGCTTCGGAGATGCGCAACAATTTTTAGAAAAATTAGCGCATTAGATGTGTTTATGGGAACGATTTTTGTATATTAAAAATTATCTTAGTAACAATACTATCAGAATAAATAATACCCCATGAGACTTTTTCTTAGCTATATTTTTCTTTTTTGTTGTCTGAATGGTTTTGGGCAGATAATGAGTCCTATGGAATGTTGGGAATATATTGATTGGGATTTAAGTAAAATAAAGGGTGAAATAAATACAATTGAAGTAAATGAATATACTGCATTAGACTATTTTGGGGAACTAAAAAAACAATCGACTAAAGTAGATGCTGTTTTTTCATTCAATGCTAAGAATCATTTATACAAGGCAGAAGGTATATTAGATCAAAGATTGGATGGCAATATACCTTTAACGACAACAGAAGAAGGCATAAAAGAAAATCGCTCAGTAAGCATTAGCTATATTATAGATTCAAGCCTTACTGATATAAGAATGAATTATTTATTTAGAGGGCAAAGATATAACGGTAGATTTATATGGCGCTATGATAACAATAGAAACAATATTGAATTCATTGCTTATGTCAATGATTCAATTTTTTTAAAAGAGTTAGCAAAGTACAATGAAAAAAATCAATTAATCGAATTTAAAAGATATTTTGATGATGGAAAATTGGGCCATAAAACTAGTTATAGTTATGATAAAAATGGCAATGAAATAGAATACGCATATCAATCAAATTATTCGTTAAGCAAAACAAAGAAAAATTACAACACAAGCAATCAACTCATTGAAGAACAATATTTTGTAAATGATAAATTAGAGCGCAGTTCTACTTATAAGTACAATATCAATGGAAAGTTGATTGAGGAAAATGAAAGTAATGAGGGAAAATTTGTTAAAAAAGAAGCTACAACATATAATACGAAGGGAGATAAAACATCTATCACAAACTATGACAGCAAGGGCGTTATTATCAACAATGAGACCTTTGTTTACAATTCAGAGGGTGCTTTGATTGAACAAGTTTTTATCGGAAAAAGATATAGTTATGGTGAATCTGAAAAAACTGTGGCCAGCTACGAATATGACCAAAAAGGCAATTGGACCAAGAAGACAGAATATACGGTGAGTCTACCTAGCGCACTGCCAAGCGAATATACCATCACTGAAAGGAAAATTACTTACAGGTAGTAAAGAAGTTACTATTCCGACGAGATATAAATAGATTCGGTCATTTTTTAAAAGATTAAAAATCAAAGTATATGAATTTTGATAATTTTGATGACAAGATCCAAAAAATCATACAAGGCTGCCAACGCGCTTTCGAAAAACTCCTGGCAGAGGAAAAGCTTCGCGACGGTGAATTGGTATTTGCCGATGAAAATGGCCAGCCCATCACGGTGAAAGCCCGGGAATTTGAGGCTTATCAGCTAAAAAAAGCTGCGGAAAAGAAAAAGGCAGATTAAAAATTGCGCTTAAAATTTTTGATGCTTACAAATCTAACGTTTAGGAATTTCTTAACTTTGGGCGCTTTAAACAATAAAATAATATGAAAATAGGCATACTCGGAGCCGGCTCAATGGGAAGCGGCATTGCACAGGTGGCAGCAAGTTTTGGTCACGAAGTGGTTCTATACGACACAAATATTATAGCTGTTGACAAAGCCTTGGACGGCATGTCGAAAACCTTGGACAAATTGGTTGAAAAGGGAAAAATGAGCGCTGATACCAAAATTGCACTTATTAGCCGAATTCAGCGCAGCGACAAAATGGAAGACTATGTCGGCTGTGGACTCATCATAGAAGCCATCATCGAAAACCTGGAGATAAAAAAATCAGTCTTTTCCAAACTTGAAAGCATTGTTGGCGAGGATTGTATGTTGGCCTCCAACACCTCATCGCTTTCGATTGCATCGATTGCGGCGGCCTGTAAAAAATCGGATCGGGTTATCGGGATTCACTTTTTCAATCCGGCACCATTGATGAAACTGGTAGAGATTATACCGGCGGTTCAGACCTCGAAAGAGACCCTGGAAAGGGCGAAAGGCATCATCGACAGCTGGCAGAAACTAACCGTACTAACCAAAGATACACCAGGTTTTATTGTCAATCGTGTGGCCCGACCATTTTATGGCGAGGCACTGCGTATCCTGGAAGAAGGTCTGGCCGATATCGCCAGCATCGATTGGGCAATGACCGAATTGGGCGGCTTCCGCATGGGCCCTTTTACTTTGATGGATTATATCGGCAATGATATTAACTACACTGTTACCGAAACTGTGTTTAGTTCTTTTTATTACGACCCACGATACAAACCCGCTTTTACCCAAAAAAGACTAGCCGAAGCAGGATATCTTGGTCGTAAAACGGGTCGCGGACATTATAACTATGCCGAAGGCACCCTACAGCCCGAACCAAATAAGGATGAAAACCTGGGCCGTATGATTTTTGATCGAATTCTGATCATGCTCATCAATGAAGCTGCCGATGCACTTTTCTGGCAAATTGCCAGTCGCGATGATATTGATACTGCCATGATGAACGGCACTAACTACCCAAAGGGACTGCTCAAATGGGCCGATGAAATTGGTATTTCAGCATGCGTACAGCGCATGGATGAGCTTTATGAAAACTATAGAGAAGACCGCTACAGATGTTCGCCATTACTAAGAAAAATGGCTAAGGAGGGGAGAAGTTTTTATTAAATTTGGCCTAACCTATATTTTTGGGCGCTGCCTTTTTCAACTCTATAACAGTAATCTCGGGTAAAATGCCAACCCGACCCGGAAATCCCAAAAATCCAAAACCGCGGTTTACATAAAGATATTTTTTATCCTGATTGTATAAACCGGCCCATTGCGGATAAATCCAACTGGAAGGGCTCCATTTAATACCCGGAATTTCTACACCCATTTGCATACCATGTGTATGCCCACTGAGTGTGAGGTGAATATGCTTATCGAAGCCCAAAATCTTATGGGTCCAATGGCTTGGGTCGTGCGACATGAGAATTCTGAATTCATCGGCTGCTGTTCCGGCAAAGGTTTTGTCCAAATCACCCTCTTTCGGGAAACGGCCCTTGCCCCAGTTTTCAACGCCTGCAAGACGAATGTTTTGTCCATTTTTTTCAAGCAGCAGCGATTCATTGTTCAGCAATTTGAATCCCATTGCAGCATGGTTTTTGAAGAGCCGCTGCATATTGCCCGCTTCGGCAGCTTCAGAATCCCAGCGCACATAATGCGCATAATCGTGATTGCCCAAAACGGAAAATTTACCCATGGGTGCATTTAGTTTTTCAAAAAGATGCATATAGGGCTCAATTTCTTCAGCGCGATTGTTGACGAGGTCGCCTGTAAACAAAATGATATCGGGATTTTGTGCCTGTACCAGTTCGGTTCCCCTTTGCACTGCCGAAACAGAATCGAAACTCCCTGAGTGTACGTCTGAAATCTGCACAATGCGCAAGCCGTCGAAGGCTTCGGGCAAATCTGCAAAATCAATTCGTACCTTGTGAACGGTGAAGGCGTATTTTCCGCGGGTTACACCGTAGAGAAAGGAGAAAAATGGCAGCGAAGCCAAAGCAATTCCCAACTGAGCAACAAAACGTCTGCGCGATTCCCAGGCAAAGGGTTCCCTTTGCTTATCGGCTAGTGTCATCAGATTTTCACCGCTGTAGCGAAAAATTCTGTACACATCTTCAATGAGCATAATGCTGCCGTATACTCCCTTTGTGATAAGCAAGGTAAAAAATATACCAATAAAAAAATTACTCAACCAGCGGTAATCGGCAAGATACTGCTGCAGGGGCAGGGCTATCATCATCCAGATCAAGGGCAAAAGGGTGGCCAGCCAATAGGCCCATTTCAAACTTTTGGGCATGCCATTTCTGAAAAGACTTTTGAGGCCATTAAAGATATAAAAATCCAAGGCCAGAAGCATTCCCAAAAAAATTAAAAAAGATATTAAGCGTCCCATTTTAAATTGTTTAGCCTATAATAGGCTGATGCTGAATCAACGTTGCCTTGCTTGTTCCACTGTATAAAATCAACTGACAGGTTTCTGTCAATTCCAGGCTGTTATTTTCAAACCATTTATCGGTGTCAAATGAAAACTTTAGTCCGACAATGCGTTTTGCTTTTTTGCCATGTTCTAATTGCGTAATCAACTCAGACAGCGATTTTTTTTCAATTTCAAGATTGTACAATGGTCTAGGTCTCACTTTGTAATATAAATAATAGTCCAGCGCGATAAATTGTTTTAGAATTTCGTCATCCGGATAATTTTTATCGGCGAACTCGAGCAAAACATCATAAATATCTGTCAGATTGTATTTGTGGTAATCCAGCTTTTGACCGAAGAAAGCGCCCAAACCTAAAAGAAAATCAAAAACACTGTAGTTTTGAGTGACGTAGCGAAGGGTCTGTATGGCTCTTTTTTTATTCCAATAAACCTCGAGCGCATGTTCCAGTTTTACAATTTCTGCCAGTTCTTCTTGTGAGAGATATTTACTCTCGATTAACTGATAAGGAGGCTCGGGGTCGAAAACAAAGCCGTGCTGTTCCTTGTCACGCATGGGCGTTCCTTTCAGAAATTTTAGAAATCCCAGCTGCAGCTCTGGCGGATAGAGTTTAAAAACTTCTTCGATGCTGAATTTGATATCGTCCCAATAATCGTAAGGCAGCCCCACAATCAGATCGAGGTGCATTTCTATAATATCGTCCAATTGTTTTACAACGGCAGCAGTTTTGTAAAAATTCTGTTTGCGCTGCACTTCGAGATTTGCCTTCTGGTTGACAGTCTGAATGCCGATTTCGAAACGGAACAGGCCCTTTGGAACCTTTTCCCTCACAAAAGTAACAATATCGGGATGAATAATATCGGCTGTAATTTCGAACTGGAAAACATTTCCGGGGCGATAATTATCGAGTATAAACTGAAAAATTTCGAGGGTAAAAGTCTTTTTGATGTTGAAGGTACGGTCGAGAAATTTTATTACTTTACCATGCTGCATCATATAGAGCAGGGTCTCCTTGATAGTATCCATGGGCAGATAGCGCACCTTATTATCGAGACTCGCCAAACAGAATTCGCATTTATAAGGGCAACCCCGCGAGGTTTCGATATAGAGTACCTTGTTTTTAATTTCCTCAGGTTCGTCGAAACTATAAGGCATCAGTCCCTGATAATTGTTAAGGTCGAAATTTTTGCTGTCGCTGTTGTAAAGGAAAGCCCCACCCTCCTTTCTTACGAGCGAGGGTACCAGCTCCAGGTTATCAGGATAGTTGACCAAGAACTCCCGGAAAGGAATTTCGCCCTCGCCTGTGATGATGAAATCGACTTCGGACAAAACAATAATATCCTCCCATTCGTAACTAACTTCGGGACCGCCAAGCATTATTTTAGCATCTGGATTCAATGCTTTAATTCTACGGCAGACTTCCAGCGTTTGTTTGATGTTCCAGATATAACAACTAAAAGCCAGCAGATCGAAATCGGCACAGAAAGCGGCAACTTCATCGGGATTTTCCTTGATGCTGAATTCTTTCCATTCCAGACCCTCATACTCCTTGTTCAGGTCGTACAAAAGTCTGATGGCCAAATTGGTATGGATATACTTGGCATTGAGTGTGGTAAGTAGTGTGCGCATCATCTGATCAATTCAACTTTTAACATGCTGTCGCCAATTTCGAGTTTGTGCACTACATTCATGCCCTCTATCACCTGAGCAAAAATGGTATAATTTCCATCGAGATGGATTGTTGGAGCATGGGTAATAAAAAACTGTGCACTTTCGGTATCCTTGCCAGCCGATGCCATGCCCACTCTGCCTTCGCGTAAGTACCGCAGCATGCTGAATTCAGAGACAACATTTACGTCGAATCCGCCCCATCCATCGCCGCGTGGACAACCTGCCTGAGCAACAAAATTGGGCACAACCCTGTGAAATTTCTTGTTATTGTAATAACCCGCCTTGACCAGGTGTACAAACTGCATCACAGTTGCCGGAGCCTCTTTTGGGTAAAGTTCTAACACAATCTTGCCTTTGTTCGTCTCGATGGAAACTTTGGGTTTTGAACCCAATGCATTGATAAAATGCCAATCTATTTCAACAAAATTGAGCGGCGTTTTAATTTTTGTCTTAGTCCCCGAAAGATAATCGATGGCATTTTGCAGGTAGATATAGGTTTCGACATCGCGCGGCAGTTTCAGTCTGCGCTGAGCATCTTTTAGAAAATTATAATCCGGAAAAGCTGCTTTCAGGTTGTTTTTTTCATCGGCGATGGCCTCTGCTATGATGGCAACAACACCTACATCCCCACTCTCAATGGCTTTGCGGAATGTCTGATGAATTTCTTCTTTAACCCTGGCAGTTGAAAAATTCAATTCAATGCTTAGCGAAGGACTTTTATAAAGGCTGACCAATGCTTGTGCTGCAGCCGATTTTAAAACAGGAGAAAGCACAACAGTATCCGATTTTGGAAACATTGCATCCGAGAGATAGCGGTAGTTCCAGGAGTAATGGGATAGCGCCTGCAGTATTTCGGCCTTTTCATAGACATTTTCCGATTTTCGGAATCTTTCCATGAGTTTGGTACTGTAGAAACTTTTTTCCTGATTTTTGTAGTATTCGGTATTGCTTAGCGCAGCGGTCAATAGTTTTATTCTTACGAGCCAATTCGGATGTTTATCGGCCCAATCGTGATAATTGGCAGCATCTCTGCTTTTTCCGAAACCAATCAGATGTTCGGCGGCACAAACCCTGACATGAACGCTGGTATCTTTGAGCGCATCTTTAACAATTCCTATAGTCGAATCGTATGGGAAATACTGCATTCCTCTTATAATCTGACAGCGAACCCTGTAATCTTTATTTGAATAAAAACTATTATCGAGTGTTTCGAGCGCTTTTAAACCCTTAGTTTTGGCAAGTCCGGTCACCAAAAACATTAAGGTATTGGGATCTTTTTCCCCTTCAACATTATCAATGAGCAGATTTTCGTAGGGCGAGAGGTCCAAACCGGGAACACGGGCAAGATAATTTGCAGCTACAAATCGCGCAGCAGGCGGCATAAAGGCATTGGAAATAAAGTCTTTGATGATGCGTTCTGTCCCTTCGGGCTGAACCATTTTGCGCAGGGCAAAGCGATAGAAAGCCAGCGCAAGGCCCTCCTGTAGTAAACTGTCCTGAATTGGATAGGGCTGTGCTACACAAAGGCTTTTCAGTTCTTTTTCGCCCCCGCAGCGGCCAACTGCTTCTAGTATGGCTGCCTGAACCGTTCGCACACTGTCAGCCCTGAAAGCCTCGGAAAGAATTTGGGCGGCTGATATGCTTTTGGTTTGCCCCAATGCAAATGCGGCTGCGCGTCGTACTTCGTCGTAGGGGTCTTCCAGGGCATCGGCCAGGGCAGAAATGGCTGAAGTATCCTGCAGCGATGCCAATGCCAATGCCGCCATATAGCGGTGCGCCGGATTGTCAACCGTCAAAAAAGTCTTTAAGGCCTCAACATTACTTTTACCATCGGCACTGCGTTTGCTGCGTATGTTGAGAATCTGCTGAATAACAGCATCATTCAACTCAATATTAATGGGATCCTTTTTTGAAATAGCTTTCTTACCGCAGGATAGTACAAAAGCAAGCGAAAACAGAACAATGAAAATCTTTAATACAGATTTCATACAAGTATTTTATTTTGAGTTTTTTATCATTAAAAAATAAAGTGCTATGCCATTCATTACTAAATTTGAAATAAAGATAATACTCAAACTGATTATCCTTGAACTTCCGCTAAATAATTGTGCCGCACTGCTAATTGTAACCATCGCTGATATCGCAAATCCTATCAGAAACCAAAATTTGTGCTTGCTGTTCAGCAAGGGGTACAGAAACAAGAGCAGGGCCGAAACAACAATATGATATACCCTTGGAAAAACAGTGAGCAGCCCGCTTGAATTCAAATCAGGCAACTTTTCAGAGAATAAATCCCAAAGGCCAAGAAAGCAAAGCAAAGTTGCATTGATCAGAATTAAAATTCGCACTTTCATGTTTATTCTTCCGGATTTTCTTTAAACCAGCCGGCATACATGACATAGGCATCGGATATGC
The DNA here is from genome assembly GCA_945888475.1 of Saprospira grandis DSM 2844. Classification (GTDB taxonomy): domain Bacteria; phylum Bacteroidota; class Bacteroidia; order Chitinophagales; family Saprospiraceae; genus Saprospira; species Saprospira grandis_C. Next base: position 31,094 of record CAMDAB010000005.1, on the reverse strand, counting down.
GGTGTATGGTATCGGCAAATTTCTCGGGACTCAGTTCCTTTACTTTTTTGGCAGGAACACCCGCGTAGATACAATTGCTCTCGAGATGTGAATTTTCCAGCACAACAGCTCCAGCAGCTATGAGTACATTCGATTCAACGACACAGTTGTCCATGACCATTGCGCCCATGCCCACCAGCACATTGTCCTTTATGGTGCAGCCATGCACAATTGCCCTATGCCCTACCGAAACATTGTTTCCGATAACAGTTGGCGCGCGCTGATAGGTACAGTGTATAATAGCTCCGTCCTGTATATTTACTTTATTGCCAATTCGTATCGAATGTACATCGCCGCGTACTACTGCCTGAAACCAGACAGAGCAGTCGTCGCCCATAATTACATCGCCAATGACAGTTGCATTTTCTGCCAGATAAATGTTTTTGCCAAATTGCGGAGTGTAGCCGCGTACCGATTTTATTAAGGACATTTTTTTAAGTCAGAAATTAGAAATTAGAAGGTAGAAGTCAGAAATTAGAAGGTAGAAGGTAGAAATTAGTCTCGTCTTTCGGACGAGAAGAAGGTAGAAGTTAGTCTCGTCTTTCGGACGAGAAGAAGGTAGAATCATTCTCAAATTATCAAATAAACTAATTTTCAAATTATTCTTTCATCTTTCACCCTTTCATCTTTACAAAGATACAAATTTGAACTGTTATCTTGCAGCAAAATTAAAAACTATGCATTCCGAGTCCAGGAACTTATTTCCAATAATTGCTTTGTGGTGCCTGCTGCTGCTGCCCTGGCTATTTGGGAAAGGAATTTTTGCGGATGGGCTTTATTATGGTACAATTGCCTCAAACTGGGCATTTGGAGCGGGTTCTGCATGGCAATTTTATGTATCGGAATCGCTGATGAATCCCTTTTACAGCCATCCGCCACTTGCATTTTGGATAGAGGGGGTGCTTTTTAAAATTTTTGGCAACTATTATTGGGTCGATAGAGTTTTTGGGCTTATCTGTTTTGTTTTAACAGCGATAGCGATATTGCGCATCTGGAGGCTTTATTTTCCGTCAGGGCAAAGCTGGCTGCCGCTTTTTGTGCTAATGCTTTTACCCACTGCTGCCTGGGCATACAGTAATAATGTGCTGGAAAACAGCATGTCGATGTTTTGTATCTGGGCGGTATATCTGCAACTTTCGGCTGCTGAAAATCAAAGATTTAGGCTGCTGAAAAACATAATTTCCGGCTTATTAATTTTCGCCGCAACACTATGTAAAGGCCCCACAGCGCTTTTCCCACTGGCGCTACCTTTTTTGCTGATTTTATTTAGAAATAACAGAAGTTGGACTCAGATAATAATTTCTTTTCTGTCGCTGCCAATTTTCCTTGCCGCAGTTTTATTGCTTTTAATGAGCGATGAGGCCTTTGCTTATTTAAAAGCCTATTACGAAATTCAAATTCAGGGAAGTTTTTCATTGGGAGACAAAAATGGAAGTCCATTATTGTTAAAACAGCTTTTGATGGAGCTTTTGCCGCTTTTATCTGTTGCTGTACTAATCTTATTTTGGTCCGGCAAAAAAATTGTACCTAATAGAGCATCTATACTATTACTGCTGATAGCAGCCTCTGCTTCTTTTCCCATTCTGCTCAGTCCAAAACAGATGGGTTTTTATCTTTTACCATCATTGCCATATTGGGCATTGGGCATTGCCGGAACCTTGCACAAGATTGAATTTTTGAAAAAAAATATAGCGCCCCGCATCAAATTATATTTTTCGCTATTAGTTTTTGTTACGGCAGTTTCCTTGATGACTTACAATATTAACAGACCGATTAGAGATGCCGTGCTTATCGAAGATGTTTCAAAAATATGCACATATCTTCCAAGCGCTTGCAAAGCAGGTTTAGATCCTGAACTCACTGAGCATTGGCAGCTACAGGGTTATTTTGCCAGGGAAAAACAGATAAGTTTATATCCTATTGGACACGCCAAATACAAATACAATGTTGGGCGATTAAGCTACAAACTTGATAGTTGTGAGACAATTTACAAAGGGAAGGAATTGCAACTTTGCCGATGTCCTATGCCCGAATAGAGGCAACATGAACCAATTTTCGGCTCACCCTGTTTTGTCCGTTCGATACTGTTACATAGTAAATGCCGCTTGGGAGACCAGGCAGATTAAAATAGTACTGATTATTTTTTACCGAATGTTTCGGAATTTCATAAATCAGTTTGCCCATTACATTAAAAAGTTGAATATTAACTTTTTGTGAGGCATCGAAATTTAAATTTACGGTTAATCTTTCGTTTAGAGGATTGGGGAAAATACCAACGCCTTCTTCGAAACTGCGGCGACTGTCATAGGCCTCGTCGATACTGACATCAACCGATTGGATACAAACCATTTGCATCGTTGCCTGCGCAGAGCTGGAGCCTGTAAATCCAAAGTAAATATTTTTTTCCTTCCCGAAAATTTTTGAAATGTCATCTTTATAGGAAAGGCGCAGTTCACCATCGAAATAAACCTGCAAAAGCTGAGAAGATGGCGACCAACTTACGCTTGCACTATGGTACTCGCAATCGCGCACTTCCTGTCCGGTACTGTTGATGCGAACTGCTTTGTGCAGCGGCAAAACTGTATTTCCATTTTGCACAAGGGCGATATGTGGTGCATAGAGATCGGCCTGCGTTTTTGTAAATTTTGTATCGAATTCAACAGCAAGTGAGGGGCTTATATAACTATTGCAGCCTGTTTCCTGAGCAAAACCCATAGCCGCTCCTGCACATCCGATGGCACTATACCTGTTTTTGTCTGTTTGCATTACAAAAGCAACCCCCTCGCCGGCATAATTCGAACAGCCCAGATTCAATGCAAAACGAATTTCGAATGAGTGGTTGAGCTGAGTGGGATATTCGGCCCAAATGCTGCCCACATCATTTGCTGTTTTAGATGAAGTAAGTCTGTAACAATTTTCGGCAATTTCTGAGGCCGAACCGTTAACAGTGAAAGTTGGCTGCGCAATCAGTATTGGGGAACTGAACGCCAAATGAATAAGGAACAGGCAAGCGATGCGCATAAAAGTGATTGATAAAACTTTGGGGATATCTCATCTAAAATAATTAGCTTAAGAATCGCGCTGCAAAAGTATAAATTTTCACCTTGAAAATGAACAGTATCTAAATATAAAAATGTTATTTTTCTTATTTCAAGGGCGATATTTTTCAATAAGATCTTCACAGGCCTTATCGAGCATTGCATAAACCTGTTCAAAGCCATCATTGTTCCAGTATGGATCGGGCACCTCGATATTTTCGCCCGGACTTGCGAAGTTCATTATAAGTTTAACTTTGTTTATATCCTCTTCGTCACGGGCAAGATTTACCACATTGCGGTAATTTGAGGCATCCATTACCAAAATGAGGTCGAAATCGATAAAGTCTTTGGTTTTGAACTGTCTAGCCTGCTGTCCGCTAATATCGATATTGTATTTTTTTGCGACAGCAACAGAACGAGTGTCGGGCATACTGCCGATGTGATAATCGCCTGTGCCTGCAGAATCAACAGACCAGGGCAGGCCATTTTTTTCAACTTTATCTTTTAGAATTCCCTCGGCAAGCGGGGAGCGGCAAATATTGCCCAAACAAACCATTAGTATCTTCATAATTAGAATTTTATTAAATATCAGGACAATACCTGATGCAGAATTTCGTGTGAATTAATTTGAAAATGTTCGAAATGATAGCGGTAAAAAGTAAGCATTGAATCCAAGAATGACTTTCGTTGTGCAGTGTTCATCGCCAGTTCGGAGCAGTTTTCAAGTGGATTTTCCAAAAAGAAAAAAAGGGCATTGTTGTGTTCTGGTCGTAAAAAATAAGTGTGAATTGGAACATCTTCGCAAAAAACTGCTTCTACATAATCGAAATATTGATTGCTAACACCCTCTTCCCAAAATCCTAAATCGGGCATAAATCCCAACTGAACAGCTAATTTCGAAAGAAAAGAAAGATGAAAATTAGCAAGACTGCCTTCCAATTTGTCAAGCAATTCGAAACTTTCCTGCAAAAAAGTAAAAAGTGCTTCATTTGCCTCAGCCTCTTTGACCGTTTTTTGTACGAGTTCTGTCATAAAAAGGCCCAAAGACCCGCGAATCAGCTGATAGGGAATGTTTTTGTACACAAAAGCGGCTTTTAATTCCTTTACCCTGTTCAGTTCTTTTTCATCCCGCTGATAAACAACCATCTCGACCCAATTCATTGGCCTGACAAGACCGTATGAGATTTTAGCTTTTGCCTGCCTTACACCGCCCATGATATAACTGCGCAAGCCGAGTTCAAGGGTGTAAACTTCGCAAATAACACTGCTTTCGGAATATTTTACAGTTCTGAGTATAATACCCTGTACAGTTTTGAGCATGAAATTATTATGGCTGTTTTTGAATTACTATGAAACTATTCCGGCAGATTTTACGGTTTCAACATCGAACACTGATTTCCCAAATAAATAATTCATCCTATTATATTAAGGATTATTTTAAAATTTGGGAAAAGTCAGATTTTTTTTGTAATTTTGCAAACCTATTAAGGGATTTTTCTCTAAAAATGATTTACTAACCATCACCAGCACCTAAAATGGCAGACAAAAAGAGAATCTTGGTCGTTACACAGGAATTCAACCCCTTCACCGAGACACTTTCACAAATTGAGGAAATTGCACACACCTACTCGCAATATATGCAGGACAATGGCATGGAAGTCAGAATTCTGATGCCGCGTTTTGGCTGTATCAATGAGCGCCGCCACAGACTTCACGAAGTTGTAAGACTATCGGGAATGAATATCACTGTCGATGACGAAGATTATCCGCTAATTATCAAGGTTGCATCGCTTCCGGGCACCAGAATGCAGATTTATTTCCTCGATAATGAAGATTTTTTCAAACGCAAAAATATGTTCCTCGATAATGACGGAAATCCATACACTGATAATACAGACCGTATGATATTTTTCTGCAAAGGGGTTATCGAAACGGTGAAAAAATTTGGTTGGGCGCCAGACGTGGTTCATTGCCACGGTTGGATGACTAGTCTCCTTCCGGTTTATCTGAAAAATCATTACAAAAACGAGCCTATTTTTCAGAATGCCCGTTTTATCTACTCAGTTTACAATGAAAATGATAATCTTACCAATATAAACAGTGCTGATTTTGCACAAAAAACTAAGCAAAATTTTGTCAGCGAAGATACCATTTTAGAGTTCCAGTCTGATGACAGAATTGATTTGCACAAAGGCGCTGCGCATTATTCCGATGGAGTAATCCTATCGTCTTCTGAGCGAAATATTTCGACTACTTCACCTGTGATTGGACCTAAGACTGATATCAAAGATGGTAACTGGTCTGAATACGTAGAATTTTTTAATAACCTGATGTTGCAGGCCGAGCAAAGTGCCTAATCATCATTTTGAGCTTCTGACAACCCTTTTTTACTTGGGTACGTTATATGAACTAAATTGGAAGCTGTATAATTAATGAACAAAGCTAATATGCAATATCGTTTTGAATCCCTGTTGTTCCTCGTTTTTGTGACAGCAGGGCTTCTTTCTGTAACAGGCTGCAGCAAGCCATCTGAATTGGGTCTCTCCTTAGTTGAATCCAATTCTACTGAAATTTTCTATAGCGATACGATGTCGATGTCGATGAGTAGTGTACTTACAAGACCACTGCTGACTGATAGCCGTAGCCGTTGGCTATGCGGTGCTTATATCGATCCTATTTTTGGTAAAACAACTGCAAAGGTTTATACCAATTTCAGGCTTACAAGTACCAATGCCACTTTTCCGGCTGCTCAGTTCGATTCGCTGGTGCTGACTATACAATACGATACACTCGGACATTATGGTGGTAACTCCAGTGCCTTCACCGAACAGACTTGGGAAGTATACCGTATCTCAGAAACCATAGTTCCTGAACAGGATTATTATTCTGATAAAAATTTTACACTAGGCAATTTGCTGGCTACGCACAGCTTTGTACCAAAGATTTATGACAGTGTTTCGGTACAGGGAGTTGTGCGCAGACCACATTTGAGAATTCGATTGGATGATGCCTTAGGTCAGGAACTGCTCAATCCTTCTTCAAATATCTACGAAAACAATACCATTTTCAAAGATTTTCTGAAAGGTGTTTGTATTAAACCCAAAGATGGAGCCTCAAATTCTGCTATCATCAGATTTTTTCCAAATGCCTCGCTCACTAAACTGACACTTTTTTATCGCGACAGTTCCAATGTTTCACGTACTTACGATTATCTTTCCGATGGCGATTCGGAATCGGTGCTTGCTTTTGAACAAAATTATAACGGAACCCGCGTACTGCAGAATAACCCTAGCGACACTTTTGTTTACCTGCAAGGTATGAATGGAGTTTCGGCCCGTATGGAGTTTCCTTTTTTGGAAAATCTGGGTAAAATCATAGTAAATAAGGCTGAGTTGTATATTTACCCTGCTGGTGAGGAAGATAGGGACTATCCTGTTCCTAATCAGCTTTTTTGCCTTGAAAAAACAGCCGATAATAATTACCTTCTGGTGGACGATATCAGCAACTCTATCAACAGAAATACGCTTAATCCATATCTGATTTTTGGCGGCACACTGAAATATGATGGGGAGCAGCGTTATTTCAGAATGAATATTTCCAAGTTTTTTCAAAGACTTGTAGATGACGAAACTGCCGAAAAAGCCGTTTACATTCAAACAGCTTCTGTGACAGATGCAGGAAGGATGTTGTTGGCAAATGAAAAAAGCGAAAACCTAAAAGCTAAGCTTTATCTGACTTACACAAAAATCAATCAGTAAAATTTAACATTAGCAGCATATGTGCGGAATAGTAGCCTACATAGGAAAAAAAGAAGCATATCCCATTCTGGTCAAAGGGTTGCAGCGATTGGAGTATAGGGGTTATGACAGTGCCGGCGTCGCCCTTATGGAAGCAGATGGTAACAATGGCCTCAAAATTTATAAAAGAAAAGGCAAGGTTAAAGACCTGGTCGATTTTGTTTCGGGTTTCGATGTAAAGGGCAAAAGAGGTATTGGTCACACCCGTTGGGCAACACACGGAGAACCCAATCATGTAAATGCACATCCGCATCTCTCCGGAAACGGAAAACTAGCGATTATTCACAATGGCATCATCGAAAATTATAGCCCATTGCGTAAGATGCTTGAAAAAGCCGGTCACCATTTCAGCAGCGAAACCGATACTGAAGTATTGGTGCACCTGATCGAAGAGATACAACAACGAGACAGCCTTTCCATAGATGAAGCTGTGAGGGTAGCCCTGTCGCAGGTTGTAGGAGCTTATGCTATTGTAATTCTCGACCGTGATGAGCCAAACAAACTGGTAGCTGCCCGCAAAGGTAGTCCGCTCGTTTTGGGTTTGGGCGAGGACAAATCGCTCTATCTTGCTTCCGATGCTTCGCCAATCATAGAGTACACAAAAAATGTAGTTTACCTAAACGACGAAGAAATTCTTACCGCTTACGAAGACGGAGAATTTGTCATCAAATCCATCGACAATCAGATTCAGACCCCTTTTATTCAGTACCTCGAAATGGAAATCGAAGCTATTGAAAAAAGCGGTTTTGAACATTATATGCTTAAGGAAATCTATCAGCAGCCAGATACCATTGCCGATGCAATGCGTGGCCGTCTGAATGTAAAACAAGGTATCATTACCCTGGGCGGTGTCAATGAATTTGAAAACAGAATTATTAATGCCGACAGAATTATTATAGTCGCCTGCGGCACCTCATGGATTGCAGGACTTATTGGTGAATACCTCATCGAAGACCTTGCAAGAATAAAAGTAGAAGTAGAATACGCATCAGAGTTCAGATACAGGAATCCAATCATCAGTAACAGAGACGTAGTACTTGCCATATCACAATCGGGCGAGACGGCCGATACTATTGCAGCGATTGAACTGGCTAAAGAAAAAGATGCTATGGTTTACGGTATCTGTAATGTAGTGGGTTCTACCATAGCGCGTATGACAGATGCGGGTTCTTACATACATGCAGGCCCCGAAATCGGTGTGGCGTCCACTAAAGCTTTTACCGGACAAATCACACTGCTTACCCTTATGGCATTGCAGCTTGCGCACAAAAGGGGTACGATTTCCAATTCCTATTACTATCAGCTTTTGACTGAATTGGAAAATATTCCTGCAAAAGTTCGAAAGGTGCTCGAAAATGATGAAAAGATAAAGTATATAGCCTCAATGTGGAAAGATGCCAACAATGCCCTATATTTGGGTAGAGGTTACAATTTTCCGGTAGCCCTTGAGGGTGCGCTCAAACTGAAAGAGATTTCTTACATTCATGCAGAAGGTTATCCGGCTGCCGAAATGAAACATGGACCCATTGCACTGATTGATGAAAATATGCCGGTAGTGGTAATTGCTACCAATGACAGCACTCGCGATAAAGTAATCAGCAATATTCAGGAAGTGAAAGCCCGCAAAGGAAAAATACTGGCTATTGTCAAAGAAAATGATGAAACCATCGCAGAAATGGCCGATTATTTCATAGAAATTCCCGAAACCGAAGAGCCGCTTACACCACTGCTCTCAGTCATTCCGCTTCAGCTTTTGGCTTACCATATTGCAGTATTGCGTGGTTGCAATGTCGATCAGCCAAGAAATCTTGCTAAATCAGTAACTGTTGAATAACAGACTAAAAATTAAATAGTTTATGAACTATAATACAGCTAAAGAACCCATCATTGTTCGCGAATTTGGAAGAAATTTCCAAAGAATGATACTATTTGCGAAAGCAATGCCCGAACGTGAAAAACGACAAGCTGCTATTGAAAGAATTGTGGAATATATTCTTGAAATGTATCCGGTGAATAATCGTAATATCGATGACTATAAAATTAAAATCTGGTCACATATATTGCAGATTTGCGATTTTGAATTGGATATTGATATTCCCGGAAACATCCCTGCTAAAAAGGAGAAAACCAAGCCCGAACAAGTTCCATATTCCAAAAACAGTATTCGATACAGACATTATGGAAAGGGAATTGAAAGACTGATTGAACGTGCATGTGAGCATGAAGAGGAAGAAAAACGCGAGGAACTTGTGCGGGTAATCGGCGCTTTTATGAAAATGTGCTACAAAAACTGGAACCGCGACAATGCAAGCGATGATGTGGTGGCTCAGGAAATGCGCAACCTCAGTAAAGGAAGAATCAACCTGGGTGAATCGACCAATATTAACTTTCTTATTCAGCCGCAGACTAAGGTCTTGGGCGCAAACAGTATTGATAACAAGCAACAGAAAATTGGTGCCAAACAGTACCATAAAAAAGGTCCGTTTAATAGACAACAAGGGAACAATCAAGGTCAAGGTGGTCAACAACATGGCGGAAACAAAAACCGCTTCAAAAGAAATAATCAGGGGCAAGGAGGACAACAAGGAGGACAACAAGGACAACAAGGGGGTCAACAAGGACAGGGTAACCGAAATTTTAAAAAAAGAAAATAATTTAACTTAAAATCCGAACTTAACTGATTCGGATTTTTTTAATTTTACCTACTGATCACTGCTTCCATTATCAAATTTACCAGGCAGAATATTGTTTTCTAACCTCTTGCAATCATTAATCATGACAAACTATATGAAGAAAATCTACATTTTATTTTTCTTTTGTTTTCATCTAGCATTGCTTTCGGCACAGTCGCCACAAGAACTCTATAAAGAAGGCAACGAACTGCTAAAAAACAAACAAGCCGATGCGGCAATATTAAAATACAGCCGTGCCCTTGAGCTCGACAGCACACTTACTGTAGCCAATATGAATCGTGCCAAGGCGCTGATGGAACTAAAAAAGTGGTCAGAAGCTATAAAAGATTTTGACAAAGTTATAGCAAATGACCCCAAAAACAATGATGCCTTTTTAGGACGTGGCAAATCGAAATTTGAAATTAATTATTTTGAATCTGCTATTCTCGATTATACAAATGCACTAGAACTGAATGAAAAATTTGCTGCTGCCCTTTATCAGCGTGGAATTGCCCTCTATAAGGTAAATCGCTATACCGAATCGCTCAATGATTTTGAAAAGTTGCTCGAACTTCAGGAAATTAGCCTTGAAAACGAAAGTGATAAATTCACGGATCTGTACTTACTGACCGGCAACTGTTACCGTCTGCTCAACGATTTTGAAAAGGCACTAACTGCTTATGAGAAAGCAAAGGAAAAAACTCCTAACAATCCCGAAATTTACTTTGGCAGAGGATCAATAAAATTTAGCAACAAAAAATGGAACGATGCCATACTCGATTATAGTAAGGCTATCCAACTGAACCCCCAAATGGCAACGGCCTATTATTACAGGGGTATGGCCTATCGCGAATTGAAGAAATACAAAGAGGCCCTGATTGATTTTGACAAAGTTGTAAAACTTGACCCCAAACTTTCATTAGGTTATATTACAAGAGCTTATACCTATGCAGAAATTGCCAAATACAAAGAGGCCTTGCGCGATTATGATAAGGTACTGAACGAATTGGCGCCCGATGATGCGGCCACCTATATCCGTCGTGGTTTTGTATATGTTGAAACCGCACAGTACGAAAAAGCTGTTTCTGATTTTAGTAAGACAATTGCGCTGAGTGAATTGTACAAACCATATGCCCTCAACAACAGAGCTGATGCAAAAAGGCTTCAGAAAAAATACGAAGAGGCACTTAAAGACGTTGATGAGTCGCTAGCACTAGATTCACTCAACTCATGGGCTTTTATGAACCGGGGGCTCATTTATACAGATATGGGCAATTTCGAAACAGCGCTAAGCAACCTCAACCGCGCTGTCGAAATCAATACGCAGCTACCCAACCCCTATTTTCATCGCGCCAACCTCTACCTGCAGCGTAAAATCTACGACAAGGCCATCAGCGACTACAATAAATTGCAGGAACTGGATCCTACTTTCAAAAGTAAAGTCGTAGAAAAGAATAAAAAAGCTGCGAAAAAGGGCTTTTTAGGGGAGTAGAGGGTCTTATGAATTGGCGGTCAATCCATATAGATTTATCGGTCTAAAAAGCAATTATTTTGTCAAATCTACTTTCAATGGAAAACGCACAACAAATTGAACTATTAGAAAAATTGAAATTCCGTTTCGAGCAGAACTGCAGTCGCTTCCCGGGTATAAGTTGGGATAAAATTGAGCAAAAAATCAAAGAAAATCCACTTAAATTGAGGGCCTTATTTCTAATGGAAAAAAGCGGAGGGGAACCAAATCTGATAGCTTATGATCCTTTGTCAGAAAGCTTCACTTTTTGCGATTGTTCTACTGAGAGTCCAACTGGTCGAAGAAGCCTTTGCTATGACGATATAGCCCTAAATGCGCGAAAAGAAAACAAGCCTAAAAGTTCAGCAATAGCCATGGCCGAAGAAATGGGTGTTGAATTATTAAGTGAAGAAGACTATTTTCAACTTCAGCAGTTTGGAAACTACGATTTAAAAACTTCGTCCTGGTTACTTACACCCGATGCCCAACGAAAAGCCGGTGGAGCAATTTTCGGAGATAAACGTTATGGCAGAACCTTTATCTACCACAATGGTGCTGAGTCTTACTATGCCGCCAGAGGATTCAGGAGTAAACTAAAAATATGAGGTCAGAAGGTAGAAATCAGAAAAATTGAATTTCAACTTCTAATTTCTTCCCGATAGCTATCGGGATTCTAGCTTCTAATTTCTGACTTAAACTCAATGCTGTTCTTTTTCCTTAAGCTCAGCTTCGTGCGCCTCCTCTTTGAGCTCCTTGCGCAACTCGCTCAGTTCTTTTCCTAGGAAGAAACCAATAGAGGTTCTAAGCACAACGATGATACCAAGGTTTATCAACTCTTTTGTATCCGGGCTGATGACAGAGTGAATAATATCTGAAACAATCAGGAAGTCTAAAGAAATGATGATATAAGTTCCTAAAATATTTCTAAGGCTGAAGAGTTCATCGTAGTCTTTTTTACCTCTGAGTCTGTCGAATTCCAAAAGTAAAAACATATACAATCCTTTTGCAAAACCTATAAAAAGGATTATTATGCCAATAATATCAGCTGCTACCTCTACCCATTCAAAGATAAATTCAGCCGGAAAGTCTGCTTCAGATTCGGCGCCTGTTGCAAAAGCTGTAAATGGCGTAAGCATAAATAAAAGCGAAAGCACTAAAATTGCCGAGATTCTTTTTAAGTAATTCATGATTGTTGGTTTTGTATAAGAGATTCCGAAAAATAGTAATATTGATTTAAATTTTAAACCTTTCTGACATAAATTAACGAATCAGTAAAACTGTACCCTTTTGAATTCCACTTTCGCCGTCCGATTGAGTGTATCTTGCAATAAAAACATAAACACCCTGCGGCAGAGCTTTATTAGCAACAGTACCGTCCCAGCCCTGATCAACTTCATTCGTTTCGAAAAGCATTGCACCATAGCGGTCGTAAATCTGCAGCGAATAATCCTCGAGTGTTGAACCAAAACCGGCAACTGGCTTGAATTCATTGTTCTTTCCCTCTGGGGCAAATGCATTGGGGAACCAAAGGACTGCCTTCTGTTCGGGACAGACAGTATTTGACCTGGAAAAAACATAGCGCGGTGGATTTCCAGGCAGACTGATTATGCCTCTGGCTTCGATATAATAACAGCTTTGTGCTTCGGCAGGATTATTTACATTGGTTTGGTCGCTGTACTGAATGTCTGTATTAGGCAAAGTGATGAGCCTTAAATCGGAAGATCCAACAATTTTGTGCAGGTCATAGATTTCTGCCACTGCATTTTCCTGATAAAATCCTGTCCAGCCGAGTCTATTGATGAAAGCATCTTCAGCTGTTCCCTTCAACAAGATGTTTGCACCTTTATTACTGACAAGATTTCCACCGCAGGCATCGGTAAAATTGATTCGATAATAATATTGCTGATTTGCTGCGTCGGCGCTGTTATCCAAAATGCTGTTATCCTGTAAAAGATTGTTGGCAATGCTCTGAATATTTGACCAGTTGGTACTGTCATCAGATCTTTGCAAAACAGCGAACCCAAAATCACTGTCTCTGTCCCAGCGCCAGCTTATGAGTGGTTTTTGCGATGTAGCATCAATAGTTACATTGGTCAGGTAGAGAAAATCCATTTTTTTATTAACATCGATACTCATTACTACCCTGTTGCTGAGGGCATTGTTGCTGATATTTTGTTCTTTTGCTTCGATCCAGAATTCTAATGCATCTCCATTCTGTGCAGCCGGATATACAAAAGGCCCGCTGTTGACCGAGTCAAGATTTTGTGGATTTCCACCATTTCTGATCATTCTGACAATATAATAATCAACCCCATCGCGCCAGTTTTCATAATCGTTCCAACGCAAGGTTATGTTACCCGTACAGCTGTCGATAGATGTAGCTAAAAACATAGAGCTGTGCGGACCTGTTGTTCCGTCGAGCGGATTTCCCTCACCCAAAAGACCGGCATTGCAGCTACTAAGAGCGACAATGGCATATCTCACGAGAAGCGAACTGTTGTTTGGGTCGGTAAAGCTTAATCCATTTATAAGTTGATTGTTGGCAGGATATGGAAAGAAATTGCCCGAAGCGTAGGGATTTTCTTTATAAACCTGATAGCCAACGACATTGGTACTTGGGCTGGGATTCCAGCTTAAAACCGGATTGCCGCCTATGATACTCACCGATCTCAGGTCGGGAGTAACAGGTCGTTGATTGCTGACGATTCCGGTAGAGAAAACTATGACCCCACCGCAGATCATCGCAACACGATAATTTCGTGCAGTTTCACCTGGATTTGGATTTCTGTAGCCGCGGGCATTTATATCCAATACCGTATCAATTGACAGAGGGGCGGACACGTCATCGGGACTGGCAAAGATTATAAAACCACCAAAATTGACACAGGGTACAGCCGACCAAATGATCGAATCCTGGCCTGTTCCTACCAAAACACGCGCACAGGGATCGCTCACCGATTGAGATTTCAGGGAGGAAAATAAAAATAGAAATGCTAAGATTAAAATACGGTGTTGCCGCACGGTAAATATTTATAAATTATTAGTAAACAAGCACTTCGCATAGGTTTTCTTTTTTGAAATACTTTTGAGCAATATGCATAACTTCTTCGGCGTTTATCGATCTGGTTTTTTCAACAGCATCTTCAAAGAAATCGTATGAAATATCTTCTTCAACCAATTCTCTAATAACGGAAGAAACATTAAAAACACCATCGACTGAATTGAGAAACATACCCAGAGAGTAATTTTTAAGCATATTCATTTCTTCATCAGGGACCGGATCATTTTGTAAACGTTCCAATTCGTGATATATTTCAGCCAGCGCAGCATCTTTTACATCGGTATTCACATCGGTGTAAATATAAAAATAACCCGTATGGCGCATGGTTTCCATCGAGGAATAGATACTGTAAGTATATCCTTTGTCTTCGCGAAGATTTTGCATAAGCCTGGCACCGAAATAGCCCCCCAATAAACTATTCACAAAGGAAAAAGCATGGTAATCGGGGTGTTTTTTGTCGAACATTCTACAGCCTATACGTATAGATGCCTGCGCAGATTTTTTGGCTGATGGCTGTACAAACTGACTTGGAACAACATTGGGGAATTCAGGAATAATAATATCGGCAGCAGGTTTAGCAGCTGGCAGTTTTAGCGTAAACTGTCTGATGAGATCAATAATATAATCATCAGTTTTTCCACTCACAATCACAATACAGCCCTTTGCGCTGTAGCACCTGTTGTGATGCTCGAACAAATCATCTTTGTTGATCGCATCATAAAACTCCGGAATGCTGTTGTATCCATAAGGATGTTTCTCTCCAAAAAGCAGCTCCGTAAAGCAACGATAAGCAAGTACATCATTTTTTTGAAGTTCCAGTTTCAGACTCTGCTTGTTACGCGAGCAAAACTGTTCCAATTCTTTGGCATCGTAAATCGGGTGCAGCAGCAATTCATATAGCAATGGCAAAAGTGTAGCCAAATGTTTGGTAAGACAATAGAGCCTTACACAGACATTGTCGAAATCGTCATATATTTTGAGCTTAGCACCATAGAAATCGAAAAAATCGGCCAACTCATCGGCATTATATCCCTCTATTCCACTTTTGAGCTGTTGGGCAGCAATGCGCGATGCCAATGGTTTTATCTCATACCAGCGCCCTGCATCGAAGATCCATTCAATTTTCAGAATTTCCTGACTGCCAAGCCTAAGATCATATAGCGCTGCGCCATTCTCAAGTCTGTAAAAATCAGGTTTTTGTAGTGGTACGGTCGAAACCGGATTGATTTTTGGTGCTTTCATTCAAACTTAAGTCCAGGTGCTAAATTAACGCAGTAATAAAAATTATTTTGAGTTGTTTGTTATAGTAGTTGAACTCTTATCATCGAGTATTGGCTGAGGTCCAACAGGATTGTAACTTGGGTCGAGCTTTTTCCATTTTGTATTCAGCTCATTAGCTTTGGGGATATAATCATTAGCCTTTTCAGGATTAAGTCTTGCTATTTCGCGATAAGCTATTTCAAGATTAAAAACAGTTGGGACATAATTCGGTGCAATTTTCAAGGCTTTTTCGAGCGAAATTACAGCATTTGCATGATACGCTAAAGCCTGTTTCACATTGCCAATCTTAGCTAATTCAATCCCACTCATTCCATAGGCTACACCCATCAGACGAAGCACTTCAACATCTTTATCCTTGCCCCACTTATTGGCCTGCTCCAGATCTTTTAGTGCCGCTGAAATATTACCTAATTTTTCACCGTACAATTTTCCACGGGTTCGATAAGATGCAGTAAGATTTACAGGAACATCGGGATGATCGGGTCGTAGCCTGAAAACTTCATTATAAGATTTGATGGCCTCGTTGTAAAACGCAAGCGTTTCGCTGTATTTGGATGCCGTTTGGGGGCTACTGATTTTTTTAAGACTGTCGGCTTCTGCCTCACGAATATTGCCCAAATAAACATGCGCATTGCCATAAAGCAACCAAGCATTGTTGTAAGTAGGATGAATACTAATTGCATTGGTTGAGTAATTAATAGCTGCCTTATACAGTTCTTCTTTTTCCTTTATGCTTGTTTCTGGTTTGGCAGCTTTTTCCTGTACAACTCCCGAAACTGCATTGTTGAGCTTAGCACTGTTTTTCGATACTAAAATATCTTTGGTAAAAAGAGTATAATCGTTAAACCAGTCAAAATTACGAAAGAAGGTGACATAGGAATAAAACACCGTTAATGCTGTAAAAATAAAAAGTGGCAGCGCCTGTTTGTAGGCGACTGGAACATCATCTTTATCGAATGCCAGGTATGCCAGGCCAATTCCACAAATGATACTGAAAGCGATAGAAGGCATAAACATAAAGCGTTCAGCCATTAGCGTACCGATTGGAAAAAACAGATTGGAAACGACCGAAAAGGTTGCGGCATAAAAGATAAGTGCAAAGGCATAAGGCTTCCTTTTGATTAGTCCAAATAGCGCAAGTGCAGCCATGCCCAAATGCAGTAAAATGGAGAGTAATACCTTAGGAGAGCCCATTTGCGGAATAGCATCACTGATAAAATAAGTACTTCCATCTGCATTTTTCATTGGGGTAATGTTGCTACCTAATTTTGGCTGATTAATATGTTCGTCTACGCCAATATGCTTAGGATAGTAGTCATTGGTTAGCGGATAAGGAACCACTAGTAGCTTGATATAATCGGCCCAGGTATGCAGAATCATTGCCGTTTTTTCATCGCTGCTAAAACTGACATATGTTCTCTGATTATTGGCCGCAGGTGCCAATTTCATAAAAGGGTCATTCATTAACTCCGGTGCCGGTTTTTCCTTACCGGGCCACTTCAATATAGGATTTCTAACGCCAAACCAAAATACGAGTACAACTATCATAAAAGGGGCTGTTCTGGTAGCAATAGTACTAAAATCAGCATTTTTACGAAAGAAATAAATCGCAGCCGGAATAACCACCAGGAAAGGAATGGCCGATTCCTTTGAGAAGAGCCCCAAAAAGAAGGAAACAACCGCTCCTGCAATGTACAATACCCAATTTTTGTTTTCCAGCGATTTCATAACCCAATGTGCCGATAGTACAGAGAAAAGGGTCACCATAATTTCATCGCGGCCTTTTATGTTGGCAACTGCCTCGACATGCAGCGGATGGGCAGCAAAAAGTATAGCTGCTGCAAAAGCTGTATATACTGCCTTTAAGCTTGGGTTCTTTGACGGATCGAACATAAAAAGCAGCCATAAATACAAAAGCCAGCAAAGAACACCGAAAAGGATAGCATTGATTCCGTGGCTGATACCCGGATTGCCTTCGTAAACATAATCGCCATCTTTATCGGGGATTGGTTTACCCTTTTCAATTTCGATATTTACAGTGACAATGCTAACTTTTTTACCATTTCGTTCTTCTTCCTTAGTTTCTACTACTGAGTTTTTGGGGTTTCCAAGTCGGGCGAGTACAGCATCTTTTTTTGATTTTTCCAGTTGTAAATTGGTACTCACCGTAAAATCATTGTTATTTTTGATAAGTTTACCAAATAGTTGATTTTCGAGTGCAAACATGGCTACCGTAAAAGGACGATAACGACCCCCGCTTACCAGGTTGCGTTCATCGCCAAAAAAGCCAACAAAGGTATCTTTGCCCCAGATTCCGGCCATTCCTTTCAAGCCCTTTTTGGTGTACATGTTCCGTTCTATAACAATGGAATCATCTACCGCATATTTATTGGTGACGGTATTGCTGTAAAGCAGAAAGGCAAAAGCGAAAATAATCCACTGATGAGCAACTCTAAACTGCAGCAATTTTTGCAATGCAAACGAAGGCTTAGAAACTGTTTCGCTTACAAGCTTTTTTTCTACCGGTTTTGCGATTACCTTATTGGGTGCAGCACTGTTGGTATTTTTCTGTCCTTTTTTGAAATTCTTTGCCATAAACTATTTTTCAATATATGTAAATTAGCAGCTTTATCAGCATTACTCTGCAATATTAAAAAAAAAGCATCAGACAGCAAAAAATGTTTGCTTAGGATATTGATATCTTGGCAGATTGATATGAATGATCAGAGCGCTGCAAACGTAATATCACTTACAGTTTCTTCAAACCAATGCACAGGTTTCTTGGTTTTATCCCCAGTAAAGGTATCGCATTTGAAAAAGAGATAAAAGAGCTGTTTGTAATCGCCAAGCTTTTCGAAAAGTGCATTTAACCTATGAAGTGCCCTATTGGTCTCGGGTTGTTTTCTGTTGAGATGCCAGGCATAATAGGCTTCGTCGTGCAGTTCAATAACATTTAGAATATGCTGTCTATCGATAAAATCCTTAGCAAATTTCATTGCATAAACAGCATGATGCTGCGTCCAGTCCTGCCGCGGCCTTACAGTTTCTTCCAGATGCTTGAAATTATCATGAATGATACTTACCAATCTCAACTCTTCGCGCAATTGAGGATTGTTTGTTATTTTATCGACATTATCGAGTACCTCTCGAATATGAAAGATAACTTTTCCTTCAGGGTGCCCGGGCCTTGGCGCACCCCAGAACGCCCCTTCCAACCAATCTGATTGCTGAATAATTAAATGCTCAAGCGCTGTTTCAGGTTTTAAAATATCAAGTACCATATCAGAGACATCGGGATGTCTGTGATGATCTATATGTCCATACTGCTGTTTAAATAAAACTGAATTTTCAACGCTGTTCTGCATCGTAGAAGTTTGCTTGCTTATTATATTTTTTGGGCTTGCAAAAATCTTACCAAAAAGTTAATAAAACATTAATATTGGTTTTAACAGCAATGAAAAGGGCTTTTTCTCAGCTGCATCAATTAAATCGAGTGCCAAAAGATTTTTTGTTGTTTCTTCTACTGTAACTTAAGTCACAGGTTTATATTCATAGCTGTCTTACTTTTGTAAATAATTTTAAAGAATAGACAGATGAAATCATTTATAACTAAAAACATTTTGGGAATAATCGGCATAATCCTGGGGGCAATAGCCGGATATCTTTATTACCACTTTATCGGCTGCAGCAGCGGAACTTGTTCCATCAGTTCAAACCCAACCAATTCAACATTGTATGGTGCACTGATGGGCTATCTTATGCTATCTATGTTCGAAAGAACACCCAAAAAAGCGAAGGAGGAAACAAAATGAGAGACAGACTACTTAATAATTGGACTTTTATCAGATTCTTTTATCTGTCAATAGGCCTGTATATTGCAATTTCATCGACATTACATATGGAATGGATGGGCATAATGCTGGGTAGTTATTTCGCTTCGATGGGACTTTTTGCCTTCGGCTGCGCATCGGGACAATGCCCGGGTAGGAACTTTAATAGTCAACATGTAAATCGAACAAAAGATGTTGATCTTGTTGAATATGAAGAGATAAGATAGAAAATGATAAATTCGTTTAGCTTCGCGGAGCTTTGATCCACGGAACTTCGTTTCTTTCCTCAAAATCTTTCACTGCGTGGAGCGCTCTCGTCATGGGACGAGATCGGTTCCTCTTCGTTTCTTTCCTCTTCGCTTCTTTCCTCTAATTATGACTAAAAGGCAAAGAAAGCATTTCTTTCTCCGTTTTAATATTTACAATATAGTTACCCGGAGCAAGATCATAGATATTAAATAATTTTCTATTTTCGCCACTATATGATTTTGCTGTTTCGGTGAAAATAGCTCTACCATTAAAATCGAGAACAGTTATGTTTGTTTCGGAATCCTGCGCTAATCTGAATTCCACCTGCAGGTAATCTTTAGCAGGATTGGGATATACTCTGGAATCTGTTATAAAAGCACCGCTATTTTGAACCGAAACTGGCGCAGGGTTGCTGCCGTCGGGCTTAATAATGGTAAACTCATCATAAACCACACCGGTCGATTTCAGGTATTTACAATCGAGTCGATTGCCGTTTACCTCAATGAGTAAGGAACCGAAAGCATCCGAACCTCCATCATTTGCAATCATTACCGGATGATTCATACTTGCACCGCTCTCACTGCTGCCCGAGTTGCCGCAAACTGCATAAACTGTTCCAGCATTGGTGCCATTAAGGTATTTTACATAATGTTGCCCCTGATTATAATTTCCATTTGTGGCACTGATAGCGTGTGTGGCATTGCTATATCCAAAAGAATAGCCATAATGTCCCTTGATAAGCTTGCTGCGCTCGTACACATGGCTATGTCCGCAGAGTACCAGATCTACACCGTATTGTTCAAGTATAGGAAGTGCATTCTGGCGCATAGCCAACATCAACAGTTCCCAAAAATCATCGGAATCGTGCGATCCTTTGCTGTATGGAGGCTGATGAAAATAACAAACCACCCATTCCTTAGTATTGGCCTGCAAATCTTGACGTAGCCAGTTGAACATTTGCGAGTTGCTGCTAGATGTCCATGCTTGAATCTCGCTGTTGAGACTTATAAAATGTACATTGCCGAAATCGAAAGAATAATAGAGCTCAGTATTGCTGGCTACTCCGCCTGCATCGGCATTCATCGGATTATTAAAAATATCGAAATAGGGGCCAGCATGCTGATCGGGCGCATCGAAACGATTTACGCTGTTGTAATCATGATTGCCGGGAGTACTGAAAACAGGCATATATGGCATGATGGAATCGTAAACATTGAATAGCTTGTTCTGATACTCCTGCTCTGTGCCGTCGCTGTAGGCGTTATCGCCTAAAAAAATCATCATATCGGTATGTCCGCCTGAAGTGTAATTGTTAAAGCTGTTTAATACATCTAACTGTCCCTGATTGCCCTTTCCAAAATCGCCAATAGCCCAAAAACGGTAAGGCGCCACAGCTCCATTGGCCGGAGCAGTTTTGAATCGATAGGCATCTATATTTCCGCCAAGTATGCTATTGGCAGTTCCTACGGAATAATAATAAAAAGTTGAGGCCGATAGTCCGTTAAGCGTAACAAAGTGATTGGTTTTCAATACTGTGTCAATAACATTTTGGTTTTGCACGGCCAATGAATTACCAAATATTACCCTCGATTCAGTTGGTATATCGGTTCTCCAGCATACCTGTATCGACTGAGGCGTAAGCACCTGAAGATATGGCCCTCTGATAATCTGTTGAGAAAAAAGATTACTGCAAACAAACAGCGCTGCTAAAAGTAAATATGATTTCATTTTTAAGTATTTTTTAATTCATACCGTAAAAATAAGCAATCGTAAAAATTAAAGCATCATTTGAATGTTAAATCATTTTTAAATAATGCTTCAAAAATTTTAATGGATTATGTTCGCTTGATGATAACTTTTGAAATTACTCATAGGCCTTTCTTCAAATCTTTTCTCTATAGATTTTTCCTCTGCCTTTCTCAAAACTGATCATAAACCCCTAGCCCAAACAAGGCAAAGTCATATTTTACAGGGTCTTCTGCATCGAGTGCTCTCAGATTACTATCTAGTTCTTCGAGTGCAGCGAGGTCATTATTTTTTCGTGTGATGAGGCCCAGTTTTCGGGCAATGTTACCCGAATGTACATCCAGCGGACAATGCAGTTTAGATGTGGGGATATCCCAAAGGCCAAAGTCAACGATTCTATCCTTGCGAATCATCCAACGCAGAAAAAGATTAATCCTTTTGGCGACAGAGCCCTTGTCTGGATTGGCAACATGTTTTTCAGTCCTTTTTTCATGTGCAGGTTCGAAGAAAATTCTATGGAATTGAGCAATAGCAGGTAGTAGCGACCTTTCTCCCTGATGCATTTTGAACAGCGCTTCCATTCCGCCTTCCTTTGTATAGACATTATTGAGGGCGCGGATAAAAAATATGAAGTCATCGCCATTGAAGGTTCTGTGTACAAATTTTTGCAGTCCTTTCAAATCATTTTCGTTGTGATTTACTACAAAATCAAAGGGCGACTCATCCATCAGCTCCATCATGCGGTAGGCATTCTTGACAATCATGGTCCGGTTTCCCCAGGCAATGGTACATGCCAAAAAGGCCGAAATTTCGATATCTTCTTTTCTGCTGTATTTGTATGGAATCTGAATTGGATCGTCCTCGATAAAAGATTTGGTATTGAACTGCAGTACTTTTTCATCAAGAAAAAGTTTTAGTTCTGTTTTGCTCAGCTTCGACATTTTGATTTGATTTGCTGCTACAAAAATATTCATAAAACTTTATCGGTCCTAAGCAAATAGGTATAACTTTGCATGCCTTTTTATAAATGCGGTCAAATTAAATTTTAATTATAAATGCCCGATAAATTATTGCGTTTGCGACAGACTTTCTGGTTTTTCAGCTGCTGGTTTGGAGGTACCATTTTGGGTGCTTTGCTCATGCAGCTATGTGCATCGGCATTTGGCATCGGAAACTGGCAGCAACTTATTTCAAAGATAAGTGAAGGCGAGTCTTTGGAACATATCAACAGCATCAAAATCATATCTATAATTGGTCACCTGGCGGCCTACAGTCTGTCGGCCATTGTTTTTGCTCTGATTATCAAAGGAAAAGAATTTTACAGCTTATTACTGCTCGATAAAAATCCGGGACTTTTAACAACTCCTCTTATTTTATTGGCAATAATTGCTGTCTATCCCACTGCACTGTGGATTGCATACCTCAACATAAATCTGCTACCGGCAAATATGATTGCTGAAGATACCCTTTTGTTTCAGCAACGCCTGATGCAGATGAACAGTCCGACCGATTTGCTGTTGAACATTCTACTTTTGGGTTTGGTAGCAGGCATCGGGGAAGAATTGCTTTATCGCGGGGTGATTCAGCGTTTGATTGGCAACTATACAAAAAATATGCATCTTGCTGTATTGGCAACGGCATTGCTTTTCAGTCTCACCCATTTTCAGCCCGAGGGCCTATTGCCTCGCTTTTTGATGGGAGCTTTTCTGGGATATCTTTGTGTCTGGACAGGCAGTCTCTGGTCATCTATCATTGCGCATATCAGCTTCAACAGCATTCAGGTATTTATTTTTTATAATTTTATCGACAACGAAAAAATAGCTTCAATTTATCAAAAGCCTGATTTTTCAATTTTATTGACCGTCATCTTAACGGGAATATTTATATTTGCATCCTTTCTGATTTGGAAAATTAATATAAAGCGCCAATTGACTTTTGAAAATGAATGAATTGGTTGCAGGATTTGAAAAGTAATTTAAACAACAAATAATAATAACTTGAAAACCAGAATCATTACCGCTATAATTTTTGGAATAATAGTAGCTTTGGGGACTATGTACTCGCCTCAAAGTTCGGCTATTCTTTACTGCATAGTCGGAATTTTATTGCTTTGGGAATTTTACGGATTGGTTTTATCGAAAGATGGAACTGCCAATAATTTTAGAAAAATATATGCTGTATTTTTGAGCATTGTACCCTCCCTTGTTACCCTTTATGAATATTTTTCTCCTTATCCGCTGTGGAATGCCGTTGTATATCAATGGTTAATGATTTTGCCTTTAATTCCCTTCGCTTTTGAATTGGCAGCCGGAAGCAATAAAGCATTCGAAAATATAGGCTTCGTGCTTGTTGGGTTTTTATACCTTGGCTTGCCCGCCTATCTGCTTACTTCAATGTCTTTACAGGATTTTACTGGTCGCTATATCATTATGGCAGTAATGCTCCTCGTATGGTTCAACGATGTTTTTGCATATTTTATCGGTAAATTCTTAGGGCGCAATAAAATTTTTCCAAATATATCGCCCAATAAAACCTGGGAAGGCACAATTGGCGGATTTATCTTCGCTGTTTTGTGGGGCTGGGTTTCCTATTTCTGCTGGCCGGTTATTAAATTAGAGCTGATACAATGGCTGGTATTGGGTGCTATCTGTTCGGTTTTTGGAATTATGGGCGATTTAGTCGCATCTAAGCTGAAGAGAAGTCTGCAAATTAAGGATACAGGAAATATTCTGCCCGGGCATGGTGGCCTCATCGATCGTTTCGATGCCTTTATTTTTACTATTCCCTTTGTTGTTATGACCCTTTGTTATGTCTTCGAGGACAAAAGACTTTATTATTTCTATTTGCTTTGGCATTAAAAAAATATTTAAATGAGATCAGTCATCAATCCCAAAAAGGCCGAACAACTTGTTGAAATAATCCGCTGGATAAATAGCCGCGGCTGGTCGCCTGCTACCAGTACCAATTACTCTTTCAGAAACAGCGAAAATCCAATCAGCATTTGTATTTCACAATCGGGTATCGATAAATCGAAATTTGGTACCGAACATTTCATGCTGATTGATGCCGAAGGCAGACCAAGCCCTGATTTTGCACATTTGAAATCCTCAGCCGAAACTTTTCTGCATACAGTATTGTATCAGGAAAATCCTGAAGTGGAAGTAATATTACATACGCATTCAGTTTACGCTACCATTTTATCGCAAAAGTATTTGTTCGAAGGCTGTTTAGTGCTCGAAAATTATGAGGTGCTGAAAGGATTAGGCGATATCAAAACACATGAGGTTTCGGTGAAGGTCCCAATTTTTGATAACACACAGGATATAGCAGCCCTCAGCGAAGAATTCAGAACACTCTACCGCAAAATGCCCGAAATGCAGGGTTATCTCATTGCAGGTCATGGCCTATACACCTGGGGCAAAAGTTTCGAAATTGCTAAAAGACAGCTCGAAGTTTTTGAATTTTTGCTGGAATGCGAGTGGAGAAAGTTGTTAATGCGCTAAGGTACTGTCTTACAGTCATGGGTTGAAACCCAGGCATACAACGCTAATGAAAAATCTGATGCCCCCGAAAGCTTTCGGGGGCATCAGATTTTTGCGAAAGCCCTCGAAAGCTTTCGGGGTAACCTTCAGGTAAGCAGTCAATTTCTAGATTAACACATTAAAGACCGGCCTTTGCAGAAATATCGAGCATACGGTCGATACAGACTCTGCCTTTTTCAATTTGTTCCTGCGAAAGGTGAATTTCAGGCAACTCGTACTTCATACAGAGGTAGAGTTTTTCCAGGGTATTCAGTTTCATATGCGGACATTCATTGCAGGCACAGTTATTTTCGGGAGGTGCAGGAATAAAAGTCTTGTTAGGTGAAGCTTTTTCCATCTGGTGAATAATACCTGCTTCCGTCGCCACGATAAATTCTGTAGCCGGACTATTTATGGTGTATTTCAGCAGAGAGGTAGTGGAACCAATGTGGTCGGCTATCTCAAGAATATGAGCTTCACACTCCGGATGTGCGATGAGCAATGCATTTGGGTGACGTTCTTTCAGCTTTACAATTTTCTCCTTCGAGAAAATCTCATGTACCATGCAGGCGCCGTCCCATAGTATCATGTTGCGACCTGTGACCTTGTTCAGATAAGCACCCAGGTTTTTATCAGGGGCAAAAATGATAGGCTGGTCGGCAGGAATACTATCGATGATATGCTTTGCATTGGTCGAAGTACAGCAGATATCTGTCAGCACTTTCAAATCTGCTGTGCAGTTGATATAACTGACAACCACATGGTCGGGATGTTTTTCTTTGAATTTTGCAAATAATGGAGCTGGACATGATTCCGCCAAAGAACAACCTGCTTTTAAATCGGGCAGAATGACTTTTTTACCGGGATTGAGCATCTTGGCAGTTTCGGCCATAAAGTGAACACCTGCAAAGACAATAATCTCTGCATCGGTCGAGGCCGCTTCCTGTGCAAGTCCCAAACTGTCGCCTATATAATCGGCAATGTCCTGAATTTCGCTTTCCTGATAGTAATGCGCCAGCAAAACCATCTTTTTTTCCTTTTTCAGTTTATTAATTTCTTCGTAAAGGTCGAGGGTTGGATCAACTTCCATATCGAGGAAGCCTTTTTTATCGAGTTTGCTTTTGGCAGTTTCCAGTGTTTGCATGAGAATAGATGAAAGATTTATAGATTAAAAGAGGAAAGAAACGAAGAGGAAAGAAGAAAGATTTGAAGAGGAAAGAGGAAAGATTTGAAGAGGAAAGAGGAAAGATTTGAAGAGGAAAGAAACGAAGAGGAAAGGGAATTTGTAAATCACTAATGAAATTTGTAGTTCATTTGCGTAAAACTGCGCAATTTGCGGTTCAAAAATAAATAAAGATTAGAATATGGAATAAATTACTTTGCTTATTAACTAAACTAACTATTGGTTTTAAAAGTTCACTCAATTGAAAAATTATTCAGGCAATCCCAAATAAGTTCAATTTCAAATCCTCGACCCATTGCATAAAGTGCCAATTTCTGATTTTTTTTGAACTTATTGCTTTCAGAAAGCAAATTAGATTTTTTATTTAAAACTTCCAATAATGTTGCCTTGTAATCTGCTTCATTTATTTCAGATTCCAAAGCCTTGCGAATACAATAGTCCGAAATTTTTTTTGCTTTCAGTTCCTGAACAATTTTCACCCTACCCCAATGTTTTATCCTGAATTTCCCGCCGGCAAAGGCTTTGGCAAAACGTTCCTCATTCAAAAAATTCTCAGAAATCAAATCTGCTATTACATTTTCCAATGCATCTCCATAAACGCCCAATTCTATCAGTTTGCTCCGCACTTCATCCTGACAACGCTCCTGATAAGCGCAGTATTGCTGCATTTTCAACAGGGCTTCGTCTTGACTAAGGTATTTTTTGGTCATGATTGATTTTTATATTCAGGTTACGAATATAGGACATTATACCCATTTTGTCAACTGTAAAATTAAAAAATGCCTTCTCCGGATAGAAAAGGCATTTATAATTTTTTAATTTTTACTACTAATACACCGCTTCCACAATCTGTTTGATAGTAGGCACATCGCCCATCGTATAATAATGCAGGCAAGGCACACCGGCTGCTTTCAGTTCTTTCGACTGTGCAATGCACCATTCAATACCCACTTGACGACGCGCTTCCACATCCTTGGCCTTGATAAGTTCAATAGTAAGATCCTCCGGTAGATCTATGTAAAAATGGCGTGGTATTGAGCTTAGCTGATACTTTTTAGTGATAGGTTTTAATCCGGGAACTATCGGCACATTGATACCATTATCGCGGCACATTTTCTCGAATTCGAAAAATTTCTGATTGTCGAAAAACATCTGGGTAACTATATATTGTGCGCCGGCTTCGACTTTCTTTTTCAGGAAGTATATATCATTGGCCAGATTGGGTGCCTCGAAATGTTTTTCTGGATAACCAGAAACACCAATACAGAAGGAAGAAGGCTCGGCATCCATAATGGTTGAATCCAAGTACCTGCCTTCGTTCATGGAATTTACCTGTTTTACAAGATCGAGCGCAAAGGCATGTCCTCCCGGTTCCGGTTCGAATTTTTCCTCGAATTTCTGGGGGTCGCCGCGTAGCACAAGTACATTATCAACGCCCAAAAACATGAGGTCAATCAATGCATTTTCAGTTTCTTCCACGGTGAAGCCGCCGCAAATCAGATGCGGAACAGCATCGACCTTGTAGCGATTCATAATAGATGCACAAATACCTACGGTACCCGGGCGCTTGCGTACTGCCGATTTTTCGTAATATCCGCTCTCTTTACGCTGATAAATGTATTCCTGTCGGTGATAGGTCACATCGATAAAAGGCGGTTTGAACTCCATAAGCGGGTCCAAGGTTTCGAAAATACTCTTGATGCCGCCGCCTTTGAGTGGTGGCAAAATTTCGAAGGAAATGAGGGTCTCGCCCTGCGCTTTTTTAAAATGATCTGTTACTTTCATGGTTTTGATTGGAGAGATTACCTCCACGAAATTATTTAGAATTGATATGGATACATTTAACCACAGAGTTCACAAAGGCATACACAGAGCACCACAAAGGATAGTAAGTTTATGAATTGAGTAGTTAATATTTTAGGTTGTTAAGATTATTATGAGTTCATAAAGGAATCGGTTATTCAATTGATGTTGCCATTGATAACTCGTTTTACACCATCAGTCAGTTTTAAAACATTAAAATTTATTAAAAGACCTAATTTAAAATTTCCAAGTTTCTGATAAGTAAGTGTTTGTGCCAGATGTATGTCATTCAGAGCTTCAACACTTTTTACTTCAATTACAAGCTTATTTTCTACTAAAAGATCAATTCTGTAACCACAATCTAAATAAACTTCTTCATAAACTAAAGGCATCGGCTTCTCTTTTTCAACATAAAAGCCAGCTTTGTTAATTTTATAAAATAAACATTCCTGATAAGCTTTTTCCAATAAACCGGGACCAAAGGTATCATGAACTTCGATTGCTAATCCTATTACTCTGTAAGACAACTCGTTTAAAGACAATGACATGAGAATATTTTTCAAATAATAAATATGCTGTGCTCTGTGAAACTCTGTGTAAAATCTTTGTGCCCTCTGTGGTTAATTTTTAAATGGTTTGGAAAAATCTTGATACCTGATACTTAGTACTTAGTACTTATTACCTGCTACCAATTCTTCTCCACCGCAATTTTCAGCATCACGCCCTCTTCCAGTTCTACCTCCTGACCAAAGTCCGAAGCATCCACTACCTTCAACTCAGTTGCAAGTACCTCATTGCAGATATAAGTGCTAAATTTTGCCACAGCCTCACTAATATAATCACTCGACTGCAAAGTCAATTTTACGCGGTCGGTTACTTCAAAATCGCTGTCTTTTCTGATGTTTTGAATACGGTTTACCAATTCGCGCGCCACACCTTCAGCTTTCAATTCATCTGTCAGATTCACATCCAAAGCCACAGTCAAATCGCCATCATTAGCAACCAGCCATCCTTCGAGGTCTTCAGAAGAAATAACAACATCATCCAGATTCAAATCTACTTTTTCCCCTTCAAGCTCAACACTAAACAGATTATTTTTCTCAATTGTTGCAATATCTTCCTGCGTCATTTCGGCAATGCGGTCCTGAGCGGCTTTCATCAGTTTACCCAGTTTTTTACCCAGGGCTTTGAAATTAGGTTTAATGCCTTTTTTGATGATGCCCGAGGTGTCTTTTACATACTCCAGTTCCTTTACATTCACCTCAGAAAGGATTAAATCTTTAACCGAATCGACCTGCGCCTCGAAACGCTCATCCAAAATCGGTAAAAGTACCTTTTGCAGCGGCTGACGTACACGCAATTTCTGAGCACGGCGCAGCGAGTGAACCATCGAAGAAATGCGCTGAGCATAATCCATACGCTCTTCCAGCATTTTATCAATCACTTTTTCATCCGCCTTGGGGAAGAATGAAAGGTGTACCGAATCGTGCTTTTCAACCTTAGCAGCTCCATTCAGATTTCGATATAAAAACTCGCTGAAGAAAGGTGCAATAGGTGCCATCAATTTGCTCAGTGTAATGAGGCAGGTATATAAGGTTTGATACGCAGCAAGTTTGTCTTCATCCTGACCACCTTTCCAAAAACGGCGGCGACAAAGGCGTACATACCAGTTGCTGAGGTGACTATCGACAAAATGTTCCACCTTACGTCCAGCCTGCGTTGGCTCATAATCGGCATAATCGGCATCCACTTCTTTAACCAAAGTGTTCAGCAATGAGATAATCCAACGGTCGATTTCGGGGCGATTTTCGAGTGGAACCTCGCCTTTGAAATCAAAATCTTTGATGCTCGAGCCGTCGAAATGATCGATATTGGCATAGGTAGCAAAGAAAATATAAGTGTTGTAAAGTGTTCCGAAAAGTTTGCGCTGAACTTCGGTGATACCATCGGAGTAGCCTTCAATCTGTGTATATTGCTCTGGGCTTTCCTTGAGCAGGTCGCGGAATTTGCTGTCATCGGTATTGTAACGGTTGCCTGCAGCATCCTGATAAATATTGGTCCAGCTGAACTTAAGATTATCCCAGGGCTGTGAATTGGTAAGCATATACCAGCGTGTGGCATCTGCTCCATATTTGCCAATGCAATAGAAAGGATCGACTGCATTTCCCCAGCGCTTCGACATCTTCAAGCCATTTTTATCCAAAACCAAGCCGTTCGAAACTACATTTTTGTAAGATACCGAGTCGAAACACATGGTAGCAATGGCATGCAGGGTATAGAACCAGCCACGGGTCTGATCTACGCCTTCTGCAATAAAATCGGCAGGGAAGGCTACTTCACCACCTTTTCCATTCAGGGCATTATCAATCAGTTCTTTGTTCTCGAATGGGTAATGCAACTGTGCAAATGGCATGGCTCCCGAGTCGAACCAAACATCGATGAGGTCGCTCTCGCGGCGCATTGCTTTGCCCGATGGAGCAATCAAAATGATGCCGTCAACAATGTGCTTGTGCAAATCGATTTTGTTATAATTTTCCTTGCTGTAATCACCTGCTTTGAAATCGGCAAATGGATTTTTATCCATCAGACCAGCGGACAGCGATTTTTCGATTTCGTTGTACAATTGCTCAACGCTTTCGATACAAAGTTCTTCAGCTCCATCCTCTGTTCTCCAGATTGGAAGGGGAATTCCCCAAAAACGCGAACGAGAAAGATTCCAATCCTGCAGGTTTTCCAACCAGCCACCGAAACGTCCCTCTCCGGTCGATTTTGGTTTCCAGTTGATGGTTTTGTTCAGTTCGAACATGCGCTCTTTAGCTGCCGAAGCTTTGATAAACCATGAATCGAGCGGATAATACAGAATCGGTTTGTCGGTACGCCAGCAATGCGGATAGTTGTGCGCATATTTTTGGGCGTTAAATGCCAGATTATGTTCTTTAAGATAAATTACGATATCAACATCTACTGTTTTATAATCGGCTTCATCTTTGTAATTTTTAACAAAACGGCCGGAAAAAGGTCCCACTGAATCGAGGAATTTACCCTGTTTGTCAACCAATGTCAAAGCACCGATACCATTGGCTCTTGCGGCCTTGCGGTCATCTGCTCCGAAAGATGGTGCCGTATGTACCACGCCTGTACCGTCTTCGGTAGTAACAAAATTATCACAAATAACCCTGAAAGCATCGGTAGCGCCATCAAGGGCCTCAATTTCATTGCCAAAAGGCAGCAATTGCTCATAACGAACGCCATTTAACTCAGTTCCTGAGAAAACGCTGCTTCTCCCCTCTTCAGTTGGTTGATTTTTGCCGCCGAACCATTTGCCAAGCAAATCTTGCGCGAGCACAACACTTACAGGCAGATT